>JACUTW010000037.1 GCA_014859605.1 Desulfuromonadales bacterium
TGAATCGCCGCGAGAATTGCCGAAAGAATCTCATTGGCGTTATACAGGTGATGCAGGTAAGCACGGGTAAAGTTCTTACAGCAATAGCAGTCGCAACTGGCATCGATCGGGAAAAAATCACGGCGGAAACGCCGACTAGTCAAGCGCAACTTGCCGCGGGTGGTGAAGAGGGTGGCACTGCGTGCATAGCGGGTGGGGATAACACAGTCAAACATATCCATGCCGCGCTCAACGCTTTCCAAGATATCTTCGGGGAGTCCGACCCCCATCAGATAACGCGGCTTGTGCACCGGCAGGAAGGGAGCGGTGTAATCGACAACCTTCTTCAACAACTCTAAACCTTCCCCGACCGAAACCCCGCCAATGGCGTAACCGGGGAGATCGAGTCCTGCCAGTTCAAGGGCACATTCCCGGCGCAAATCTTCATAAACACTCCCCTGAACAATACCGAAAAGGGCTTGATCGTGGGAACGTTTGTGCGATTTCAGACAGGTTTCAGCCCAGCGTAAGGTCTTTTTGATCGACTTGGCAGAATAGTCATGCGTCGCCGGATAAGGGATACATTCATCGAAAGCCATAATAATATCGGCGCCGAGAGCGTTTTCAATCGTGATCGCCTCTTTGGGCCCGAGAAAAATCTCCTCGCCACTTACTTCGTGACGAAAAAAGACGCCATCCTCGGTGATCCGTTTTTTCGGCAGGGAGAAGACCTGAAAACCGCCGCTATCGGTGAGAATCGGTTTATGCCAGTTCATGAACTGGTGTAACCCCCCCGCTTTCTGTACCAGAGCTTCCCCTGGTTTGAGGTGCAGGTGATAGGTGTTGGACAGAATAATCTGCGCGCCGCACTCCTCAACTTGCAAAGGAGTCATTGCCTTCATCGCGGCATGCGTCCCCACCGGCATAAAGATCGGGGTTTCGATGACACCATGCGGCGTCTCTAATCGCCCACGGCGGGCAGCGGTCTGTTTATCGGTAGCAAGAAGCGTGAATTCAAACAAAAGTGGACTCCATCGTCAAATAACGGCTAAATTTACAGAATTGATCGAAGAATCTAGCAGAAGTCCAAGGAAAGAGCAATCACCCTGCCCCGCCACCCTGCTTTTCTCTCCCCTTGCATGAAGCGCTGGTTTGTACTCACCCAATCGTTTATACTAAGAAAAATATTTCGTCAGACCGGATGGTCATGCCACGCATAATTCGCCATTTTTCTCTCTTTGTAGTTCTCTCCCTCCTCCTGCATCTCGGGGTCTTTCTTTACTTCGCGACAAGAGGGGAGGAAACTGTAACGCCTGAAATCACCCCCGTGCCCTTCTTTGTCGACCTGCGCGAAGCAGAACAAAAACCCCGTGAACTTGATCTTCCCATGCGCCAACAGGACACCCTGCGCACTCAACCGGCTAGAAGGATGGCGGAGAGTGAGCAGATGACTGAACGCGAAGAAGCACCCAAAGGGAGAGATTCACGGGACACGACAACGGTAGCGACGACCACTGAAAACCCTCCAATAATAACAGAAGGAGCACAGCAGGAAGCCATCCGGCCGATAGGTCCACCGGTCAGCGAGAGTGGAAACATACCGGTTCTGAGTCTGGAAAATTTACTGTCGTCAGCTAAAAGTGCGGCGCAGAGCATTGCGGATCTGGATCCGGAAACAAATCGAAAAATGCGACGGGATGTCGAGGAGGGACGAGCAGTCTGGCTCGATACCGAGAAAGATATTCTCGGTTCTTTCTATAAACGCTTTCGTAATTCTGTCGAGGATGTCTGGGACTACCCCAAAGAAGCGATCGCTCGGGGTGAGTTTGGCGTCTCTCTTTACCGGATCGAAATCAATCGCGCCGGGGTACTAGTCAATGAACCCGAACTGCTCAAATCGAGTGGCTCGCCACGCCTCGACGCGGAAGCAGCGCGGGCGGTTCGCGCAGCAGAACCACGCTTCGGCTTTCTCCCCGATGCTTACCGCTACGAAACCCTCACCATCTTTGCCTACTTTGACTACCGACTTGGTAGTCGCCCCAATATCTACGGCGAATCCTATTATCGTTAAAAACCCGACGGACATCAGCCCTTACGGGTAATCTGCCAGCAGTTATGAATCCGCGGATTGCGGGCAAAGTCGCGGGGGATCGTTTTGGCGGTGATATCGATAATCTCCAGTTCCGGCAAGGCATCAACATCCATTTTAAAGCGCCGGTTGTTATTGGAGAAGATCAGCACGCCGCCGGGATTGAGCAGACGACTGGTAGAGCGCAGCAACGGGACATAATCACGCTGCACATCAAAAGTCGTGCGCATCGACTTCGAGTTAGAAAAGGTCGGCGGATCAAGGAAGATCAGATCGAATTTACGCCGCGTCTCTTTCACCCAGGTCAGACAGTCGGCCTGAACCAGTTCATGGGTGCTGGTACTCATGCCATTGAGAATAAAATTACGCTCGGCCCACTTGATGTACGTCGCAGACATATCGACACTGACCGATCTTCTCGCTCCCCCGTGAGCGGCCTGCACGGTCACTGCGCCGGTATAACAAAAGAGGTTGAGAAACTCTTTGCCCCGCGCCAGTTGATGAATCATCTGCCGGGTATCGCGATGATCAAGAAAGAGACCGGTGTCGAGATAATCCGTGAGATTTACCAGCAGACGCGCCTCCCCTTCCCGCACTTCCAGCATCCGGCCTTCAGCACCAAACTTTTCGTACTGTGCTGTTCCCTTCTGTTTTTTGCGCACCTTGAGCGCAATCTTGTCCCTTGGAACCTGTAATGCCACTGGCAGAGCCGTCATAATTTCGACCAGACGCAAGCGTGCCTGTTCTTCATCGATCGTCTTCGGTGCTTCGTACTCCTGCACATGCACGGCGGTGCCGTACAGATCGACGGCCACGGCATATTCGGGCATATCAGCATCATAGAGGCGATAACACTCAATCCCCTGACTCTGCGCCCATTTGCCGAGACTCTTTAAATTCTTGCGCAATCGATTGGCGAACATCTCCGCCCCGGCAGAGAGAGGCTTTTCTTCACCGGGCGGGCGGGTCGCAGCACCATAAAAATATTCGTTTTCAATCTGAAAGTGAAGGAGTCGACACTCCAGGGCGCCATTGAAGAGGGTATTCTGTTTGACCGGACGGATCTCCATGGCCCGCGCCAGATCGGGATTACCGGTAAAGATCGCCGCCTTCCAGCCGATAAAATCACTGCGCAGCCGGGCACCTAGAGCGCCATACAGAGGCGCAAGTTGAGTCTTCTCACCGAGACGTTCACCGTATGGAGGGTTGACGACCACCAGGCCGGCCGTGCTCCCCGGCGTGCGAACCAACCCCTCGACATCGCGACGCTCAAAACGCAACTTGCCACCAAAACCGGCGGCATCGGCATTGATGCGCGCTGCCCGGATCGCCCCGGCGGCACTGTCAAACCCGTAAAGAAGGGGCAGAGAGGCCATGCCGACTTCACGACGCTGCCGGGCTTCAGCCAGCAACGGACGCCACAAAGCATCGTCATGACCGCGCCACCGCTTGAAACCAAAATCCTCGCGGTAAAGTCCCGGTGCAATATCAGCAGCAATCAATGCCGCTTCGATGACAAAAGTTCCGGAACCGCACATCGGATCGATCAGTGAGCCGCCAGCAGCTGCAATCTTGGCCCAACCGGCACGCAGGAGAATCGCCGCCGCCAGATTCTCTTTGAGGGGGGCCAAAACGGTCTCTTGACGATAGCCGCGCTTATGCAGACTCTCGCCGGAGAGGTCGAGAGAAACAATTGCCCGGTCCCGACGCAGATACAGATTGAAGCGGAGATCCGGCTTATCGACATCGACGTCAGGACGAAAACCCCGCTCTTCACGCAGCACGTCGACAATGGCATCCTTAATCTTGAGAGCGGCAAAACGGGAATGGGTGATTTCGGAGGAAGTGATTGTAGCATCGACGGCAAAGGTCGCGCCGCTGTCGAGATGTTCACTCCAAGGGATGTTTCTCGCCCCCTCATAAAGTTCTTGCGGCGTGGTAGCGGCATATTCCGCCAAGGGCAGAAAAACCCGGCTCGCCAGACGCGACCAGAGGCAGACGCGATATGCAAGTTCGAGTGTACCGCTAAAGTAGACCCCGGCGCGGGTTTCCCGCAGAGACATCGCACCCAAAGAACGTAACTCTTCCGCCAGGAGGGGCTCAACACCAAGGGGCGCGGTGGCAAAGAACGATTGCAACGGAAGCATTAGACCTCCTGCTGCCGGCGATAAATGACCGCGTTGATTTCATCGAGATATTTGGCGGGAACTTTGAGGTTGCCGCGGTGACCGCCGAGAGTCAAAACTTCACCGGCAGCACCATGAAAATCAGACCCCCCGGTGACGACCAGACCATTACGCCGCGCTAGAGAGATCGTCCAATCGATCATGTCATTGTCTGCGCCGTTGTTGTAAGCCTCGACACCGTCAAGACCGAGCTTTGTAAAGCTCTTGACCAGACTTTCAAGGGTACGGCGATCCGGAGTAATATACGGGGGATGCGCCAACACCGCCGCGCCGCCGGCCCGATGGATCATGGCAATGGCATCTTCGATCGGGAAGAAACGCTTCTCGACATTGCATGGCACCAGATAGCGCTCGAAGGCTTCCTCTTTATTCTGTACGTGTCCGGCATCAAGAAGGGCCATGGCAATATGCGGGCGACCGATCGTCCCGCCGGCCTTCTCCTGTACTGTCGCAAGATCGAGCAGTGTACGCCCCTCCCCCAGTAACTTTTCATTGACGCGCTCAACGATATGTTCATTGCGACGTTCACGAAAATCCCGAAAACCCGCC
Source organism: Desulfuromonadales bacterium (assembly GCA_014859605.1). Taxonomy (GTDB): domain Bacteria; phylum Desulfobacterota; class Desulfuromonadia; order Desulfuromonadales; family UBA2197; genus UBA2197. Next base: position 4,804 of record JACUTW010000037.1, read on the forward strand.
AAGGCTTCGAGCAATTCGGGATGATGGTGATCAAAACCATAACCAAGCAGATGAATATCCTGGTACTCACCCCACTGCGTCGAAAGTTCGACAGCGGTCAGGACTTCAAGCCCAAGGGCCGAACCTGCCAGCATGGCGGCATCAATGCCATCGACGTTATCATGGTCAGCCAGTGCCACCGCCGAAAGACCGATCGCTTTGGCCATCCGCATGACCTCATCCGGCGCATAAAGTCCATCCGAAGAAGTACTGTGCAAATGCAAATCAATATATTGCGGCATAAAGGCTCCAAAACCATCTCAGATTAAAATATTTACGGCGACAACTATAACGTCATTAAGACAAGAAGACAGTCTTTTTTTCAAAAAAAGCACACCACCAATAAAAACAGGAGACACCGAAGCGGTATCTCCTGTTTTTATTCAGTTACAGATGGAAATTTTGTGCTTAGTTGAGCTCGCGACCACCAGCGGCAGCCCACTTCTCAAGCATATCGGTAGTGACCGACTTCGGACGCTCAATGGCGTAACCGAGACCACGATCCCAAGTGATGTTGGCCATGCAGCCGAGGGCGCGACCGACACCGAAGAGGACAGTGTAGAAGTCATACTCCGTGAGACCATAGTACATCTGGATAACGCCAGACTGGGCATCGACGTTCGGCCAGGGATTCTTGGTCTTGCCGTGCTCGGTGAGGACGCCAGGAGCAACTTCAAAGATCATGGCGACGACTTTGAAGAGAGCGTCATCCTTGAGACCCGGGGTGTTCAGGCAGAACTCGCGCTGCGCCATGTAGCGCGGATCGGTCTTACGCAGAACCGCGTGGCCATAACCGGGGATAACCTGACCGGCGTTGAGGGTGTCCCACAGCGCGTCTTTGATGAGTTCTTTGGTCGGCTCGACGCCTTTGCAGTACTTCTCCTGGAACTTGAGGGTCCAGTCGAGAACTTCCTGGTTGGCCAAACCATGCAGCGGGCCGGCCAGACCGTTGAGGCCCGCGGAGTAGGCATAGTAAGGGTCGGAAAGAGCCGAATGAACCAGGTGTGTGGTATGCGCCGAAACGTTGCCGGACTCATGGTCGGAGTGAAGGATGAAGTACATACGAGCGACATCCTTGTACTCCTCGCTCTGGCCGATCATGTGGGCGAAATTGGCGCCCATATCGAGCTTCGGATCGATCGCAGTCTGCTTGTCGTTACGGTATTTCAGGTTGTAGATGAAGGCGGCAATGACCGGGATACGTGCAACGATATCGCTGGCATCCTCATAGACAGATTCCCAGGCGGTCATCTTGTTGAATTTACCGGAGTTATAGAAACCGGCAAATTTTGAGTCTTTCTGAAGGGTCAGCATCGCCACAGAGAGCATGACCATCGGATGACTATCACGCGGCAGGGCGCGGATGGCGTCGAAGACATACTGGGGGACGACCTGACGGACTTTCCACTCGGCAGCAACTTCGGCCACCTGAGCGTCGGTCGGGACATCGCCGGTCAACAGGAAGAACCAGAAGGACTCAACAGTCGGATAAATCGAACCTGCAGCTTTGGGGAGGGCGGCAAAAGTCTCAGGGATATTCTTGCCACGGAAACGAATCCCTTCCTGGGGGTCCAGGTAGGAGATGTCGGTGACGAGGCTGCGAATGTCACGGGCGCCACCAATGCACTGGTCAATGTTGACCTGGTCAATGATAACCTTGCCGAACTCCTTGACAAGACGGGTGGTACGCGGACGGTGCGCCTCAATCTTCTGTTTTAGCGTTTCCTTCAACGTCGACATGCTCTCTCTCCTTTATGATGGACAATATTCGATGGGAAACCCATCGACCGATACAACACAAATAAAACCAAGACATCCACTGGGACTTCAATATCATCGAATATGACAAAAAAACCGGGAGGACTAGCTTCACAAATGCTAATCCCCTTCAATTTGAACAAACTTCTAACAATTAGGGTCTTTAAAGTCAAGATATTTTTGTATACAACATTGTTTCAAAAGCAGAGATTAATCGCCTGATATTTCATTTATCCCCCTGAAATATCTTTATAAAATTAAAAGATTAAAATAGCATAATCCCTTTAAAATCGATTTTATCAGGCATTTTACCCTGAAACTAATTGAACCTCGGATGTGTCACCTACCCCCTACCCAAAGGTCGATCGCTCTGTTATAGTTTCGGACATCATTCACAATCCAAACAAGGATCACCTCCTTCATGCAATCACTCACAGTCGGTTTAATTCAACAAAGCTGCTCCGATGACCGCGCAGTGAATATTGAAAAGAGCTTGGCCGGCATCCGCAGCGCGGCGAACCGGGGTGCGAAGCTCATTGTTCTGCAGGAGCTCCATACCGGCCTCTACTTCTGTCAACAGGAAGTGACCGAGAACTTTGATACGGCAGAGACGATTCCAGGGCCATCGACGGAATGTTTCAGTTCTATCGCCAAAGAACTCGGCGTTGTACTCGTCCTCAGTCTCTTTGAACGCCGCGCCCCCGGCCTTTACCACAACACCGCCGTCGTCATTGAGCAGGACGGTTCGATTGCCGGGCGCTACCGTAAAATGCATATCCCCGACGATCCCGGCTACTATGAAAAATTCTACTTCACCCCGGGGGACCTCGGCTTTACCCCGATCCAAACCTCCGTCGGCAGACTCGGGGTGCTGGTCTGCTGGGATCAATGGTATCCGGAAGGAGCACGCCTGATGGCGCTGGCCGGGGCCGATCTCCTGATTTATCCGACAGCGATCGGCTGGGACCCGCAGGACACTAGCGATGAGCAGGAACGCCAGCGCGACGCATGGATAACCATTCAACGCAGTCACGCGGTCGCCAATGGCCTGCCGCTGATCAGCGTCAACCGTGTCGGCTTTGAAGCTGATGCGTCGAACCAGACCGCCGGCGCGCTCTTCTGGGGGAGCAGCTTTGTCGCCGGTCCGCAAGGGGAAATTTTGATGCAGGGGGGAGCAGGGGGCGAAGAAGTTCTGGTGACCGCTGTCGACCTAGCCCGCTCCGAGCAAGTCCGTCGCATTTGGCCCTTTTTACGGGATCGGCGTATCGACGCCTATGCCGATCTCAACAAACGTTACCGGGACTGACATCATGGATGTACAACTCTCACCCCAGGAAGCCCGTGTCCTCGGTTGTCTCATCGAAAAAGAGATGACAACTCCGGAATATTATCCCCTCACTCTTAATGCCCTGACTAATGCCTGTAATCAGAAATCGAACCGCGACCCGGTGATGACCCTGGATGAAACCGATGTTGTCCGCTGTCTCGACGCCCTGCGCTTCCAGGGACTGGTGATGCAGGCAGCAAGTGATGGCGGACGTGTCCCCAAATATAAACACAACCTGGCACAAAAACTTTATCTTGAACCGGAAGAACAAGCGATTCTTTGCGAACTGTTGTTACGAGGCCCGCAAACTGTCGGAGAACTGCGCAGCCGCTGCGAACGGATGCATGCCTTCAGCAATCTCGAAGCAGTCGACGGGGTGCTACACCTCCTGGCCACTCGTAAAGAGCCCCTGCTGATCAAACTCCCCCGCCTGCCCGGACGCAAAGAGAACCGCTTCGCCCATCTGCTCAGTGGCGCACCAGAACTGGAAGAGCCGGCGGGACATGAACCGGCGCCGGAAGGAGCACGCCGCCATGTCGAAGCACAGGAAGCGAGAATCCTTGCCTTGGAAGAGGACGTTGTCAAGCTGCGCAGCGAGGTTGCCAGCCTGACTGCTGCCTTTGCTGCGTTCCGTAACCAGTTCGAATAAAAAAAGCTGACGATAATGGTTGCAATTCTTGGAAAGCTGATGTATATTTTAAAAACGGATCAAGCAGACTGTATTGATTCGAGTCAGCTTTCGCTTAACAGGGGAGAAACCCCGGAAAGGAGATAAAACTATGTGGACTTTAACCTACATGCTCCGTCCAATCACCCGCTGCAAGGAAGGTTGCCGAAGTTAGCCCCCATATCGGGGGCTGCCTGAAGGCTAATGAACAAAACCCCGTTGAGAATTCTCAGCGGGGTTTTTTATTTTTGGAACGGGGAAAGACGAGGAGGGCACCGTCACCACCCAGTTCTTTCGGGGCAAACCCCCACTCATTGATGAGTGGCGCTCCGTCGGTGCGCAAAAAACGCGTAACCTCTTCACGCAGCAGCGCTTCGCCACTGCTGTTCTTCCCCCAACCGGTAATGATCAAAATCAACGGATAACCGTGGTGAACCGCATTTTCAAGAAAATGCGCCGTACGTCGTCGCGCTTCACTCCGGGAAAAACCGTGCAGATCGAGGCGCTCGCTAGGACGCAAACGACCCTGCTCGACCAACTTCATCCGCCGCGGCGTAGCTGTCGGCACCTCAAGATCAGGAATCTCATCATGAAAGAAGACCTTCATCCCCGCAATCGCCGACAGAAAGAGCTCTTCATCATTGCGGGGCTCGACCGCGGCGGGTTCGACAACGGTAGAAGGCGGCACGACTGACGAGCTCTCAATTTCGCTTAGGCGCTCATCCGCAGGGAGGATTTTCACTCCCAGGTCCTTCATCTCCGCCGAAAAGTCATATTCGCGCACAACTTTTCTCTGTAACGGCGGCAGTTCGGCCTTGGCCTCTGCCTGCCCGGGAAGACACAGCCCCTTCAAATTCTTGAAGGGGCTGTTATTAAAATCATGATTCTTTTTCTTACTCATACAGCCAGCTTCCCAGAATCAGCGCATGGGGATTTTACGCCGCCCCTGCATCGCTCGTGTCTGTTCCTTGACAAGATTTCCGGTCTTTTCGAGATGGAACTGATACCAAAGCTCCCCCCATTCCTTCATCTTCATCTTCTTCCCGTCGCGCAACAGCACCAGGTTCGCCTTAAGGATGTCGTTCTCTCCGGTCTTTTTCAGGCCCTTCTCCATGATTTCGATAGCCTTGCCATGCTGACCGGTCTCTTCGAGGCAGTAAGCATAAAGATTCCAGAGCATCGGCTCCTTTTTGTTGGCAGAGACCGCCTTTTCAAACGTATCGGTCATCAACGAGGACTTGTTCTTCTTCATATAAGTAACGGCCAGCATCCCCATCGCCGGCCAGTTACGGATGAAGCCTTCCTTGAGGAACTCAAAGGCCGTAGCAAAATCGCGACGTAAAAAATGGATCATGCCGATTTGAGAACGGATCTGCCCTTTGAGATAAACCTGCCAGGGAGCATAAACCAGGGCCGTCTCCAAAACTTTGATCGCTTTTTCCGGGTGATTCGCCTGCAGATCCTTTTGCACGACATCCATGATCGCTGTGACCTTTTTCATCACAATGCGCGTAGCGAAAAAGATTGCAACCACCGTCACCAGCACGAAAACAAAAAATCCACCCCAGAGTCCTAATGGACTCAAGGCGGCAAGAGCACCGAAAAACAAGCCGATAGCCAATGAAATCAGAATGTTATACATAAATAAGGGGAGGTCCTTTCAGATATTGAGGCCGGCACTTTAGCAACCCTTGGACAAAATGTCAAAAGAGATCAGGGTCTATCCTTCGTTCAACCATTGATCGACGCGTTGCTGTAAGTCACCCCAACTGTCACCGAGACGTTCACGGAGAAAGACCGCCAGCAAGCTGTCAAAAAGCTGCAACCCTTCCTCGATAATATGCATCCGTTCATAAAAGACCGCTTCGCGCTCGCGCTGCGGATCAGCGACATCTTCGCGCTCTAGACGCACCGACGGCCCTTTGAAACTGCCAAAGGTGAAGATCTCCCCTTTGAGATTGAAACGCCAAAAGTCTTCGCCCTTCTCCAGACAGATGACCCCTTCGCGGACAACCTTCCCCCCCTGCAGGGCGGCGCGGACCTCACGAAAACTGTCTTGCGGACCACTAACGGCAATCTTCTGACTGCCGCCACTACTTTCTCCCTGCAGGACAATGCGGTCGTTGAGGTAGGAAACAAAGACTTCGCCATACGCGGCCGGACCGGGACGACAGACAGCATACTCCGAGCCTTCGTTCATCGTCCGGTACAGGAGCCAGAGGAGAAAGTCCTCACCCAGCCAGAGGTTATCACGAATCTGTTCAAGTAAATTCTCATTACTGGCGCGGTTCGCGGCTTTCAGCTTCAGCAGCAAAGCCGGATCGATCACCCCTTCGGCACGACGCAGGGGATAGAGCGGGGTCAGCGTCAGTCCCTCGAAGGTCTGCTTGAAATAGCCCTCTAAAATTTCGGTAACTTTAGGGCTGATCGAAGTAAAGGTGACGATCCCGGCACGGGTATCCCAGATCATATCGTAGACCGCCGGTGCCGGCAGGGTGCGGGCCAGCAGGGATCCCATCACCGCCTCTTTAAGCTCTTCCCGCTTCGCCTTGGCGATCCGCGCCAGTCCGGGGTTCTGTGCATGATAGGCACGACAAGCGAGGTCAAAATGGGCGCGAAAAAGACCGGCCGGGACGCGGCGCTGATCGCGGCGCAGCGAGAAGGCCAGCCAGTTATCGCGGCGGAAGTCTCCTTCCTGAGCGAAGTCGCTCCCCTGACTGTCGTCGAGGTGAACCCAGCCGATCGAGACCTCTTCACTGCTGTTGTCGATCGATTGAAAACCGCGCTCGGCAAGGCGCTCTTGTGCCCAGGCCGCCAGATCACCTTCCGGCAGAGGACCATTGACTTCGTAATGACAAATAGTGACGGTATTGGACAGAATCCCCATAAATTTAGCAGCCTGCCTTGTCGGCACGCCGTTTGGCGCTCTCGACGGTGTTGTAAAGGAGCATGGTGATCGTCATCGGACCGACCCCGCCCGGTACCGGCGTAATCGCACTGGCGCGCTCCAGGGCGCCGGCATAATCGACATCGCCGACCAACTTCTTCTCGCCGACGCGATTGACCCCGACATCGATGACGACGGCACCCGGCTTGATCCAGTCCCCCTTGATCATCTCCGGCCTGCCGACCGCCGCGATTACCACATCAGCGCGCCGCACCTCGTCGATAAGATTCGCGGTGCGCGAATGACAGATCGTTACGGTTGCATGTTTCGCCAGACACATCAAAGCTACCGGTTTGCCGACGATATTCGAGCGCCCCACCACCACCACATGCTTGCCGGCAAGCTCAACGCCAGTGTACTCCAGCATCTTCATCACCCCGTAAGGCGTGCAGGGCTGAAAGAGGGGATTACCGGTGACGAGACGACCGACATTGTAGGGGTGAAAACCGTCGACATCCTTGCTCGGCGAGATCGCTTCGAGGACGCGGCTTTCATCGATCTGCTTCGGCAGGGGGAGCTGGACAAGGATGCCGTCAATGCGGACGTCGTTGTTGAGTTCAGCAATCAAAGTGAGCAGTTCGGCCTCGGTCGTCTCTGCCGAAAGCTTGTGCTCTGCCGAATAGATGCCGGTGTCAGCGCAAGCCTTTTCCTTCATCGACACATAAACACGACTGGCCGGATCTTCACCAACCAGAACAACCGCCAAGCCGGGGACAACCTTTCCGGCAGCCAACTTTTGCACGTCGGCGGCGATCTCCTTGCGCATTTCAGCTGCGATCAACTTACCATCGATTACTTTGCTCATCTCACGACCTCCAGTGATGTGTGATTGCTTATAACAACGAAGACGAAAAGTTATTGTGCCTTTGCCAGTTCAGCCAAAATCCCGTCCCGTTCAGCACGGGGATGCCTGGCCAATGCGGCCGCCTCGCGATAGAAACGGCCGAGATCGCCATCGGCCCGCTGCAGCAGCGTCAGAAACGAAGGTTTGCGATCATGATAGGTGGCGACCGCAGCCAGACGCGCATTATTAACCGGCCGCTCGAACCAGCGATCAAAACCACTGTACCCCTGCCATGTTTCATCGCGTAAAAGCTGATAACGCTGACGGAGTTCGCTAAATATAATCTTTTTTTCTGCCCGCATGACTTCGGCCGACTGGCCGGAGGCGTACAGGGCTTCCAACTCGCGACGGGATTGCAGCAGGAGTTCGGTAAATGCCTGCTGCCGCTCCTGTCTCTCCGTTATTGCCGGCCGCGGAATCTGTCCCTGGCGGGCAAGCCAGCGCTTCACCCCTTCCGCTTCGACAACTTCGGCAAAAGCTTCGTTAAAGGAAGAATCGTCCTTAACGTAAAGCTGCTGGTGGGCAAGCTCGTGAAAGATCTGTCCTGCCAGTGCGGCTTCCGGCCAATCGATAAAAGTATTGAGAACCGGATCGTCAAACCAGCCAAGGGTCGAGTAAGCACTGACCCCGTAGAGATCGGTTTCGTAACCCTGTTCCCGTAAGCTGGCAGCAAAACGCTCAGCAGTCTGCGGATCGTAATAGCCGCGATAGCTGACGCAGCCGGCAAAAGGGAAGCACCAGTTCAGGGGCTGCAAGGAGAACTCCGGAGCGGCAATGACATTGGTAACAACAGCAGCGCGCTGAATATCGGCATAACTGCGATAGCTGCCGTTCTCCGGCAACTGCAACTCACGACTGGCAAAATCGCGAATTTCCAGCACCAGCTGCAGTCGCTCTTTAAGTTCAGGAGGAGTGTTCGACTCCATCAGGAGCTTTTCAATCGGCTGTCGTGCCAGGAGAACCTTGACGTGCCCCTGTATTGCCTGAGCATAATAACCAAGGTCACTACACAGGGCCAGAGTCGGAACAAAGAGGCTCAAGGAGAGTAGCACCAGAATGCGCCTCATGGTCAAGACTGACGACCATGAAAAATGGATTGCGGCCCGAACCTGAACTGGTCCATCGCGAAAAGACTCCTGGTGGACAAATAAAAAACCCCGGCTGCGCAGAGTCGGGGGTCTTTATCTATTCTTTCGCCGCTTTGGGGCAACCGGCGCAACCGCCACCCTCAGCTTGAGCAGCACAAGACGGGGCGGGACCACTGCCGTAACTCTGTTGGTACCAGCCGCCCCCTTTCAGGGCAAAACCGGCCTGCGAGATCAGCTTGCGCACGTCCCCCTGGCACTCGGGACAGGTGGTTAAGGGCGCATCGGAAAATTTTTGCCGGGCTTCAAAACTATGACCACAGGCCAGACATTGGTATTCGTACATCGGCATAACTGACAACCTCCTGAGCTTGTTTCGGGCGTCAATGTAATGACTTCACCGTCGACTGTCAAGAGAAAGGAATAACAAAAAAACTTTGTAAGATAGCGCGGCAGTGTTATTATTCCCCTCTTGAAAAAAATCCCGATTCGCCCTCCCCCGACGATCTTTCGGGTTGGCAAAAATCCAGTGCAGACGAGTTAATCCACATGAATTTGGACCACAACGACATAGAAACATCCCAGCAAAAAACGACTCCGGCAGCCTACAGTGTCCTTCTCCATGAAACTGATCACCCCCTGCCGCTCACCGTACTGCGTAACGGCCAACCGGTCGACAACACGACAATGGATATCCCCCTCCTTTTACGTCCGTTGGCGATGGAATATGCCCATTATCGCTACCTCCTGGCCAATCATTTCACGCAAATCCTCGACAACGACACTTTCTCCTGGCCGTTGTTGATGCAGGATGGCGATACCTTTACACCCGTACAGATCGACAAGAAGCCCCGGCGTGGCATCCTTCACTTTGATCTCCAACCGGAAGGACTGATCGTCCGCCGTCTGCTCGATGACGGCAGTCACATCAGCCCTCGCACTACGCGGATCCGAAGGTGGCTGGCCGACTTTGTAACCAAACGCTTTGTGCGCCTGACCAGCGACAACTGGCAGCTTTGGGACAGCCTCATCCCCGCCGGGATTCTCCAGAAGGACGGCAGTTGCCTGATCCCCCCGCAACGCTTCAGCGGTATCGAACTGATCGCTACTTCCGGTCAAACACCGCAACTGGACGACTTAACTCTGGCCATCGCCGGAAACTCCCAAGCACCGGAGAAGCGTCTGCTCAACGACTACAAGATCGATGTCATCCTCGATGCGACGGATAGCGATCAACTCTTTATTCATGCCGTCACCCAGACAGCCAACCGGTTATTCCCACTTGACCAGCATGCCCTCCCCCTTTTTTGTGAAGAGCGCTTTGCAGCAGTTGCGGCACCGCTGCGCACCTTAAAACGTCGTCGCGTCATTTACGATGCCTACTTCGCGGCGCGCCGGGAAAGCGGCATTACCGCCCATCGCCGCGTCCTTCGTAACTTTTTACAGGGACCGGATTTCCGCAAACGGGCCATCGTGCGCGAAGCCAAGGGGATGATCGAAGAAGCTCTCAGCCGCGATCAGGATGAGAACTGGCTGTTGCAACTCGACGGCGACAACTGGGTACTGCAACAGCGCAACCACCAGAAAGAAGTGGCGATGCTGGAGATCCTTTACCAGCACTTTGGTGTCACCGCCCTGCGCGATGCCCAAATCCCCGGCGAACTGATGGTGCCGCGCCGCTCCTTTTTCAGCTCCCTGCCGATGCTGTTGCCGGCGCTGCAAGCAATTGGCGTTGAACTCTCTCTGGCCGGACAGACAACGGTCCCGGCCGCGATCGAAATCAAGATCCGCGCGAGCGCCGCCGGCATCGACTGGTTTGAGCTCCGCCCCGAGATCCGCTATAACGGCACCCTCTTTAGTGAAGAAGAGTGGCGCCGGGCCTTGGCGGACGGTCTCTTTGAAGCAGGGGGCGAGCTTCACCTCCTCGATGCTGTCAGTCTGCAGGCCCTCTCCCTCCTTGCCGGCATGGCGCCGACCCAGCGCAAGCGGAAAGGGGAAGATGTCCTGCGCATTCCCCGCCTGCACATCCTCGACTGCCTTGCCTTGCGCCGTCTCGGGGCCAGCCTCGAACTGGCGGAGGAAGACGCGAAAATCCTTCACGATCTTGAGAACTTTTCCGACCTCCCGACGCGCCCCCTGCCGCAACTGCAGGCGCAGCTGCGAGAGTATCAGCGCCACGGTTACGACTGGCTCGCCTTCCACTATGAGCACAAATTCGGCGCCTGCCTCGCCGACGACATGGGCCTCGGCAAGACTCTGCAGGCGATCAGCCTCATCGCTGCCCTGCAACAAGGGATACTCAGCAGTCATGCCCCGAAAAAAAAGGCACTGCCGCATCTCGTCGTTATGCCGCCGAGTCTCCTCTTTAACTGGGAGATTGAAATCGCCCGCTTTGCCCCAAAGCTGCGGACCGCTATCTACCGCGGCCTTGATCGCAGCACCGACTTCAGCAATATCGATGTCGTCCTCACCTCTTACGACCTCGTGCGCCGCGATATCGAAAAGCTGGCAAAACTCCCCTTCCATGTCATTATCTTTGACGAAGCCCAGGCGGTGAAGAATCTTCGCACCGGCATTACTACTGCAGCCCGGCGCCTGCAAGGGGTCTTCAAATTGGCCCTTACCGGCACTCCGGTGGAGAATCACCTTGGCGAATTCTGGTCGATCATCGACCTCGTCCTCCCCGGCCTCCTTGGTGATGAAAAGGACTTTGGCGGCGCGCGCAGCAAAGTTGACGAGCAACGCCTCACCACCATCATCGCCCGGACCAAGCCCTTTGTGTTGCGCCGCAGCAAGGAGATGATCGCCGACGAGCTCCCGGCCAAGATCGAGATGGAACTGCGTCTGGAGATGAATGAAGCGCAGAAACTTCTGTACCAACAGACAGTCAACGAACTGCGCGGTTCTGTCTCCTCCGCTTACAGCCAGTTAAACGCCGGTCAGGCGCGCATCACCGCCCTGGCCGCCCTCACCCGCCTGCGCCGCCTCTGCCTCGATCCACGCCTGGTCGGCGCCGAAATCGAGGGGGCAGCGCCGAAGATTACCGCTCTCTGCGAACAACTCAACGAACTTATGGAGGAAGGGCACAGCGTCCTGGTCTTTTCCCAGTTCACCACCTTTCTTGACCTCATCGAACCGGCCCTGGCTGCGGAAGGGATCCCCTGGCTGCGGCTCGACGGATCGACACCGGTGGCGCAGCGCAAGGATCTTGTCCACCGCTTTCAGGGGAGTAAAGAACCCCAGGTCTTCCTCCTCAGTCTCAAAGCCGGGGGGCGCGGCCTGAATCTCACCCAGGCGAGTTACGTCATTCACCTCGACCCCTGGTGGAATCCGGCGGTCGAGAATCAGGCCTCCGACCGCGCTCACCGCATTGGTCAGACCCAGGCCGTAACCGTGATGCGCTTGTTGATGCAGCACACGGTGGAAGAGAAGATGATGATGCTGAAGAGTCGGAAGGAAAAGCTCTTTAAGGCCTTGCTGGAGGAAGGACGCGATGCCGGCGATGTGCCGTTGACGCGGGCGGATTTCGAGTTTTTAATCGAGGGATGAAGATGGTGGTGTGGCCCTGGCTTGTTATTTCCCCCGCAGTGCCAGAAAGACCGCATGACGCAGCCCTCCTTTGCCGGGGCGTTGCACCGTCACGGTAAAACCGGCTTTCTGTAGCCGTTGCTCAAAGCGCTCATCATAATTCTCCCCCCAGACAGCCAGGATCCCCTCCGCCTTGAGGGCTTGCCGGGCGGCCTGAATCGCCTTGTTCCCATACAGGGGATCATTCTCGGCATCAGCATAAAAGTGCGGGCCGCGATAAAGATCCAGGACAATCGCATCAAAACCAGCCTCGCCAACACCGACAGCAGAGCGCTTGATCAACGCCGCGACATCGCCGATCTCGACAGTCACGCGCGGATCATTGACAACACAGTTGGTCAACACCGCTAAGGGCCCCTGACACCACTGCACCACGACCGGATTCAACTCCGCCACCACCACCTGGGCGGTTGCAGGGAGATGGTCGACAACACTGCGCAAGGTGAAGCCCATCCCCAAGCCGCCGACCAGAACCCGCGGCCGGGGCTTATCGCGCAGGGGCGCACAAGCGAGCTGGCCGAGGGCGACCTCGGAACGATGCGCGGCACTGTTCATCAACACTTGCGTACCGATGGTGATGAGAAAATCCCTGGCGCCGCGCTGCCGCAGCTGCAGGGTTCCCTCGTCTTCGGTGCTGACACTGTCGATGATCTTCCAGGGAAGAGCCATAAATCAATCCTTCCAGCTGCGTTGGCGGTCTACAACTTCACTTGCTTCGACTTCATCAAGGAGCTCCAGATAGGTGCGGTAGCGCTCAGCCGACACCACCCCTTGCTCGACACGCGCTATCACCGCACAGCGCGGCTCGCTGCGATGCCGGCAATTGCGGAAACGGCAGGTGTTGACGCCGTTCTCCTCAAAACCGGGGAAGTAAGCAGCCAACTCTTCAGCGGAAATCGCCACCATGCCAAAATCCTGAAAACCGGGGGTATCGACAAGCTCGCCGCCATCGGGGAGAGCATGCAAGGTCGAAACGGTCGTGGTATGACACCCTTTATCATTATAATCATTGAGCTCACCGACACGAAGGTCGATGGCTGGACAAAGGGCGTTAAGCAGGGAGCTTTTGCCGACGCCAGTGGTCCCGACAAAGGCGCCACGATGGCCGCTGCTAAAAAAAGCCCGCAACGGGTCGAGTCCTGCGCCGCTGGCTGCACTTAAGGGGAAAATGGGGAGCGATGCGGCATAGGTGGTACGTAACGCGGCAATGAGCACGTCGCTGTCGAGATCAACTTTATTGACGACGAGAAAGGGGGTCAGGTCGGCAGCTCGAGCGGCAACGATGGCACGATCAAGGAAGTTGGGAGGCATCACCGGGACTGGAGCAACGACGATGCCGAGGAGATCGAGATTGGCAGCGAGAAGATGGATATGTCCGGTCGCATCACGCCGGCGCAACTCGGTGCGTCGCGGCAGCCGTCGCAGCACCTCGCCGCGGATGACGACTTCGTCGCCGATGACATGCCCGGAGTTCCGTTTAACGCGCACGGCACAACGCTGGCCATCAGCAAAAGCCACCTCGACGGCAACACCGTAGTGGGCAACAATGACGCCCCGGCAATCGACCTGATCGTCTCTCTTCATCGCGACTTCAAAGACACAAAGAGGCCGGGAAGATCCCGACCTCTTTGTTGACGACTTTCATTCCAACCTTAATAACGGGCGTCGGCAAAATCGACCCACCCGCCGGCCGCAACCAGCGCTTTATCAAAGGGACTCAGCTCAAAAGGAATCCCGATACACTCTTGCCCGGCGGCCGCAGTGATGATCTGCTTGTCAAGATCGACCGCAATCTCGACATCCCCTTGCGGCTTGAGGGTAAAGAGTTTTTCGATCTCCTCTTTGGGGAGTTCAATGGCGAGCATGCCGCCGTTGAACATGTTCTGCCGGAAGATGCGGGCATAACTTTCGGCAATGATGGTGTGAATGTCGTTGACTTCGAAGACCCAGGGGGCATGTTCGCGCGACGAACCGCAGCCGAAGTTGGCGCGGGTGATGACCACCTTGGCATTCTTCAATGTTGCGCCGTTCGGGTCAAACCCTTCGAGCTTGAGATCTTCGAGAATATATGGCTTCAGGGCGTCCTTGGTCACCTCGGTCAGATATTTGGCCGGGATGATTTCATCAGTGTTGATATCGGAACGGTCAAGAAAAATTGCCGGTCCAGTAAAGTGCTTTTTCATAGAAGTGGCTCCCGATAGCAGAGTGGCATCAAAGCGAGCGGGGGTCGGTCAGAACCCCGGTAATAGCCGTAGCGGCGGCAGTGGCTGGACTCATCAAATGCACCATCCCCCCCTTGCCCATCCGACCGTTAAAGTTGCGATTGCTGGTCGAAGCACAGACTTCGCCCTCGGCAAGGACACCGTTACTCATCCCCAGACAAGCACCGCAGGTCGGATTGGTGACGCAGAAGCCGGCACTCATGAAGATATCAATAATCCCTTCCTGCATCGCCTGCTGGAAAATCTTCGGTGTTGCCGGCGAAACAATTCCGCGCACATTGGCAGAGATCGTTTTGCCTTTGAGGATAGCGGCGGCTTCGCGCAGATCTTCGATGCGGCCATTGGTACAGGTGCCGATATAGATCTGATCGACCGGGGCCCCGGCCATCTCCCGCACCGGCTTGACGCAATCCGGCTTGAAGCCGAAGGTCACCATCGGTTCAAGGGTGGAGATATCGAAATCGAGGGTCTTTTCGTAAACCGCATCGTCATCCGACCACCACTGCTGATAATCAGCAAGAGCGGCTTCGCGACTGGCAAACTCGCCGGAGATAAAGGGCCAGAGGTAATCGACGGTGGTCATATCCGGCAGACAGATACCGCTGGTGCCACCGGCTTCGATCGCCATGTTGCACAACGTCATGCGCGACTCCATGCTCATTGCCTCGATCACCGGACCGCGGAATTCGATGACGCGGTCGGTGGCGCCATTGACGCCAAGCTGGCCGATGACAAAGAGGATGACATCCTTGGCATAAACTTTCGGCGACAAGGTGCCGGTCAGATTGATGCGAATCGTCGCCGGCTCACGAAAGGCACAGACCCCTTTGAGGATGCCGACTTCGAGATCGGTCGTCCCGACCCCGGCGGCAAAAGCGCCGAAGGCGCCGTGCGTGCAGGTATGGGAATCGCCCATGATCACCGTAAAGCCAGGACGGATATAGCCCTTCTCCGGGAAGATGGCGTGGCAGACGCCGTTATGACCGACATCAAAGAAATCGGTAATCTCATGATGACGCGCCCAATCCCGCAGCATTTTGGCTTGCAGGGCAGTTTTGCTGTCCTTGGACGGGGTCACATGATCGATCACCGCCTTGATCTTGCTACGATCAAAGACACGGTCTTTACCCCGCGCCTGGAGGTCGGCAATCGCTACCGGAGTGGTTATTTCATGACAGAGCACGCGATCGAGACTGAGAACTTTCGCCCCCGGAAACGGTTCATCGCGCAGATGTGCTGCAAAGATCTTTTCCGCAATGGTCTTCCCCATGAATCAAAGTATCCTTTCCTTGGCTGATAACTTGCCGTCCGTTATATACAAAAAAAACGGTGAAATCAACCGTTTAATACTCGCTAAACCCCGGTCCGCCGCCGTCAAACTTTGAGAATATGCACAGCACAGGAGATACAGGGATCGAAGGCGCGGACAATACGCTGGGCCGCTGCATCGAGCTCTGCTTCCGGGGTTTCCTGCAGGTCAGCAAGGAGCTGCGCTTCGATGGCGCGTTGATTGATGGCGGTGGGGGTGACGATGTCAGCCGTCACAATTTGCCCACGATCATCGACCACATAGTGATGAATTAAAATGCCACGCGGCGCTTCGATGACCGATGTGCCGCTACCGGCTCGCACCGGAACCGGCACACTGCCAACCTCAGCTGCGCTCATCGCCAGCAATTCCCGAATCAGAATCCGACTGCGTTCCAGGCCCCAAACGATCTCATCGGCCTGGGCGACGTTGTTGGCATGAATCCCCGCCACCCCCGGCACATATTCTCGCCCTTGCTGCTTATGATGAGCTTCTTGCCGGGCGAGGGCGCCGGTGAAGAAGATCTCCGTGGACAGACTTTTGGCATTCGACCAAGGGAGCGATCTCTCCTTGAGTAGTCCGGCATAAGCGTCAGCAGGGAGTACCCGACCATCCGGGAGGGAGAGCGAATCCCCTTGCAGAGTAAACTCTCCACTGACCGCAACCGTCAGGCGCGGGGCAATGACCGGCGCAGCGGGCGGATAAAGTCCCGCTCTGAAAGGTTGCAACATCCCCTCCAACTGCCCCTGCATTACTTCGATCTCGCTGAGGAGGGCTTGCAGGGCCGGGGGATGCGGAACCGTAACAATGCCGCCGACTTCAATATTGACCGGATGAATCGCCCGCCCCCCGGCAACTTCCTGAATCCGGTTGCCGAGACGTTTAAGTTCGAGACCCGCCTTGAGACTCGGTTCACCTTGGGCGAGTAAAGTTAGAATACTTTCTGCGCCGCGCAAATCCGGGTAAATCAGACAAAAGAGATGTAAGGCATGGCTTTCGATATGGCCGCCGAGGAGGAGCAACTCCCGCACCTTTACTGCCAATACTGGAATTGTCAGCTGCAATGCGTTTTCAAGGGCCGTGGCTGCGGCAATACGATGCACCGCCGAGCAGATGGAACAGATGCGACAGACCAGGGCGGGGATCTCTTGCAAAGCGCGATTGCGCACTAAACCTTCAAAGAGGCGCGGCGCTTCGAGCAGAGCGAGTTGCACCCGTTGCAAGCGACCATCCTGCACATGCAGATCGACCCGCCCGCGCCCTTCGACGCGAGTGAGCGGTTCGATACTAATAACCTTCATCATACCTCCCGAAAAAGCGCTCCAGACGCCCGCGCACCTCTGTCGCGGTTAAACCGGTCTGCAACAGCAGTTGAAAGTGCTCCGGGAAGTTGGCTTCCGGGACCATCCCGCGACACCCCTCACAAATAGCTCCATAAGAGGGGCAGCGCGCCAGACAACCGCCGCGGGTCACCGGCCCGAGACAGGGCTGCTTTCCATCGACGAGCAGGCAACGGTTTTCCCGCAACCGACACTCCATACAGACCGGCACGGCATATTCAGTCGGGAGTCCCCCCTGCTGGAGAGTACCGAATAAACGGAGATAATCGCTCCCCTCCGGCGGACAACCGGGGATCTCTCCATCCACCCGGACAAAAGTGGCAATCGGCTGCGCCGGGAAGGTCTCCGATGGTAAAGTTTCGCCACCATAGATATCTGAAAGGAGTATGTCCCGATTTTCGGCCAAAGCATTGACGCCGCCACTGAGGGCACAGGCGCCGACTGCTATCAAAATCCTGGACCGACGCCGTAGCGTCAGGAGCCGTTGCAACTCCTCTGGCGTAGTAATCGAGCCTTCTGCCAAAGCAACATCAAGGGAACAATCGCTATCGTTGCACGAACTGAGCATCGGAAACTCGGCAAACTCAAAAAACTTTTCGACCAGCGGCAACTCCCGTTCGCAATTGAGCAGAGTGAGTTGACAACCACCACAGGAGGTATAACGCTGGTAAGCGATACGCAGTTTCGGATTCATCTCAGATCGCTCCCGGCATTATGCGCAACTCTTCCAAAGAGAAGACCGGCCCCTGGCAACAGATATAGACCCCGGCAATGACACAGTGGCAGCACTGGCCGACTCCGCACTTCATTCTCCGCTCAAGGGTGGCATAGATGCGATCCGGCGGAATTCCGGCGGCTGCCAACTTTTCGAGAAGATGTGTATAAAGGACCGGTGGCCCGCACACCGCCGCGACGGTTGTCGTCGGGTTAAAATCGAGATCTGCCAGAAGATCACCGACCACGCCAAAACGACAGGGAATGGTTCCTGTGCCACGGGGGTCTGCACCGAGAGCATCGACAGAGAAGGCCAGACGAATTGTCCCGGCCGTCGCTAACGCCTCAAGTTCGCGACGAAAGAGGAGCCGCGCGGCATCATAACTCCCATACAACACCGTCAGTTCGCCAATGTTTCCCCGATGGGCAAGGAGCCAGTGCAGCAAGGTCCGTAACGGCACCACCCCCAACCCGCCGGCGATGAGAAGGACATCTTTCCCCGGAAAATTTTCCACGGGAAAGCCGCGGCCAAAGGGGCCGCGAATACCGACCATGGCTCCGACCGGTAAGCGGTAGAGAGCGTCGGTCACCCGCCCGACCCGGCGGATACAGAGATGCAGGATATCACTGGTCGGCCAGGTCACGGCCGAAACCGGAAAGGCGCCGATCCCCGGCAACGACAGTTCGACGAATTGACCGGGGGCAATCGCCAGCGGTTGCGGCAAGTGGAAGGAGAAGAGATGGTTGTCGGGGACATCGGTCTCAATAGTTTCGAGGCGCGCCGGCAGTGGAGTAAAATCGATCATTCTTCCTCCGCTAACGGCAACTGAACCAGAATCTGTGCCAGATTGATTCCGACCGGACAGACCTGCTGACAACGCCCACAGCCGACACAGGAAATCATGCCGCGCTGTTCGCCAAAGCCGAGATACTTGTGTTCAAAGCGGAAGCGTAACCGGGATGTACGTTCCGGGCGAAAATTATGGCCGCCCGCCACCAGCCCATGATCGCGGAAGAAACAGTTATCCCAGACCCGCTGTCGCGTAATCTCTCCACTTAAGGACACTGCATCGACAACATCGTAGCAGGCACAGGTCGGGCAGACAGCGGAACAGGCACCGCAGGACAAGCAGCGACTCGCCTCCTCCGCCCAGAGCGGATTGTCGACGCTCTGCAAAAATCGCGCTGCGATCTTTGTCGGGAGTTCTGCCTGTCCTGCCCAATACTCCTTTGGGAGAACTTCATCTCCTCTTGACTTCACAACACCGCTAAAATCCTGGAGAACTTTTTCTCCCCGTTCAGAACCGCACCAGACCTTATCCCCGGAAAAAAAGAGATCATAAGCGGGCGGAACAGCTTGGGGAGAGCAATGACACTGGGACAAAGGGGAACACTCGCGACCGACTAACAAAAGGTGACGGCGGCGCCCGAGGTAAAGGGAATCCTCAACATAAGTCTGATCGAGATAAGCCAGAGCATAAAGGTCACAAGGGGCAACATCGATAACGGCAATCTTGGCAGGAGCGGGAGCAGCCGTGGGACTCTCCTCTGATTGCCTCCAGAGCAGCTCTACAGGGGGGAGAAGAAACTTCTTCAGGGGGATTAACGGGAGACAGGAGCAAGAATCGCCAGCGCCTTCACTCAACTTTTGCAGGCGACAGACCCCGTCCGCGCCAACGACAGGGCCGATGACGGTCCATGCCGGCTGTAAACTTTTGACAAAACGTCCGTAAAATGATTCTACGTCAGACAACCCATCCATCAGTAAGCCTCCTCAGCCGTAACTTTACAATTCTAACCGAAGCAGGGTTTACTTCAAGGGGGCTGCCCCTAAAAACTCAAACGCAGCCCGAGCATGGCGCTGTGACTCAAATATTCCAGCTTAAATTCTTCGCCATTAGCTTCCTTCAACTTCGCTTTTGAGGTGCTGAAGAGTCGATAACCAAGATCGATTATCAGCGACTCCGTTAAAGCAATATCTGTCCCTAACCCGAATTGATAAGCAAAGACCAGTGCGTCGTCATCACTGAGAGACTGGCCGGTCACACTCAGATCCGCGGCAGTGATTCGAGCAATACCGAGACCGGCCCCCAGATAAGGCGTCCAGACACTGTTGCTGCGATAGACACCAAAGGCGTTAAACAGGAGGCTGTCAGCAGTGAGGTCACCATCAGCAGCGACCTTCCCGTCGCTGAACTCGGCCTGATCCAGACGATTGCTGCGCCGCGTATATTCAAGTTCGACCCGCCCTTCACCGATATCGCTTCCCGGTTCCAGTTCCCAGCCAAGGACAACGCTGCCGCTCGGCGCCGCCTTGTATTCGAGATTAAAACTGCCCAGGCTGTCCGAGCTCTCCGCCGGCGCCAAGAACTGCCCGCCAACATAGATACCAAGATAAGGGCCGGGGTTTTGTGCCCAAAGGGGGGATATCAGAGCAAACAAGAAGAAAAAGACAAGAAAAAGTCGGCCGTTTTGTTTCATATGAATTCAATCCTATCTAAGTTACTGACTGACAGTAAGAGTTTCAGTGTCGACTATATTACCGATTTTCACCCTCAGAATAGTTTCTCCGGCATCGACTGCCACGACCAGACCAGGGTCAGAGGACTGATCAGAAAATATAGCGACGTTCGAATTATCGATCAACCATTCCACATTCTCAGTGACATCCTGTTCAAAGCCGCCATCATAAAGTGCCTTTACCGTGAACTGTTTTTCGGTGCCGGGAATGAGTGATGAAGGGGTCGAGACTGCCGTGATGGTTAGTTTGTTCAGGATTTTCGGCTCCACGGTCACGGTCGTGGTTACGGGCCGACCGTCGTAAGTCGCAGTGATATTAGCTGTTCCTGCCGACTTCGCATGAACACGCCCATTTTCTACGGTCGCTACTGATGGATTTGAAGAGGTCCAAGTGGCGGAAGGGGTGAGATCCTGGTTACTGGAAGGAGAGAAATGTCCCCTCAACGAAAGCCGTCCGCTCGTACCGCTGGCAAGAGTCAACGATTGCTCAGAAATTGTCAGGCCAGAACTGTTCAGCGACGTTTCCGTCACATTCAGTGAAATTTCACCTGTGAGAACAGGCGTCCCATAACTGGCGGAAATTTTTACCGGAGTCGCAGTGGGGGCAGCTGCAGCCTCCAACCAGGCGAGATTCCCGCTTAAGGGAGTGACGCTGGCATTGATGTTGTCAACCCCAAAAGTCACAGCGGCTGTAATATCACGTGAAGTAATATCCCCGGAAGTATTATTCCTGAATGTTCCTTTCGCCCTGATGCGACTTCTTGTCCCCTTAATCAACTCGTTGCTTTTGGCTTGATCAAGAATCAGGGCGATGCTCTGCAGACTTCCGCCGGTGACTTTGAGACTCGACGTGCCACTGACCGTGCCGAGGGTGGCTTTGATGGTAGTTGTCCCCTGTGCTAGCGATTTGACCGTGCCATTAGTCTCAATGGTGGCAAAAATCTTGTTACTCGAATCCCACTGCACACTATCTGTAATGTTGATAGAATTACCGTCCGAATATTTCCCTGTGGCAGTAAACGCCTGGGTTGACAAACTCAAAAGGGAAGGATTGGCGGGAGTCACAGCGATTGAAACAAGTGAAGGGGCAATAACTTTTAACGCAACAGAATCCACCTTATCGGCAAAGTTAGCCTTGATATTTGTCTGGCCAATCTTCAGGGCTGAGACGACCTTCGTCTCGGCTCGCCCAACGCTGATACTAGCAACGCTCGGGTCAGATGACGACCAGTCGGCATCAAAAGTCAGTGGGAGCTGAGTTTTATCCGAGAAAATCCCTAAGGCTGTAAACTCTTGCGTCAATCCAACCGAAAGATTATCAGGCTGTTGCGGCTGAACAACTAATGACTCGATGGTCGCATCACTGACATTTAAATTGAAAGTGCCGGGGGGTGCGGCAGAAATTCCCGCCCAACTTGTAGGGTTTCCGGCCCAGGTAGCCGTGATCGTCGCGGTTCCGGCAGCAAGGGCCTTAACACGACCGGACGGGAAGTCCTGAGGGAAATCGGCATCATCCGGAGAATCGCTGCTCCAGCTCACCTGATCTGTGATGTCGCGGGTAAAGAGTCCGGAGAAATTCCCGGTGGCGGTCAGCTGCGTTGATACTCCAGCAGGCAAACTGACCACTGCGGAGGTAATAACAATCGACGTCAGCGGAGTGAAAGTGT
>JACUTW010000038.1 GCA_014859605.1 Desulfuromonadales bacterium
GTCGCTTCCTTTGAGGCTCCGGTCAAAAAAGGCGACGGGCACGGCGGTTTTATCGTGCAGCAAAACAGATGTGGCTCAGTCGATCGTCACCCGGTTGCGGCCGTCGAGCTTGCTGCGATACATCAGTTCATCGGCCCGCTTAACTATCGATTCTGCAGTCTCGCCGCTACGGGAGACTGTCCCCCCGATCGAGACGGCACCCCAAGAGGGTCAGCCCTTGACACGAGACAAAGACGGGCACCCTCGAGGGATGCCCCTACCGTGAAGCACCCCAAGAGGGTCAGCCCTTGACACGAGACAAAGACGGGCACCCACGAGGGGTGCCCCTACCGTGAAGCAATTCGATATCCCGGCGGATTAGGCGAATAATTATTCGCCCTGCAAATACCTGCAAAAATCTCGGATGTCCCGATAAACATAAATGAAATTTCCCTTGAAAAACTGGGAATTCTCTCTATACTTCCATCCTTGCAACCTACCTGAACACCGGAGTCACCTCCTTTGTCATCATCGAATTTAACCCTCGCCCAACTCGAAGCTGACATTATCCAAAAGAGCGCTTTTGTCGAACCCCTTTTGACTGAAATCGGCAAAGCGGTGGTCGGACAACGTAAGCTCCTCGAAGCTTTGCTGATCGGGCTCCTTTGCCGTGGTCATGTCCTCATCGAAGGAGTACCGGGCCTCGCCAAGACCCGCACCGTCAATGCTCTGGCCCGCGCTTTGGATCTCTCCTTTAAACGCATCCAGTTCACCCCTGATCTTCTCCCTTCCGACCTCATCGGTACCCCGGTCTATCACCCCGGACGCGGCGAATTCGATATCCGCAAGGGGCCGATCTTTGCCCATGTCGTCCTCGCCGACGAGATCAACCGCGCCCCGGCCAAGGTGCAGTCAGCCCTGCTCGAAGCGATGGAAGAAGGCCAGGTCACTCTCGGCGAAGTTTCGGAACTTCTGCCGCAACCCTTTATTGTCCTCGCCACCCAGAATCCCCTTGAACACGAAGGGACCTACCCCCTCCCCGAGGCGCAGGTCGATCGTTTTATGTTCAAGGTGATCGTCACTTATCCGCTGCGCCATGAAGAGGCTGAAGTCATCGACCGGATCAGCAGCGAAAGTGCTCTGGAGATCCGTCCGGTGGTCAGCGCCGCGACCCTGGCGGTGGCGAGCGAAGCGGTCCGCACCCTCCATCTCGATGACAAGGTGCGGGACTACATCCTTGACCTGATTGAAGCGACGCGCGATCCGGCCCGCTGCGGCAAGGGGGAGTTACAATCCCTCATCGAACACGGCGTTTCGCCGCGCGGCGGCATTGCCCTGGCCCGCGCCGCCCGGGCGCACGCCTTTTTGCGCCATCGTCCCTATGTCATCCCCGACGATGTGCTGGCGGTCGCCATGATGGTCCTGCGCCACCGCCTCCTCCTTTCTTACGAAGCCGACGCCAAAGGGATCAGCAGCGATGAGGTACTTGCGCAGATTTTCTCCGCTGTTCCGTCGCCCTGAGCCCGAGGCGACGCCGGTCCCGCTGGCCAACCGCGGGCTGGTGCGCCGACTCGAGATCAACTCGCGCCGGCGTCTCGCCGCCAGCCTGGCCGGAGCCTATCGCAGTCAATTTCGTGGTCAGGGGATGGAATTTTCCGAGCTGCGCCCCTATCAGCCCGGTGACGATGTCCGCACTATCGACTGGAACGTCACCGCCCGCACCGGAGTACCCCATGTCCGCCAGTATCGGGAAGAGCGCAGCCGCTCTCTGACCCTGCTCGTCGATCTCTCAGCCTCCTTTGCCGGCGCCAAACGCGATCTCCTCTTTGAAACGACCGGCCTCCTCGCCTTTGCCGCCGCCAACAGCGGTGACCGCGTCTCCCTGGTTGCCTTTACCGACCGCATCGAACATCTCATCCTCCCCGAAACCGGCGTCCGCCATGCCCGGCGGATTCTTGCCGAACTGATCGCACATCGGCCACAAGGGCGTTGCACCGATCTCACCCCCCCGATTGAGGCCGCCCTGCAACTCAACCGGCGTCCGGGCATTATCATCCTCATCTCTGATCTGCACGCGCCCCTGCCGCTCAAGCGCTTGAGCGAAGCCCACAGCCGCCACGATCTTGTCGTCCTCATCCCCCGTGATCCGCAAGAAGTTCTTCCACAAACCAAAGGCTTGTGGCGGGTCGCCGACCGCGAAACGCTGACCGAAAAGATCGTCGATCTGTCAAGCGACAGCCAACGCCAAACCTATACAACCCAATGGGAATACAGCGATAGCGAACTGACCGAGCAGTTACACACCTTGACCATCGATCACGCTTTTCTGCCGGCCGGGGAGTCGGTGCTGCCGACCTTATTGCGCATCTTCCGGCGCCGCAGCGGGAGACGCCGGTGATCCGCGCAACCTTTCGACTTCTCGTCAATCTCCTTATTTTAACCTTGTTGCCGGCCACCCTAGTCCTGGCAGCTCCGGTCGTCCATCTCGACCCTGCGACCCCGATCCTCGGCAACCCCCTCTCCATTATTATCACCCTCGACAACGAAGAGACCGGCCTCGCCGGCCTCCCTGACCTAGGTTCCTTTGAACCACTCGCCCCCCCTCTCCACCTTGGCCAGGAGATCCGCCTCGTCGTCCTGCCGATGCGACCGGGAGCCCGGGAGATCCCCCCCTTTCCCTTACAGGTCGGCACCGCCCGGCAGATCGAAACCGCGCCACTAGCGGTCACTGTTCTGGAAGGGATTGCCGATGATGCCGCGATTGCTCCGTTCAAACGTCGCCCCTTCCCTTTGGTCGGTTCCGGGCCGGGCGGCTGGATCCTCGCCGGCGCCCTGCTCCTGATCCTCTTCGGGGCCGGGATTGCCCTCCTTTGGCGCTGCTGGCACCGCCCGGACTTTTTTAAACTGCCACAAGCGGTTCAGTTAGCCCACCTTGAGGCCCGAGCCCGTCATCTTCCGGCCTCAGCGGCGTGCACCTCTCTCCTTGACGAAATCAGGAAACGACGCTTTGCGCCGCTTGCCAGCAACTCGGATGATATTCATCGCCTGCACTGTCAATTGTTGTCCTTAATTGCCGCGGGGGACGAATGAACTTTACCTTTACCGCCCCTACCCTCCTTTGGCTTTTGCCTTTGGCGCTCCTCCCCTTTATTCCGCGCCGGCGCGACAGTTCACCCTTATCCTCCCTTGAACCGCTGCGGCGCCTCAAGACGACCTGGCGTCTCCGTTTTTACCGGCTGCATCACTGGTGTGCGGCGCTGACGATCGCGCTTCTTATTCTCCTCCTTGCTGATCCGGTGCAACGCGAGACGAGTCGCACGACGGTGCGGGAAGGGGTCGACCTGATGCTCGTCCTTGATGTCTCCGCCTCTCTCGGTGCCACCGATATCCCCCCCAGCCGCATGGTCGCGGCCCGCAACGCCGCCGCGGACTTTCTCGAAGAACGCCGTAACGACCGGGTCGGAGTTATCCTCTTCTCTGGCGTGCCGGTCCTCCTTTCGCCGCCAGTCCTTGACAAGGGGCATCTCATCGCCCGTCTGCGGGCGGTCGAGGCGGATCGCTCCGGAACCGGCACGGCCATCGGCGATGCTCTCGCGACGGCTCTGGCCCGGCTCAAGGATTCGCCGGCAGAGAGCAAGGCGGTTATCCTCCTCACCGACGGCAGCTCAAACCGGGGGAGCATCTCCCCCCGCGCCGCGGCCCGCGCGGCCGCCGCTCTCGGGATTCGTATCTACACCATCGGTTTCGGCTCGCTGCAAGGGAGTGAGATCCCCTTGGGGAGCGCCGGCGCACCGGCCCGCCTCGCCGACGGCTCGCTCCTGATCAGTACCCTGGAAGAAGGGCCGCTCCTCGAAATCGCCCGCCTCACCGGCGGCCAGCACTTTCTGGCCAGCAGCGGCGAAGCACTGCGCAAGGTTTATCAGCGCATCGATGCGCTGGAGAAGAGTCCGCTGGAGGTGAAAGAGCAGATTAGCGATCACCCGCTGGCGCCGCGCCTGCAAAGACTTATCCTCCTCCTTTTGGCTGCCGAACTTCTCCTCTTCCGTTTCTGGTTGCGGGTCCGCCCGACCGGATATCTCCTCGATCTCGTCGCCTTAACGGCTTTTTCCCTACTGCTGATCCCCCCGCCGGGGGCCGGGCCGATTCTGCGGGGGGAACAAAATGGCCCGGATCTCGCTCTCGCCATCGACGTCTCTGCCAGCATGGCCTGCAGCGATAACGGTGAAAGTCGACTTTCTTTGGCGCAACGGGAAGTGCGGACGCTGATAACATCCCTGCCAAACAGCCGTTTCAGTCTCACCCTGGTCGGCGGTGAAGGAGTTGTGCAAGCGCCCCTCACCGAAGACCTTGAAGCGATCCTCTTCTTTGTCGACCGCCTCCTGCCGAGGATGGTGGCGTCACCCGGATCGGCTCCGGAAGAAGGGATTCTCACCGCCCTTTCGACATTGAGTAATGCCGGCCGGGAGCGGGCGGTCATCCTCCTCACCGATGGCGAGCGCACTGTACCGACCCCGGCGCCGCGCCTGCCGCAGTCGATTCCGGTCTACACCATCCCCCTGGGCAGCGTCGCCGGGAGTCCGGTGCTGCGGGACAACGGTGCAGTGCGGCGCGACCGCAACGGCGCCGTCGTCATCAGCCAAAGAGATGATGACCGCCTGCGCCAGATCGCCGCTGTCACCCAAGGAGAGATGCTCCTGCGGACCGATAACGCCCCGGCCACCCTGGCTCTGATTGAACGTTGGCGCCCCCCGGAGTTCCTGTCCCCCCCAGCATTGTGGTGGCTCTGGTCAGCCCTTGGACTCCTGCTGTTGCGGCAATTCCCCTGGTCCCGCAAGGTGCGGGGCTGGAGCGCCTGGGTCCCGGCCTTTAGCATGTTGACTCTGGTTGTCAGTGCCTGTGGCCAGATTATCGATCGGGGAGTGAATGACTTTGACAGCGGCATGCGCCACGCCAAAAACGGCGCGTTTGATGAGGCCGCCGACGCCTTTGCCCGCTCTATCCCCAGTCTCCCCGCCAAGGAGCGGGGACTGGCCCTGTATAATCAAGGGACGGCGCTTTTACAGGCAGGCGCGGCTGCCCCGGCGGTCACGGCCCTGGAACAGGCCCTTCTCCTCCTCCCCGGCGATGCGGCGGCGCGGACCAATCTTACCCTGGCCCTGCGTCTGCTCGGCGATCACCCGGCCAGCGGCCGTGGCGATGGCGAGCGCCAAAGCGAAGAGAGTTCCGTTGATGCGCCGATGAATCGTCAACAAGCCCTGCAACTGGTCGAAGCGTTGAAACCGCAAGCCTTTGCTGACGCTGCAAGTCAGGCGGAAATCCATGAACGCACCGTCGAGAAGGATTGGTAATGCGGCCGCTCCTCTTCCTTATTTTCCTTTTCGCTCTGACCTTGAGCAGCTCCGGCCCGGCAGCCGCTGACAATCTCCCGACGGTGCGTCTGCTCATTTCCAACCCGGCCCCTTATGTCGGCGAAGAGGTCATCGTCACCCTCGAAGTCCGCACCACTCCCCGCCCGCAGAGCGCCATCATCCCGATCTGGCCAAATCTTGACAGCAGTGCCAGTGCCGAACTCCCGACCCCTCCCGCGCGGCTGGAGGAAGATCAAGCTGTCCTCGTGCAGATCATGCAACGCGCTGTCCGCCCCCTGCGCAGCGGCCGACTCCCCCTGAGCCGTGCCGGGGTGAGTATCGCCGGGACGACCTATCATGCCCAACCGGTCGAACTGCGGGTGCTGCCTCTGCCGGAACGGGGACGCCCGGACAACTTTGCCGGGGCCATCGGCCAGGTGACGATGCAGCTGCAGGCAGAAGGACGGGGCAGTCGTGAAATTCAGATTGTGCTGAGTGGTCCGGCCGCGCTCGAAACTTTCCCGGCACCGCAGGCCAAAGTCGGCGCCAACGAACGCTTGATTCTCCTCCATGATGCCACAGTCGGCATCGCGCCACAGGAACGCACCCGCACCCTGCGCTACCTTTACCTCCCCGGCGGTAACGATCGCGGCCGGCTCGTCTTCCGCCTGCCGGTCTTCGATCCGCTGGCGCACAAATATGTTGTCCTGAATGCGGGGATCGAACACATACCGACCTGGCTGGTACACAGTGCCTTGCTTTTTTTCACCTTGCTTGTCCTTTATCTCCTGGTGCGTTCATACCGCAAGAGCCGCACGCCGCGTACTGTCGAAGAAGCGCTGGAGCGAATTATCGGCCGGCCGCCAGCGCAGCTCTGCCGCGACGAGATCTTCGAGATCTTGCGCCAGCACAGGGCCGATCGCCAACTCCTCACCAGTCTCGCCAGCCACTGGCAAAGCTGCGACGCGCAGCTCTTCGCTCCGGAGGCCCTGCGGGCGGGTGAGCTTACAGCCGAAGAAAAACGAAACAGCCAGCGCCTTCTCCTGCAGCTGATCCGGATCACAAGCTGGCTGCGCTGGCTATTGACTGCCATGGAGAAGACCATCAAAGATCAGTTGCGGGCGAGGATGGCCAAACTTCCCTTTTAAGGGCCGCAACAAAAGATCATTCCGCCTGCTATACTCTTCCGGTCAATAGCGCAAAGGAGATCGCAACCATGGAACTTTTTTGGCAGAGCGAAGATCAGCCGCAGCGCCTGCACCTCCACACCCTTGACATCCGCCAGCACGCCCAGGTTCATAGTCGCGCCATCGCTGAGCTCGTCACCGCCTACGGCTGTTATCGTCGTGACATCGCCACGAATCCCGATATTCCGTTCTATTTTGAAGCAGCAACACCGGTACGCGAGTTCGATCTCGCCCGGATCGGCTCACGGCCGGCCCGCCGCGCCAGCAGAAGCGCCATCGCCGACCTGCGCGCCATCCCCTGGGTCTTCGGCTGGATCCAGAGCCGCCACGGCCTGCCGGGGTGGTACGGCGTCGGCAGTGCCTTGCAGTCCTTTGCCGGACGCGGCACAGCCGAAGCGAAACTCTTGCCCGAGATGATGCAGGCATTCCCCTTCTTCTCCGATCTCATCCGCAACGTCGAACTGACGCTGGCCAAGGTCGACCTCCCCCTTGCCAGCCTCTACAGCCAACTCGTCCCTGACATCGCTCTGCGTGAGCGGGTCTTCAAGCTGGTTGCCGATGAATTCGAACGGACCAAGGGGATGATCCTGCTAATCACCGGACAGAGTCGCCTCCTCGAAAAAAATTCCGCCCAGGCGCGCTCGCTGCAACTGCGTGCCCCCTACGTCGACCCGCTTTGCTATATCCAGATTGGATTACTCCGGCGCAAACGCAGTGGTGCTGAGAGTGCCGATCTCGATTATGTCCTGGCCGCAACCATCAGCGGTATTGCTGCGGGATTGCGCAACACCGGCTGAACTTTTCTCCAGCAAAAACGAACAGTGTTTGTTTAATTTTGAAAAGATAAAATAATCCCGTTGACAATCGTCACGCAAAATTGCTAGTGTCCACAAATGTCCAACGATGACACTAGATGACAGACGAGGATTATGAACCTTTCCGTCAAAGAGGCTGCGCGCCTCCTCTCCGTTTCAGAGAAGACCATCTACCGCTGGATCCAGAAAGAGGTCATCCCGGCCTACCGCATCCACGAGCAGTACCGCTTCAATCGCGCCGAGCTCATGGAGTGGGCAACCTCGCGGCGGGTCGGGGCGACGCCGGAATCCCTCCTCTCTCCAGTGACTCCCGCCTCCCCCCAAATCAGTCTTGGTGCGGCCCTGGAAGCCGGCGGTATCTTTTATCGCATCAGCGGCAGCAGCCGCGACAAGGTACTGGCGGATATTGTTACGCATTTACGTCTGGCTGACGGCATTGATCGCGACAAACTCCTTAAACTGTTGATTGTCAGAGAAAACCTGTGTTCGACCGGGATCGGCAACGGCATCGCCCTGCCGCATCTGCGCAATCCCGGCATCCTGCCGATCAGTCGCGCCACTGTCACCCTCTGTTTTCTCGAAAATAAAGTCGATTTTCATGCCCTCGACGGTCTGCCGGTCGACACCCTCTTCACCATTATGGCGCCGGATCTTCCGGCCCATCTTTTCCTCTACGCGCGACTGAATTATCTTCTGCAGCGCCCAAGCCTGCGCCGGGTGCTGGCGATCCCCGGCGGGCGGGAAGAGATCCTGACAACACTGCGGACGGAAGAAGCAGCGCTGCGCATCTAAACGGGAGGTTGATTTTCGGGTTATGAACTTATTACTGGCGGCCATAGCACTCTTGATGAGTGGCGCGTTAATGAGCCTGATTGCTGGAAGACGTCAAAACCTGGCTTACACTTTCGCCCTCACCGCCATTAGCGGCGCAGCGTTCCTGATCGCCGGGGCGGTCATGCCGCTCCTGCTGCATCCGCAAACTCTCATTGCCAGCCACAACTGGCTCGTCCCCGGCGGTACTTTTGCCCTGAGTGTCGATCCCCTCGCAGCTTTTTTCCTTTTGCCGATCGCCATCCTCCCCCCCCTGGCCGCCATTTACGCCGGTGCTTACCTTAAAGATGACGGCAAAAGTCGCAATCTCGCCCCGCACTGGGCCCTTTATGCGCTGCTGATGGCCTCCCTGATCATGGTGGTCATGGCCGCCAATGTTCTCCTCTTTATTGCCGCTTGGGAAATCATGACCATCAGCTCTTTCTTTCTCGTCAGTTACGATCACCAGCACAGCGAGGTGCGCGAAGCCGCCTGGCTGTATCTGCTGGTGGCCCACTTTGGCTTACTGCTGATCACTGCCTTCTTCCTTTTGGCCGGCTCTCACTGCGGCAGTCTCAATTTTGTCGATTTCGCCCCTTTGACCCAGGCCGGGCCGACCCTCACAGCGATCCTCTTCCTCCTGGCTCTGGGCGGCTTTGGGATCAAGGCCGGTCTCTTCCCCTTCTTTGTCTGGCTGCCGGCGGCGCATCCGGTGGCGCCGAGTCACGTCTCGGCCCTGATGTCCGGCCTCGTCGTCAATGCCGGACTCTACGGCGTCCTGCGAGCAATGCTCCTCCTTCCCCCCCTGTCGGCGCTCTGGGGCGCGATCATCCTCACGCTCGGCCTGCTCGGGGCCCTGTATGGTATCGCTATGGCGATGTTGCAAAAGGATGTGAAACGCTGCCTGGCTTATTCGACGGTGGAGAATATCGGCATTATCTTTATGGGGATCGGTCTCGGCGTTTTGGCGACGGCGCAACAGTTGCCGGTGGTTGCGGCTCTGGCCTTTGCCGGTGCCCTCCTCCATATCTGGAACCACACCCTCTTCAAGGGGCTCCTCTTTCTCGGTGCCGGCACCCTGCTCCATGCCACCGGCACCCGCAATCTCGATCAAATGGGAGGATTACTGAAACGCATGCCGCAGGCCGGACTGCTGATCATCGGCGGCAGCGTCGCCCTCGCCGCTCTTCCCCCCTTAAACGGCTTTGCCAGCGAGTGGCTGATCTATCTTGGACTTCTGCACGCCGGGGTCGCCATGAGCGGCGTCAGTGCTTTAGGGATCAGTATGGTTCTGGTGCTCTTCGGCATCGTCGGCACCCTGGCAGTGGTGACCTTCACCCGTTTGATCGGCATCGCCCTTTTGGGTGAAGCGCGCTCCCCGGCAGCAGCCAAGGCGCATGATGCGACGCCGGCGATGCTCTGGCCGATGCGCCTCCTCCTTTTGGGATGCCTGCTTATCGGCCTTTTGCCGCAACTGACTCTGCATCTCCTCACCCCGGTCCTCAACCAAATGACGCCGACAGCGGTTCCGGAACTGAATGCAACCTTTGCCCAATCCGGGCAGATTGGCCTCTGGGGGATGATCCTCTGTGCCGCCCTGATCATTGTCGCCCTCCTGCTGACCGCGCTGCAGCGGCGCCGGCCGACAACGCCGGCAACGACCTGGGGGTGCGGCTTCCCCCGCCCGACAGCACGAATGGCCTATACCGCCGAGAGTTACAGTGGAATAGCCCACCATCATCTTCTGCCGCAAGCGCTGCAGCCGAAGCTCAGTACCAAACGGCCGCGCTCGCTCTTTCCGGCGACAGTTCAATTTTTTCAGCATTCTCAGGAAGCGCTTCTCCAGCGCTGTTACCAACCCCTCTTTTCGGCTCTGGCCGAACGCTGTGTCAGACTGCGCTGGCTGCAACAGGGCAAACAGCATCTCTATCTTCTTTATATCTTCATCTGTTGTGCCGGACTCATGCTGTGGAACATTCTCGCGGACAAAGGATTATAGACCCTTATGATCTTCTTTCTCAGCGGCATCGCCATCATGGCAATCTCAGGTCTTCCCGGTCTACTGATGTCGAGCCGGGATCGACGGGGACAAGCTACTGCCGAAATTCTGGCGCTGCTCGGGACGATCACAACCTTGATTGGTCTGCTCTCCAGCACGACTCTCGCCGGCGAAACGGTTCTGCGCGCCGGCTGGAGCATCCCCGGCGGCGAACTGCTGATTCGCATCGATGCTATCTCTTTGATCTTTCTTTTCCCCTTTCTCCTGGTCTTTGCCATGAGCGTTCTCTTTGGCAAGGATTACTGGCCGCAAGCGCAGCATCCCGAAAACAGCCGTAAACTCCGCCTCTTTCACGGCCTGATCGCCGCCGGCATGACCTTGGTCTTTACCGCCCAAAACGGCATCCTCTTCCTCTTTGCCTGGGAAGTTATGGCCCTGGCCAGCTTCTTTCTCATCACCACCGAAGATGATCGGCAAGAGGCGCGCCGCGCCGGTTTCATCTATCTGGTGGCAACCCACACCGGCACCCTCGCCCTCTTTGCCCTCTTTGCCCTCCTCGATCTGAGTTGCGGCAGTTTCTCCCTCCCCGCCGCCGGCACCCTTCCAGCCAGCGCGGTCACCACCGCCATCTTCCTTTTGGCCCTCTTCGGCTTCGGCCTCAAGGCCGGGATCATGCCGCTGCATATCTGGCTCCCCGGTGCCCACGCTGCCGCCCCGAGTCATATCTCCGCCCTCCTTTCCGGGATAATGATCAAGACCGGGATTTACGGTCTGGTACGGATCACCTCGCTCTTTGCGACGATCCCGCTGTGGTGGGGATGGGTTCTAATCATCCTCGGAGTCATTACCGGCATCTTCGGCGTGGCTTACGCCCTGGCGCAGCATGATCTCAAACGTCTCCTCGCTTATCACAGTGTCGAGAATATCGGCATCATCACCCTGGGACTGGGACTCGCCCTCCTTGGCCGCAGTGCCGGACTGCCGGAGTTGGCGATGCTTGGCCTTGCCGGTGCCCTCCTTCATGTCGTCAACCATGCCCTCTTTAAATCGCTCCTCTTTTTGAGTGCCGGCGCCGTGATTCATACCACCGGCACCCGCGAGATCGACCAGATGGGCGGTCTGATCCGTTCGCACCCCTGGACGGCCGCCCTCTTTCTTGGCGGCGCCGTGGCGATCTGCGGCCTCCCCCCCTTTAACGGTTTTATCAGTGAATGGTTCATCTATCAGGGGAGTTTTCGCGCCCTGGTCGATCAGCGCTTAACCCTGAGTCTGGCGATTCTGGTTGCGCCGGTGCTGGCGCTGATCGGCGGATTGGCTCTAGCCTGTTTCGTCAAGGTCTTCGGTATCGTCTTTCTCGGCGCTCCGCGCACGCCGGCCGCGGCCGCGGGGCACGATGCCACCTGGCTCATGCGCACAGCGATGCTCGTCCTCCTCGCTGCCTGCCTTAGCATCGGCCTCCTCCCCTGGCTCTTCGCCCCTTTACTGGAGGCTGCAACACTCGCCTGGGCGCCGTTGAGCGGCAGCGGAGCGATCACCGCCAGCATGACCTCCCTGGTCTGGATCGGCATCCTCGGCACGACCCTGATCCTTTTCAGCGGTCTTCTCAGCTGGTGGCTGCACCGCCGCAGCCAACAAGCAGACACTGAGCAGTCGACCTGGGGTTGTGGTTACCTTTGGCCGACCAACCGCATGCAGTACACTGCTTCCTCCTTTGCCGCTCCCCTGGTGAAGCTCTTCCGATTCGGACTCTGGAGTCAGGAGCATGGCGGCAAGACGTACGGACTCTTCCCGTCCCGGAGTTCTTTTACCAGTCACACCCCCGACAGCATCCTCGACCGTTTGCTGCTGCCGCTGCTCCACGTTCTCGCCATAGCCGCAACCTGGCTGCGCACCTGGCTGCAAAACGGCGTCACCAGCCTTTATCTGCTGTATGTCGTCCTGACTTTATTCGCTCTGCTGCTTCTCAGCGGGCGCTAGCGAGGTAACGATGCTTCTGCAACTTCTCCTCCATCTCCTGATTGTGCTCCTCTTCCCGCCGCTCCTCCTCGGCGTGATCACCAGGACCAAAGCACTCTTTGCCGGCCGGAAGGGGCCGCCGCTGCTGCAGCCTTACTACGATCTGCACCGGCTGTGGCAAAAGGGTTTTGTTATCAGCCGCACCACCACCTGGGTCTTTCGCGCCGGGCCGATCGTCGGTCTCACCGTTCCCCTGCTGGCGGCGCTGCTGATCCCCTTCGGAGCAATTCCCGCCCCCTTCTCCTTTAACGGCGATCTCATCCTCTTTGTTTACCTCTTTGCTTTAGCCCGTTTCTTTACTGCCAGCTCGGCCCTCGATACCGGATCGAGCTTTGAAGGGATGGGGGCGGCGCGGGAAGTGACCTTTGCCTGCCTGGTCGAACCGACCCTCCTCTTCGCCCTGATCGTCCTCGTCCGGCTCTCTGGCGGCTTCTCCCTGAATCAACTTCTCGGCAAGCATCTGGTCACTTCCTGGCAAAGTGCCGGAGCGTCGCTGCTGCTCTTGGTGATCGCTCTCTTTGTTGTCCTCCTGGTCGAGAATTGCCGCATCCCCTTTGACGACCCGAATACCCATCTGGAGTTGACGATGATTCACGAAGTCATGGTCCTTGATCACAGCGGCCCGGCCTTTGCCATGATCCTTTACGGCGCCAGCCTGAAGTTGCTCGTCCTCGGTGCCCTGCTGGTGCGGCTGCTCCTCCCCTGGGACAGCGGCAACCCTGGCGTCGATGCGTTGATCTTCATGGCCGGGATGCTCGGCATTGCCGTGACGATCGGCGTCATCGAATCGGTGATGGCGCGTTTGCAACTGGTGCGAATTCCCCAACTGTTAATCGGCACAACGATGATTTCTATCTTTGCCCTGGTGCTGGTTTTACGCTGAAGACCTACCACCCCTAACCCCTCCTAAATTAGGAGGGGGATAAAGTCTTTAAGCTCCCCTCCTTTTTTAAGGAGGGGCTGGGGGTGGTCGATTTTAATGCTACTCGCACTTACTATTTTGAATAACCCCGACGGGAGATTCACCGATGATCGAACTGAGTAATCTCATCCTGCTGCTGGTGGTGCTGATCAACTTCTACACCCTTGGCACTTCGCGCCTGGTCGCCTGCATCCGTGCCGTCGCTATCCAGGGGGGACTGCTGGCCCTGCTCCCGCTGGTGGCGCACGGTCTCTCCCTGCACACCCTGATCCTGGCTTTCTGGGCACTGCTGATCAAGGCGATCCTGATTCCGACCCTGCTCACCCGCACCATCCGGGAAGTACGCATCCACCGCGAAATAGAACCGCTGGTCGGTTTTGTCCCGACCCTCGCCCTCGGCGCTCTGGTCACTTCCGGCGCTTTCATCTTTGCCAATTACCTGCCGCTGATTGCCGAGCACCGCGGCAGTCTCTTTATCCCGACCGCTCTGGCGACTTTTTTCAGCGGTTTTCTCCTGCTCATGA
Source organism: Desulfuromonadales bacterium (assembly GCA_014859605.1). Lineage (GTDB taxonomy): Bacteria > Desulfobacterota > Desulfuromonadia > Desulfuromonadales > UBA2197 > UBA2197. The sequence continues at coordinate 13,601 of JACUTW010000038.1, forward strand.
CCAGGCGCAAAGCGATCACCCAGGTGGTCGGATATCTCATCCTCGAAAACGGCATCTTCATCTTCGGTATCCTCCTCTCCGAAGCGATGCCGCTGATGGTCGAAGCCGGGGTTCTTCTCGACATGCTGGTCGGCATCTTTGTCATGGGGATCGTCATTAATCAGATCAGTCGCGAATTCTCGACGATGAATACCGGACGTCTTTCGGCGTTAAAGGAATAGACGATGCTTCTTTTTCTGGTCCTCTTCCCTCTGTTGCTCGGCGCGCTGGCGTTCATGCTGCCGTCAGAACGATGGCGCTGCTGGCTCCTCCCCCTGGCCGGAACGCTGCACCTCGGCGGCGTGACGAGCATCGCCTGCCATCCCCTGCCGGTCGGTGATCTCTGGCTCGGTCTCGATCCTTTGTCCCTGCTCGTGTTGCTGGTGACTTCGATTCTGTACTTTGCCTGTTCGATTTATGCGGTCAGCTATCTACAACTGCGCAGCGATCGGGGAACCCGCACGATCGTTGCCTGCCTGCTGATCTTCCTGTCGGCCATGACCCTGGCAACAGCGGCCCGTCACCTCGGACTCCTGTGGATGGCGGTCGAAGCGACGACGATCGCCAGCGCCCCGCTGATCTACTACAACCGCAACCGCTTATCGATCGAAGCGACCTGGAAATATCTCCTCATCTGTTCTGTCGGTATTGCCCTTGCCCTCCTCGGCATGCTCTTTCTTGCTTATGCGGCGCTACTGGGAGGGGTCGAGGTGACACTGCAATTTGACCACCTCCTGGCTGAGAGTTCATTCCTCTCCACCGCCTGGCTGCGGGCCGGCTTTGTCTTCCTGCTGGTCGGATTCGGCACCAAGATGGGGCTGGCACCGCTGCACAGCTGGAAGCCGGACGCTTATGGCGAAGCGCCGGGGATGATCGGCGCCCTCCTTGCCGGCGGCTTGACCAGTGTCTCTTTCCTCGCCATCCTGCGGGCCCTGCAGATCATGAACGCTGCCGGTCTTGGAGATTTGGCCAGGCAGCAACTCCTCGCCCTCGGCGTCCTCTCTCTCCTCATCGCCGCCATCTTCATGGTGCGCCAGAACGATGTGAAGCGGATGCTCGCTTATTCGAGTGTCGAGCACATGGGAATCCTTGCCATCGGCATCGGCATTGGCGGGATCGCCACCTTCGGTGCCCTGTTGCACCTGGTGAACAATGCCCTGACCAAGGGATGTATGTTCCTTTCGGTCGGCAATATCCATCGCGCCTTTGCCAGCAAGAAGATCACCGATATTCATGGCGCCATGCGGCGGCTGCCGATTTCGGGAACGATCTTTCTCGCCGGCTTCTTCGCGGTGACCGGCTCTCCCCCCTTCGGGCCCTTTATCAGCGAGTTTACGATTCTGCGCGGCATCTTTGCCGGCGGCCATTTCTGGCTGGCCGGAGCCTTCCTCCTCCTTCTGGCGATCGTCTTTATCGGCATGGGGTCGACGGTGCTGGGGATGGTACAGGGGACGCCGGATGAATCGACAGATACGGCATTCAAGGATACTTTTCTGCTTGTGGCGCCGCCCCTGCTCCTCCTCCTCCTTGTTCTGCTCCTCGGGCTTTATCTGCCGCCGCCGCTGCGCCATTTACTGGAAGAGGCCGTTGTCATGTTGGAGGTGAAATGATGACTCCGCAAGAATTTGGCAGAATCGCTAAAAATCCCGGGTCTATTGCCCTGACCGCCCTCCCTGTCCTGGCTTATAGTCGTTTTAGTGAACTCTGTCTGGAATTGTGCAAGGAAGGGGGGCGGATTGTTGCCTACTTTGCAAGGCCGCAGCCGGACAGGGATGATCTTGAACTCTTTGCTATCATCGCCCGCTGCTGGGAAGGGGAACTGCTGATTCTGCGCAGCACCATCGGCCGCAGTTTCCCCTCCCTCACCCCGCACTGCCCACAACTTCATCTCTTTGAGCGCGAGATTGCCGAAACCTATGGGGTCGTCCCGACCGGTCACCCCTGGTTTAAGCCGGTCCGCTTCCATCGCCGCTGGCGTGCCGGCAGCGATGCCTGGAATCGCGGGGAGGAACAACCGCTACCGGGAGAGATGGATTACTATCGGGTTGAAGGGGAGGAAGTACACGAAGTTGCCGTCGGTCCAGTTCATGCCGGGGTGATTGAGCCCGGGCACTTCCGCTTTCAGTGCCATGGCGAAAACGTCATGCATCTGGAGATCTCCCTCGGCTATCAGCATCGCGGCGTCGAGCAACTCCTGTTGGGCGGCCCGCATCCGGCATCGATCTATCAACTCGAAGCCGTCGCCGGCGACACCACCGCCGGGCACGGCAGCGCTTACTGCATGGTTCTCGAAGCGCTGGCCGGGATTGCTCCCTCCCCCCGCGCCGATGCGATCCGGGCGATCTCCCTCGAACTCGAACGTCTCGCCAACCATGTCGGCGACATCGGTGCCTTGGCCGGCGATGTCGGTTTTTTACCGACGGCTTCTTTCTGCGGACGACTGCGCGGCGACTACCTCAACCTTACGGCGGAAATTTGCGGCAGTCGCTTCAGTCGCGGCCTGCTGCGTCCCGGTGGCGTCGGCTTTGATCTCGATGAGGAACTGGCAGCGCGGATACTGCAGCGTCTGGCGGCGATCGAAAAGGATACCCGCGGCGCCATCGAACTCTTCTTCGATGCCCCCTCGGCCCTGGCGCGCATGGAGCGGATCGGCACTTTGAACATCGATGACGCCGAGGCCCTGGGGGTGGTCGGCTTGGCGGCGCGGGCCTGCGGACTGACCCGGGATGTGCGCCTGCATTACCCTTACGGCGGCTATATCTCGACCTACGACCACTGCGTAATTGAGGACAGCGGTGATGTCTTTGCCCGCGCCAATATCCGCCGCCGCGAAATCTACAAATCGCTGCACTGGCTCAAGCAAAGCCTGCGGGATCTCCCCCAAGGGGAGTCGCGGCGGGAACTTCCGCCCTTGGCGGGGGATACTCTGGCGGTGGCGATGGTCGAAGGCTGGCGGGGGGAGTTGGTACAGGTAGGGATCACCGATACGGATGGAAAATTCGATCGCTACAAAATTATCGACCCCTCCTTCCATAACTGGAGCGGTCTGGCGATGGCGTTACGCGAACAACAGATTTCCGACTTTCCCTTGTGCAACAAGAGCTTTAATCTGTCTTATTGCGGCTTTGATCTGTAAGGAGTCATAAAATGCTGAGCATCATTCGTGAGCGTTTGCGCCAGGGACATCGCACCGGAAAGTACCCGCAGGAAGTACCGACCCTGCCGGCCCACTTTCGGGGTCGACCGATTATTGACCGGGAGAAGTGCCAAGGTTGTCAAGAATGCCAGGATCTTTGCCCCTTTGGCGCCCTAGCTCTTCGTGACGGTTCCATTCAGATTGACCTCGGCCGCTGCATCTTCTGCCCGGAATGTGCGGCCGCCTGTCCGCACGGAGCCCTCTCTTTCAGCACCGATCATCGTCTCGCCGCCAGCTGCCGCCAGGATTTGTGGCAAGGTCAGAGTGAGGCAAAACTGGCATCAGCTCTCAACGACAAGATGCTCGGTCTCTTTGGACGCTCCCTGAAGCTGCGTGTGGTCTCTACCGGAGGCTGCAACGCCTGTGAAGCCGACATCAACGTCCTTGGTACCCTGGTCTACGATCTTGGTCGTTTCGGCATTCAGTTCGTCGCCTCGCCGCGCCATGCCGACGGGCTCATTGTGACCGGCCCGGTCACAGAGAATATGCGCGCCGCCCTCCTTGAGACCTATGCCGCAGTCCCGGAACCGAAGATCGTTATCGCCGCCGGCGCCTGTGCAATCAATGGTGGTCCTTTCTGTCACAGTCCGGAAGTGCATAACGGCATCGGCGATCTCCTTCCCGTCGATCTTTACATCCCCGGCTGCCCGCCGCATCCTTACACTTATCTGGATGGCTTACTGCGCATGCTCGGACAGCTGTAGGGGAGCGAAGATTCCTCCCCTTATCGCCCCAGCTCTTCACGCAGACCAGAGGTCCGCTGAATCCGCTCTTGACACGCCGCAACAAAAATCTCGCCCACCCCGAAAATCTTCAACGATTCCCGCGCTCGACTGACCGCAGTATAAAGGAGTTCACGGCTGAGAATGGCCGAACGCTGCCCCGGCAGAAGCAGCAGGACACGGCGGAACTCCGAGCCCTGACTTTTGTGGACAGTCATGGCAAAGGCGGTTTCGTGCGCCGGCAGAGTCAGGGGCGCCAAGCCCCGAACCTCGCCGCTGGCAGTCGGGAAGAAGACCCGCAGTGCGCCATCGGCGGCGGGATCAGGGAGGCAGAGACCGATATCACCGTTGAAAAGATCCTGAGCCGGGGCATTGCGGGTGATCATCACCGGCCGGCCGGCGTACCAGAGCTTGCCACTGGCGATGCGCTGCCGGCGGACCAGCATTTGTTCAAGCGCCAGATTGAGGGCAATACTGCCGAGGGACCCCTGACGCAGAGCGGTGAGGAGCATGAAGTTACCAAAACGCTGCAACGCCTCTTGGGGATTTTTCGCGGCCAGATAGTCACCCACCCAGGCGTCGACCTCATCGGCCAATGCCGTTGTCAGGGCGGCCGGCTCGGCGAGATCGGTCCAGGAAACTTGCGGATCGCCACTGCGCAGCAGCTGCAGCGCCGCCTCCCCTTGGCCGGCGTTAATGGTACGGCAGAGGCTGCCGATCCCGCCTTGAGCCGTGAAGCGGCGGCTCTCTTTGAGGGTGACGATGGCATCGGCGAGACCGCTGGGGAAATCAGGGCACCCACAAGGGGCGCCCCTACCAGTTAAGAGCGCTGCCAGCAGCGCCGCAAATTGCGGTGAACGCGCTGCCTCCCCGGCCCCGCAGATATCATCAAGGACCGCCCCGGCCTCGACGGAAGCAAGTTGATCGCGGTCGCCGAGGATGATCAGCTGCGCCCCTTTCGGCAGGGCACTCAGCAACTGCTGCATCAGGGTGAGATTGACCATCGAGGCTTCGTCGAGGACGACGACATCGACCCGCAGCTGCCGCTCGGCGCCGTAGCGAAAAGATGTGCCGCTGGCATTGGCGCCGAGGAGACGATGCAGGGTCGCGGTCTCAACCGGGATCGCTGCCCGCACCTCCGGGGTGCAGGGGAGCGCAGCGCGGGCGCGGCTAATCGATTCGCGCAGGCGGGCAGCGGCCTTGCCGGTCGGGGCGGTGAGGGCAATGCGCAGCGGCGTCTTGGCCTGTTCGAGAAGGAGGGCGAGAACTTTGACGACGGTCGTCGTCTTTCCTGTCCCCGGTCCACCGGAGATGACAGCAAAGTTCTTGAGGATAGCAGTCGCCGCCGCGATCGCCTGTTCGTCAGGGCTGCCGTCGCTGCGCAAAGGGAAGAGCCGCTGCAATCCGTCGCTGAGGACCTCCAAATCGACATTCTTCCGCAGCCCCTGCCCTCGCCTTATCAGCTCGGCGGCGAGTTGATGTTCAGCTTGCCACTGCCGGTAAAGATAAAGGCGGCCGGCAGGATAAAGGATGAGGGGTTTCCACTCCCCCGGTGCGCCGACAACGGATGATTGTTGCAGTGCTGTGATCAACGCTTGCGGCTCTGTTTCCTGACGCAGGTCGAGGCAGACATCGCCGTTCTCGCCGGCGCTCAGCAGCCGTGCGGCCAACTCGCCGACGATCGGCGGGTCGTGCGGTCCGAGCCGCTCTAACAGGGCGACAAAATGACGGGCGAGAGGTGACGCTTCTGTCGCTTTGGGAAGAGTTTCTTCGGTGTAACTTGCCATGCCACTATCCTCATAAACTAGAATCTGTTTCACGCAACGGCGCGACGACGCAACGAAAGTGAAAAAGAATTATTACTTAACCCGTTTGCTTAACGTTGCATCGTTGCGTCGTTGCGTCGTCGCGTGAGACGCTTTTTCTCTCCTCAAACTTCAACCCCACCCATCAAACAATCCAGATCCTCAATCAAAGCCAAGGTCGGACGGTCGCGGTAAATGCCGGTCCTGCCGCTGTCGTCAATGCCGCGCAAAAAGAGATAAAAGACGCCGCCGAAGTGACTTTCGTAGTCGTAATCTGGGAGCGTACGACGCAGGTGACGATGCAGGGCAACGCAGTAAAGGTGATATTGAAGGACGTAGCCAGAGCTGAGCATCTCTGCCGCCATCCGCTCCTGCGTGTAAGCGGCACTGCTACTGCCAAGATAGTTCGATTTCCAGTCGATAAGATAGTAGCGGCCTTCAAGAGTGAAGACGAGGTCGATGAAACCGCGCAGCATCCCCGAGACGGTCTCGAAGTTGAGGCCGGCAATCATCGCAACGATGCGCGGATCAGGGAGATTTCTGTGATGGCGCTGAAAGACGGCGGCGAGTCCGGCGGCACGCAGGCCAGTCAGGGGGAGGAAAAAGCCCATCTCGCTGCAGCGCTCGCGGCGGGTGACGCGACAGAGCCGGAACTCCGACACTTCAGCAGTCAGCGGGGCCTGAAGAACATTGCGGATCATGGCAGCAACAACCGGTGCCCAATCGATGTCGATGGCATAAGTGGTGAGACACTTCTCGATGACTTTCGGCTCGACTTCGGCGGCAGCAAAATCGATGACCTCGAAGATGTCATGCAGCGCACTGCCGGGGTCAGCGCCGCGCGGGAAGGTGTGGATGCTCGGTCCTGCGGCAACGCCGGCCTCGACAGCAGCAACCCCGCCTTCGGCGCCGACCCGTTCCGTCGCTTTCCACGCCTCGCCGTCGGCAAGGTGATGGCTGGCGGCGACGAGGGCCGAGTAGCTGGAGAGGCGCCAGTCGCTAGCGATGGCGGCCGGGATCGGCAGGGGCGCGAGCTCCATTCCTCCATTTCTGGCGCAGGTGAAGGACTCCGGCTGCGGATGCAGGGGGAGAGTGACGAGCTCGCCGCTGTCAACAGCAAGGTGAGCTCGCAGCCGGGCGCGAATTGCGGCATCGTCGAGGGTTTTGAAAAGGGTCTCCGTCGCTTCCACTTCGGCCCCGGATGGGACTGTCTCCGGGCCGTGCAGCAGCCAGGCCGGAGCGGAGCTCTCGGCCCCGGCCAATCCGCCCCAGATCAGATAGACACGAGCTTGAGCCCGGGTGAGCGCGACATAGAGGAGGCGCAGATTCTCGGCGAGTCCTTCGCGCACGTTGCTGGCGCGATAGATTTCGCGCTCCCCGGCGGGGCTGCCGAGATCGAGGGTGAGCTCGCCCCGCCCTGCCTCTGTGGCAGCATGAAAAGTAAAGGGATCGTTCTTGAATGTGCTCGCCGGCCGGCTGCCGTTCCAGCAGAAGGGGACAAAGCAGACCGGATATTCCAGCCCCTTGCTGCGGTGGATGGTGACGACCTGGACAGCGCGCTCGTCAGTCTCAAGGCGCAGCTGATACTCCTCCCCTTCCGGCGGATCGGCGATCTGCCGCGAAAACCAGGCCAGGAGGCCGGCCATCCCCAGCCCTTCGCGACTCTCAGCGCAGTGCAGAACTTCAAAAGCATGACGCAGGTTGGTCAGACGCCGCTCGCCGTCCCCCCGCGCCAGAGTGCGCGCCCCCAGCCCTTCCTTTTCAAAGAGTGCCCCGCTCAGGGCGGTGATCCCCCGCCGCGCCCAGAGGTCGTGATAATCGCGCAAGCGCTGCAGCCAGGTTTCGAGGGTAGCGGGATCATCGACGCTGGCAAGGAGGTCAGCCGGAGCAAAGTCGAGAAGGCCGCACGCCAGCGCCCCCCGCGCCAGAGCGGTGTCGCTCGGGTCGGCGATGGCGGCAAGAGTGCGCAGGAGGAGTTCGACCTCCGGCGCGGCAAAGAGCGATTCCGTCCCCTGGCGAATCGCCGCGACACCGCAGCCAAGGAGTTGCTCCTGCATCGCCGCAGCCTGACGGTTGCTGCGCACGAGGACGGCGATGTCACCGGCCGTGAGGGGGCGCTCTCCCTCTCTTGTCCGCAGGCGAACGCCGGAATTAAGGAGGCGGACGATCTCGGCGGCAACACCGGCCACGATCCGCTTTGTCGTAATCTCCTTGTTGGCAGTTTTGCCGTCCGGGCGGTCAACAAACCAGAGCTGCAGCGGCGGCCGTTCTCCCCCTGCTGACTTTACTTCAGTTCCTCCCCCTTCAAGGGGGAGGTTAGGAGGGGGATGGGGTTCTCCAGCTAACCCATCCCCACCCCTCCCCGCCCCTTGAAAAGGAGGGAGAAAATCCTGGAGACCATCTAAAAGCGCAAGCGCGCTATTCCTGGGACTCCCCTGCACCGCGGCATAAGGAATTTCGCTGAAGAGGAAGGGATTGCCACGCTGAAAGAGGGTGCTGACCGCATCGACGAGGGCCGGGGCAGAGCGGAAGTTGACGCCGAGGGTGAAGTGATACTCGACCTGGCGGGCGGCGGCGAGATAGGTGAAGATATCGGCGCCGCGGAAGGAGTAGATCGCCTGCTTCGGATCGCCGATGAGGAAGAGGGTACGGCTCGCGTCCGGGCAGAGGGTGCCGAAGATGGCGTACTGCACCGGATCGGTATCCTGAAATTCGTCGATGAGGATGGCACGGTAGGTCGCCTGCAGCGCTTGCAGGAGTCCGGCGCCCCTCGATCTTTGCACTGCACTGGCGACTTCGCTGAGGAGATCGTCAAAGGTGCGCATATTCAGCTGCGCCTTGCGCTGCTGCGCTTCCCCTTCCCGCCAAAGAAGAAAGTCACGCTGCAGGGCAAGAAGACCGGCGCGGCAGAGTGTCTGCAACTCCTCCCGCGCGGCGGCAAAGTCGGTGCAGGCGCTGAAGAAGGGGTGTGACGGTGCCGGATTCCCCTTGTTCGCCTTCGGTGCCGAAAACTTTTCAATCGCCTTATCCGCCCCCCAGAGAGAGCCGGTGGCAAAGAAGCGATCGAGTTCCTGCGCCCAGGACTGAATCTTCTCCGGCGGAAAGTTCCTTTTATTCATCCCCGGCGCACAGCTAAGGTAGTCGGCCAGAATGGCGGCACGCTCCGCGCTCCAGATGTCGGCGAGAGCGAGAAGGTGCGCCGTGCAGACCTTTTCCGCTCCTGCCAGATCGGGAGCGGGAGCATCGGGGAGGATGCGCTCGACCCGCCGCGCTGTCCGCTGCAGCCGGTAGAGTTTATCCGGCCCGTAGTTGCAGCATAGGAGGTAGTCGGCAAAGGTCACGGTGAAGGTGGTGCTCCGTCGCCGCCAGAAGTCGTCGGCGAGCTGCTGCTCAAAGCTGGAGAGGTCGGTGACGAGTTCGGTATCGAAGAGGGCGCGGGCCTCGAAGGCGCGATCCTGAAGGATACGCTGACAGAAACCGTGGATGGTGTGGATCGCCGCCTGGTCGAAGTTGATCAGCGCCCGCTGTAGACGACGCCGGGCATCGTCCTTGTCGGTCGTGCGCTGCTGCAATGGGGCAAGGAAGTCATCGCATCCGCCGCCGGTGAAATGCTCGACTGCCTCGACCAGGCGGCGGCGGATGCGGTCGCGCAGTTCGGCGGTCGCTGCTTCGGTGAAGGTGACGACGAGGATCTGCTCGATCTCCAGACGCTGTTCGATAATCAGACGCACCACCAAGGCAGCAATGGTGTAGGTCTTGCCGGTCCCGGCGCTCGCCTCAACCAGGATGCGGCCGGTGATCGGGCTGGCGAGGAGGTCAAAGTGCGGATGGCTCATGCGTCCCCCTCCCCGTCATTCCCGGCAACCAGGAGCGGCCGGAAGATCTCCAGCGCCAGCGCCGTGAAGGCGGCATTCAAAGGATCGTCGGGGAAGGCGAGTCGATAGTAGGGATCCTGCTCTTCGCCGCTGGCCGGATTGAATTCGTCCTTTTCCCAGACCTTGCGCGCCGCCGCCAGCGCCTTGTCGGCATCCTCCTCTTTCTCCATAACCTGCGCATAAACGAAGGCACTTTGCGGGAAGAAGGGGAGCGGCTGCCGCCACCCCTGTTCATAAAGGGCTACGAGGTCGTCAAGGCAGCTCTGTGCCGCCGGGACCGAGAGGGGGGCAAAGGTCAGGGCGCCATCCTTGCCGATCAGGGTTGTTGCCAGCGACCGGCCCGAGGCATTGAGGGCGAGATGGCGGAGCCAGCCGGAGAGGCAGTCCTTCCCCTTGAGGCTGGCATAACGCCAGAAGAGGGCGGAGTCAGTGCCGACCCCTTCGATCTCGCCGCAGAGGCGCAGACCGGCAGCGGGGAGATCGATCTCAAAAACTTTCGATTCTTCAGGGAGTTGTTCTTTGACCGTTAAGGTAAAGGCTTCAACCTGTCCGAAGAGGTGACGCCAGCTCCCGGCGCCGATGGGGCCGTCAGGGAGGAGACCGGCAGCCCGGGCGCGCTCCTCTTCGCCGCTGGCGTCACTCCCGCTGAGAAGACGGGTTGCCAGCGGCTGACCGAGGTTGTAGCGCTCCAGTCCGTCGAGGAGGAACGGCTCCCGCTCCGGCAGCGCTTCGCTGGCGGTGATCAGACGCAACTGCAGACGATTCTGCAGGAAGAATTTGGCGGGATTTTTAAGGAAGCGTTCGAGCTCGTCGAGGGTCACCGTCGTCAAGAGGGGATCGAGGCAGGGGAGCGGAGCGCTGAAGAGCGGCGCGATCTCCCCGCCGCCCCGCTGCAGACGGGCCAGCACGGCGGCATGCCAAAGGGGATCGTAGGAACGCATTCGATTCCCGGCCGTGAAGTAGGCGGGGCTGAAGGGTTGCAGGTGGTGGCGGGTGACGATGTGGTCACGGATGCAGCTTATCTTTATTCCTCCCCTTTCAAGGGGGAGGTGAGGAGGGGGATGGGGTTGTTCCTCATGAATCAAATCCATCCCATCCCCAACCCGACCCTCCCCTTGAAAGGGAGGGAGAGAATCGGAAGGAGCTAATTCAAAACTCGCCTCAATCGCATCGAGGAGTTCGCCGACCACCACCGAAGGGGGGGATTGGCTGCCGTCGCGCGGGTCTTCTCCCTGCCAGGTGATGAGCAACCGCTGCCGCGCCGAGAGGAGTGCTTCGAGGAAAAGATAGCGGTCTTCGTCGCGCCGCGCCGGGTCGCAGAGTTGCACCTTGAGCGGCATGAGGTCGAAGCCGGTCGGGTGGCTGCTGCGCGGGAAGTCGTTGTCGTTCATGCCGATCAGGGCGATGACTTTGAAGGGGACGCTGCGCATCGGCTGCAAGGTGCAGAAGGTGATCGGTCCGCTGAGAAAACCGTGCGTCGAACTCTCGGCCAGGCCGGTGATCAGGCGCGAACGGATGACCGCAAAGCTCACTGCGCCGCTGAAGGCACCGAGGCTCGCTTCTTCGGCGAGGGTGACGCAGAGGCGGCGCAGACGCAAAAAGGCGTCGTTCTCCTCCCCGGCGTCGAAGAAGGTGTCGAGGAGAGCGATAAGGCAGTCACTCCATTCCTGCGGCGTCTGCACCGTGCGGGTGATCTTTATCCAGGAACGCAGCGCGGCGATAAAGTCGCAAAGGGCGCCAAGGAGAGCGGAGTTGCTCCCCTCCCCGCCGCTCGCCGGGAGGATGCCGCCAAAGAGGTCGCCGTGCTCCGGCAGGGCAATGCCGAGGAGGAGGCGGTCGAGTCCGGCCTGCCAGGTACAGGCGGGGTTGGCCGGCAGCCCCTCTTTGACCCGGAAGTCGGCATCAAGCCCCCAGCGGATGTTGACCGCCTTTATCCAGCCCTGCACGATTTCGTCATCGCCCGGACTCAAACCAAAGCGCCGCGCCACCGGCGCCAGCTGCAGCAGATCGAGGAGTTCAGCGGCAGTGCAGCGACTGCCGGGGAGAGAGCAGAGGCGCTCGAAGGCAATGAGGAGCTCGCCGCTGCTGCGCTGGCCGCGATCGGCAATGGTGTACGGCAGGCCAGAGCTGCTCCGTTCGCGCCCGGCGCGGCTGAAGACCGCGTCGATATAAGGGGCGTAGATCTCGATATCCGGGGCCATGACCAGCACGTCGCGAGGAGCAAGGCCAGGAATCTCGCTAAAGGCGGTGAGGAGGAGATCGTGCAGAACTTCGACCTCGCGCAGCGGTCCATGACAGGCGTGAATCTGCAAGGAGTGATCGTCCGGGGCGACGCTCTGTTTCGTGGGTGGTGGCCAGTCGAGGGGCCAATCGGTGCCGAGGATGTCGCGTTGCAGCGCTGGCAGCAGCCCCGCCCCGCTCGCCGGGACAAAGACTGAGTTATCGACGCCGTTGAGATCGAGGAGACGGCTCAAGAAGTTGCGGCCGCTACGGCCGAGGGAGGAAAGGAGCGGGTGGCCGGCCTCGATGTAGACCTCTTCAGCATCAAGCCCCTTTTCAGCGGCGCGGCGCAGCAACCGGGCCGCCTCGCGCGGCGAGCGGATCTCCAGCCAGTAACCTTCGCAGGGGTTGAGAAAGAAGAGGTGGACCGGGATTAAGGCCGCGATGGCGTCGAGGAGTTGCAGATGAAGGGGCGGCAAGGTCGAGACGCCAAAGAGGGTGATCCGCTCGGGGAGGAGGGGCAACAGGATTTCCGGGTCGCTCGCCAGTTTAGCGCGAAAGATCTCGGTGAGTTTGGCGCGATGCAGCGGCGCATCAACGCCACTTACCAGAGTCCGCCACAGATCGGCCTGCCACTCTTCGTGCGGACCCAAGTGCTGCAGCCGCCCCTCTTCCCAGTCGTTGATCAGCTGGTGACGGTAAACAAGATACTGGTCAAAGGTATCGGCAATCCTGCCGCAGAGCTGCCACAGGCGCAGATCGTCCTGCTCATGGTCATGGAGATAAGGGGCAAGGTGCTGATAGGTCGGGTTGGCGAGTTTGGCCGGGAGGATCTCCATCAGCCGCCAGTTAAGATTCTCGGGGACAAGGAGCGGCGACTCGGCGGTCGGCCCAAGCAGGCTGGCGAGGAGTTCGCGGATCAGGGCCGTCGGGAAAGGGAAGCGGTAGTTCGCCCAGATGCCATCAATCGTCGCCAGTTGCAGGGAGAGCCAGCGCTCCATCCCCTTGCTCTGCACGGCGATGATCTCCGGCGCCAGCGGCGAAGAGAGGGGCGTGTGCAGGACCTTGGCGAGTTCGCTGGCCAGGACTTCGAGGCGATTGGAGCTATGGAGAAAGAGACCGGACATGGATGCCCCTCTGGGGATGAGTGAGTGGGCATCCTAGCGGTTTGCGGCGTTTCCTTCAATAGAAAAGCCGG
>JACUTW010000119.1 GCA_014859605.1 Desulfuromonadales bacterium
GCGGGACCGGGTGCAACAGCTCGAAACCGAACTGCGTCAGGGTAATCCTGAAGTGCGTAAGCGCCAGGCTCTTGCCCATGTCAATACCAATGCAGCCCGTCTTTTACCCGATCTTGACACTGAACGTCCCAATGACCCGGTCTCACTGGAGATCAAGGAACTGACTGTTAAGGTTTCGGGGGTTGACCGAGCCGACTATCTGTCTGAAATCGGCAGCGGCTCAAACTGGCTCTCCTACCATGTGGCCATGATCCTTGCGCTGCAGCAGTTCTTTATTTCCCTTCGTCACAGTCCTGTTCCCGGTTTTGTGGTGATTGATCAGCCAAGCCAGGTCTATTTCCCCAAGAAAGTTGTGTTGCGCGAGAATGAAACAATCGAAGAACCAAAGTTTAAGGACGAGGATGTAGAGGCAGTACGTAAGGTATTTATTGTATTGAGCAAAGTTGTCGGCGCGGCAAAAGGAAAGTTACAGGTGATTGTTCTTGACCATGCTCCGCGTGACGTATGGGGAGGCATAGCTAATGTTGCCGAGTTGGAAGAGTGGCGGGATGGGAAGAAGTTGGTGCCGGTGGAGTGGTTATAAAAAAATGGATCTTAAGGGATCGCTTCTCAACTTTTGGCATTGACAGAATTTAAGGATGTGGACCCTGTAAATACGTGACCATAGGCGGGCGAAAAATTTTTCGCCCCTACGACACCGACCCCACAAACCTCCTCTCCCGATGCCACAAAAAATAACTCCCCTCCGGCCTTAGATCCGTATCCGCCACAAAGATCAACGGCTGAGCATCACGCTCGGTCCAGAGGCCACGGTCAAACATCCAGTGCAGGGCAAGGCTGTTCCCTGAATCGTCGTTGCCCGCTCTGGGCGTGCTGATGGATGTGCGCCGCCTCGACCAGATTCACTTTTCGGTGGTTGACGGTATCCCCGCATCCTGTTATTTTCTGGCACATAAGGCCATTGGTGGGCGCCAGCAAGATTTCATCCGCAGAGCAAAAAAGCGGATGGCGGAAGGCGTAGACACAATACTGAAAGAGGAGACAGCCATGATACGTGTGCAGATACAGTCCGACGCACAGGAGAGCGCGCTTGATATTATCCGTTCTGCCATAACCGCCGAGGCCAGTCGACTTGAACTGGGCCTGAAGATGACGGAGCGCCACATCCGGGCTTTTGAGGAGCGTTATAGCGTAACATCAGAGACTTTTCTACGGGATTTTGCTTCTGAGGATCTCGCTGATGGTGACCGTGAGTACGTCTGCTGGGCTGGGGAACTCAAGCTGCGCGAGCGTATCGCCGCACAACTGAAGACACTGGAAGGTATCCAGTATGCTGCTTAGCGAATATCAGGCCCAACTGGCAGAGTTGATCGATCGCTATGCCCGTACGGACCTGATTGTTGCATCAGAGCTGAACGCCGATGCCAGAACGCCTAAAATTGGCGTAATAAGGGGAACCATCACCTTCTTGGATGGTTCCCAGCTTTTTTTCAGCGTGTATGTCGACGCTCGCTACCGCCTGGAGAAGCTTAGCTACGCCTATCATTGCCAGGATGCCGATGGTAACTTGATATTCCGCTACGACAACGCTGCCCACAAGCCAACGCTCCCCTTTCCCTGCCACAAGCACCTTCCCAATGCTACGACCATCGAGTCGGCCGCGCCCGATTTTTCATCCCTCATCGATGAGGCCATGGAGCGTTTCGTCCCCTGATTGGTTTGCCGCAAACTCGAAACCTACATCCGCCAGTTCGCTCACCTCCGCCGGGCACCCAACGCCGTCTTCACTGCGGCCAGCAAGCGCCAGGCCCCGCACAAGCCGATCCTGCTGCTGGCGGTCCTTGATCTGGTCGCGCGCGACGTCATCACCTCGCCCTTCATCGCCGTCACCGGCGATCTGACCGAACTCAACGAACTCTTCAACCTCTACTGGCGGCGCATCATCCCCCTTGGACAGACCAGCAGTATCGCCTTTCTCTTTTCTCTGTTTCAGTCGGCCATGAAGGAAAGTCGGATGCAAGGGGAGTCAGTCAGTTTGCCTGGCGCAGGGTGAAGAAGAACGAGCTGCCGCCTTCGCGGCGGTTGTTGACGCCGATGCTGCCGCCGTGCAGGCTGACGAGATGTTTGGCAATTGCCAGGCCGAGTCCGGTCCCGCCTTCTTCGCGGCTGCGCCCGGCATCGGCGCGGAAAAAACGTTCAAAGATGCGCTGCCGTGCGATTTCGGGGACGCCGGGGCCGGTGTCGTCAATGGTAACGCGGACCATCTCTCCGTCGCTGCTGACGTTAATAGTCACCGATCCGGCAGCGGGAGTGTATTTCACCGCGTTGTCCAGAAGGTTGAAGAGGATCTGTTCAAGACGCTGCGCGTCAGCTAATACTTTTACTGCCGGCCGGGGAGGGGTGGTGATGCTGATCCCTTTCTCTTCAGCTTTTGGTTTGACGAGTTCACAACAATGCTGCAATCGTTCGCCAAGGTCGCAGGGGGTGAGTGTCAGAGCCTGACCCTGGGCTTCGAGTTGTGACAGTGTCAAAAGATCGTTGATCAAGGCGGTGAGCCGTTCCGCGTGTTTTTTGATGACCGTGGCAAAGCGCGCGGCGGTGGACGGATCGCTGGCAATCAGGCCGCTGCCGAGGGTTTCGGCATAACCACTTATGACGGTGACCGGTGTGCGCAGCTCATGAGAGACATTGGCGACAAAGTCGCGGCGGATGCTTTCGAGACGTTTGAGCTCGCTGATATTATGAAAGACGGCGACAACACCGATCAATTCGTGATTGTCGAGGAGCGGAACCCAGTGGGTGAGGAGGGTGGCGCCGCTCTCCAGGACGAATTCCCGCGTCTCTTCGCTGCGGCCGTTGAGGACGCGGCGAAAGGTTTCGTGCAGGGCAGGGTGGCGGGAAAGGTTGATGAGGGGGTGGCCGAGGGCTTCGGCTTCGATGTGGAAGAGGTTCGTGAATGCGGGATTGAGCAGTAGAACCTTGCCGCTGCGATCGGCAACCAGCAGCCCTTCGCCCATACCGCGCAAGATGGTATCGAGTTGATTGCGCTGCGTTTCGAGATCGACCATTTGTCGATTGAGATTTTCGGCCATGGCGTTCATGACCCGCGCCAGATCGGTGATTTCATCGTTGCCGGCGATGACGATCTTGTGCCGGAAATCGCCGGAACCGAAACGTTTGGCTCCATCCCGCAAGTTCTGCAGAGTTTTGGTGAAGATCTGTATCAGGATAAGGCTGAGAGCGGCTGCGAGCAGACCGGCAAAAAGAAAAGCGAGGATCAGGCTTTGCCGGAGAGAATCCTGGGCTTCCTTGACCGACTGGAGGGGGAGGGCGACGCGGATGACTCCCTTTTCTGCCGTTTTCGGATCGAGTCGGATGGCGGCGTAGAGCATGTCGGCACCGATGGTGGACGAGTAGCGCACGGCGCTGCCGCGGCCGGTTTGCAGTGCAGCAGCGATTTCCGGGCGGGTCAGATGGTTTTCGACGGTTGACAGGTTGACAGCATCGACCTGCGAATCGGTCAGCACCGTCCCGTCGGCGGCGATGATCGTCAGGCGTGAAGCGGTGCGGGTGGCGATCTCACGCACTAACGATGGCGATAGTGGTGCCGAGTTGCTGAAGAGAGCGGTGATTTCTGCTTCATGGAGTAGGGAATTACGCAGATTTTCGGTGAGTTGTTGTGTGAGGGTACGGTCGAGGTATACAAAAAGGGTGCCGCCCATGACAAAAAGGACGAGAAGGTAGGTGGCCAGGAGTTTCCAGCGGATCGAGAAGCGCATCAGATCTCCAGTTTATAGCCGAAACCGCGCACCGTGCGGATCAATTCGCCGCCGGCCCCGAGTTTGGAGCGCAGGCGGGTGACGTGGGTGTCGACGGTACGGGTGTCACCGACGTAGTTGTAGCCCCAGACATCCGTCAGTAGTTGGTCGCGGCTTTGTAGCCGTCCCCGCCGTTCGGCCAAAGTGGTGAGGAGACGGTACTCAATGGCGGTGAGAACGACAACTTCGTTGTCAACGCGTACTTCGTGACGCTGGGTGTCGATACTGAGCGGACCGAATTGCAGCCCGCCGCCGTTGTCAGTCACCGGTTGGCTGCGGCGCAGGAGAGACTTGATCCGCAGCAGCAGTTCGCGCAGCGAGAAGGGTTTGACCACATAGTCATCGGCACCGACTTCAAAGCCGACGACCCGATCGATCTCCTCCCCTTTGGCGGTGAGCATCAGCACCGGCAGGGCGGCGGTCCTTTTGTCCTTGCGTAGATTGCGACAGACCTCGCTGCCGAGCATCTCCGGCAGCATCAGGTCAAGAACGACCAGGTCGGGCGGTTCGGCGAGAGCTCTTTCCAGGCCGAGGCGACCGTTGCCGGCAATCTCGACTTGATACCCTTCCTGGCGGAGGTGGAAAGCAATGAGTTCTGCGAGATCAGCTTCGTCTTCGATGATCAGTATGCGGGAGGGAGGCGTTGGATTCATGGGGATATATTACATGAGGAATGTGACAGTTGTGTTAACTTTTTTGTAACTATTCAGCACCCCAAAAACCCTTTATTGAACAGGGATGAAGAGGATGAAAGGGATAACGGCAAAAATCAAAACGACTATTTTTTGGTTTTAAACCAAAAATGCCTTTATGGTTTTCTGTTTTATCCACTTTATCC
>JACUTW010000120.1 GCA_014859605.1 Desulfuromonadales bacterium
GCGTGCCCTTCGTTCATGTGGTATTTGCGCACCAGAAAACCGAGGGCAGCAAGGATTCGATACCCGCCGATGCCGAGGACAATCTCCTGTTTGAGACGATAAGTGAGATCGCCGCCGTAAAGGTGGTCGGTGATCCCCTGATCTTCCTCGGCATTGCCGGGGATATTGGTATCAAGGAAGATGACCGGGACGACACCGCCATTGGGACTCTTGACCCGATAAAGCCAGGCCTGGACTTTGACATCACGATTTTCGATGGTCACCAGAGTCTTGACCGGCAAGAGTTCGAGGCGCCTCTCCGGACTCCACGGCAAGGGATAAGCGCTTTGTGTCCCATCCGCGGCAATCTTCTGGGTGAAATAGCCTTTGCGACTGACCAGGGTCACGCCGATCATCGGCAGGTTGAGATCAGCAGCGCTCTTGATCGTATCACCGGCCAGAACACCAAGCCCGCCGCTATAGGTCGGAATATCATTGGTGATGCCGATCTCCATAGTGAAATAGGCGATTCGCGGTTCTTTGGTAAAGGTTTGCCAGTTCAGCATCGTGACCTCTCTCGGATTTTTGAATAAGATTTCCATAGAAACGGGGTTATTATACACATATTTTTATTGGAGCTTGCAATAGCTGATAAAAATCGCCAAAATCGTCTGTGTTGGTTGCTTTTTTCCGCCTAAGGAACTTTTTCATGTATCTCGATTTTTATGGGTTAACTGAGCAGCCCTTCTCGATTACGCCGAATCCACGCTATCTCTTTTTGAGTAAACACCATCGTGAGGTCTTTGCCCATCTCCTCTTCGGCATTCGTCGTCATGCTGGTTTTATCGAGGTCACCGGGGAGGTCGGAACCGGTAAGACCACGGTACTGCGCACCCTTTTTCTCGAACTCGAACAGGAAGAAGCGCGGATTGCTTACATCTTTAATCCCTGCCTGTCCGCACCGGATCTGTTACGCACGGTTAACCGTGAGTTCGGCCTCGCACATCAGGCTCCACCCCCGGAACTCCATGCCGCCCTGAATACTTTTTTACTGCAGGAGAATGCCGCGGGACGGACGGTTGTTCTGGTGATCGATGAAGCGCAAAATCTCGCCGTCGATGTCTTAGAGCAGATCCGTCTCCTCTCGAATCTTGAAACCGAAACTGACAAGCTGATTCAGATTGTGCTGGTCGGGCAGCCGGAACTCGGCGCTTTGCTCGAAAAGCAGGAACTACGGCAGCTTAGTCAGCGGATTACGGTGCGTTACCATCTCCAATCGATGGATGCCGAAGATACCGCTGCCTACATCGAACATCGTCTCGGTGTTGCCGGTTGGAATCGTGGCCACCTCTTTAGCGAGGCGGCGATGAAAAAGATTTATCAGCTCACGCGGGGCAACCCGCGCATGGTGAATATCCTGTGTGACCGCGCCCTGCTCATCGGCTATGCCGACAGCATCGAACGGATCGATCTTCCGGAGATCCGCCGTGCAAATCAAGAGGTGCGGCGCCATCAGGCCGACTCCTCTTTTTCTCCGGTATGGTTGTGGTTGCTGCTGATTATTCCCCTCTTTGCCCTGGCTCTCTGGGCGCTTCCCCGGTCGGAGAAAGAACCGCTTCCGGAAACAACGATCCTTGTCAATCCGCAGATCGATCCCTTTACTCATGAAGTCCTGCCGTTTCTGCGTCAAACCCCGACGGAGGTGAATCGCCGGAATGTCGTCAACTCACTTTTGGCCCTCTGGGGGGGAAAGCCGGTCGCGGCGGCAGCAACGCTCGAAGATGCGCTGAATCTGAGCCGGGATCAAAAATTTGTTGTCGCGCGTTTGCAGGGCGATCTCGCTGCGCTCTTGCGGCTGCGCCTCCCCTTGATCCTCGAAGTCGTCGATGCTGCAGAGCTGCGCTATCTTCTCGTCACCGGGCAGACAGCCGGCGGGGTGACAGTTGTTCTGGATAATGGGCGGACAGTAACGATTTCACCGTCACAGCTTGCGCCGTACTGGCAAAACCGCGCCTATCTCCTGTGGAAGAATCCTTTGAATTTGTCGCTCGGGCAAGGTCCCTTCCAAAACTCCCGGGAGATCGTTGCCTTACAGTCCCTGCTCAGCAATGTCGGCAAGGATGTCCCGGCCAGCGGTCGCTATGACGACCTCACCCGCGCCGCGATTCGCTCATTTCAGCATGAACAGCAACTTCCGGTCGATGGTATCGCCGGCATGCAGACCCTGATAGCCCTGTACCGGGAAAGTCGTCTCTATGGCTATCCGATCATGCTGACCGGGGGAGGAGAACAATGAGTTCGATTCTTAAAGCCCTGCGGCGCCTTGAGCAAGAGCGGGCCCGTAAAAGTTCTGTGGCACCGGAGATTGCTGCCAGTTTGTTACGCCATGCCCCGCAGCGCCCTTCGACCCTGCGCTGGCTCTGGCCGGCGGCCTTCTCTGTGGCAGGCTTGTTGTTGGCAGCATCTCTCTGGTTGTGGCGACCGGCGGCGTCGCCACCGCAAATCGTCACTCCTCCTCCCTCGGCTGCTCTCCCGTCCGCTACATCAACAGCAGGGCAGGGCGCTGAATTGATTATTGAAGAAGTTATCGACCATAGGCGGCCGGTCCTGCTCCCGCCTTCGACTCCCGCTGTTGCGACCACGGCACCATTACCCGCCAAAAGCAATCTGACTGTGGCACCGGTTGCAAACGAGAACTTACCGCCGGCCCAATTGAGCATAGCGGCGCCAACCTTTATTGAGGAGCGACAGAGTCCGGTCGTCTCTGCGATTGCCTGGCAGGACGATAGTGCGGCGCGTATGGCGGTGGTGGAGGGACTGCCGGTAATGACCGGCGAGTTTGTCAACAACATCAAAGTGCAAGAGATTCTGCGCGATCGTATCGTCTTTGCTGAGGGCACAAGTCTCTTTACCGTCTATGTCGATCCGCAATGAAATCGAGCCTAACCTCTTCACTTTTCTTGATTTTTATCCGGGGATAAACTATCTTCATGCACTATTTTTGACCGGTGGGAGGTATGGATGACCACAAAGAGCCTGGAAGAACTGCGCAATGAGATCGACGCTGTCGATGATGCCATCCTTGAGCTGCTTAATCAGCGGGCGCAGTGGGCGATCGAAGTCGGCAAGGCTAAGTCGGGTGGAGCGCTGGACTTCTATATCCCGGCGCGGGAACGGGCCATCTTCGAGCGCCTTTCGGCGGCCAATCGCGGACCTTTCCCGCAAGAAGGAATCCGCCGCGTCTGGCGGGAAATTATCTCTGCCTCCCTTTCTCTCGAACACCCGATGAAGGTGGTCTTTTTAGGGCCGCAAGCGACCAATACCCATGTCGCCGCCATGCGGCAATTCGGCTATTCCGCGCAACTCATCCCTGAAAAGAGTGTCTCGGCGGTCTTTGAGGATGTCAGTCGCGGCCGCGCTGATTTCGGTGTCGTGCCGGTGGAGAATTCGACCGAAGGGGTGGTTGCCCACACCCTTGATATGTTCATGGTCACTGACCTGGTGATCAATGCGGAAATCAAGCTCGCCATCTCGCACGACCTCCTGTCTCTCTCGGGTCGATTGGAAGAGATTTCCCGCGTCGTCTCCCATCCTCAAGCTTTAGCGCAGTGCCGGCATTGGCTGGAGGAGAATCTCCCGGATATCCCCCTGGTCGACGTTGCCAGCACCGCCCGCGCTGCGCAGATGGCAGCGGAAGACGGTTCGGTCGCGGCGGTAGCGAGCGAAATGGCGGCAACCCTGTACGGGGTGCAGGTCGTTAAACATAAGATCGAGGATAATCCCAACAACTTCACCCGCTTTCTGGTCATCGGTAAAAAATCACCGCCGCGCACCGGCCATGACAAAACTTCAGTGATGTTCAGTGTCCGCGATGAACCCGGCATCCTTTACAAGATGCTGGAACCTTTTAATCGCCGCGACATCAATCTTTCAAAGATTGAGAGCCGGCCGATGAAGAGCAAGGCCTGGGAATATATCTTCTTTCTGGATATCGACGGGCATATTGAAGAAGAGAATGTCCGGGCTGCCATCGAGGATTTGAAGGGGTACTGTCAACTCTTTAAAGTTCTCGGTTCTTATCAGAAAGCGGATCAGGAAAAGAAATGAGGTTCTTCTGCCTCTCTCTCCTGGCCTTTACCCTGATGCTTTCGCCGGCAATGGCTGACTCGACCGTCGAGGTGCCGATTCTGCAGGAATTCTTTTCGCCAACAGGGATCGTTAACCGTTCTCTCCATTTGACCGGCGCGGCTCAGGAAGAGTTTTCCCGGCGACCGATGGTCGGGGTCTATCTTCCGGAGACCGCTACAGTGACCTTTCGTCTGCTGGTTGAAAGTGAAAGAACCGCTATTTATGAAGCAGTTGTTGAGCACTGCGACTCTGCGGAGATGTGGAGTGCCTTCTTTCAGCGGGGGCCGCTCGGCAGTAAACTTAACTCGATCAAATCGTTAGATATCCCCCCTTATCTCGCGGTTGTGGAATATCAACGTCTCCGGACGCAATCCGGGCGGAGTGCTGAACAGGAACTGCGTCTGGCCCAATTACAGCGCCTCTTTATGACAACAGAGATGTTCAAGG
>JACUTW010000039.1 GCA_014859605.1 Desulfuromonadales bacterium
AAAAATTAAACGATCCGTAACCGTCCGGGGCTGCTTTCCGCCACCTGGCCGATCCGCCAGCAGCCACCGATCTCCTGCAGTGCCGTGGCGAGAGATTCGGCTTTCTCGGCAGAGACAGCGATGAGGAGCCCCCCGGAGGTCTGGGGGTCGGCAATTAAATCGATGGTGAGGGTGGAGAGGTCGGCCCAGTTTTCGACTTTGTGCTGGTAAAATTCGCGATTGCGGTAGCTGCCGACCGGAACCAGACCCATCTGTGCCATCTCCAGGGCGCCGGGGTAGGCGGGAAGCTGTTTTGCGCTGAGCTCAAGGGTGACGCCACTGGCTTCCGCCATCTCCAGGGCGTGCCCCAAAAGACCGAAGCCGGTGATATCCGTACAGGCCGAGACGCCGATCTGCTGCATCAGCAGGCTGGAATTGCGATTGAGAGTCGTCATGCCGCGAATGGCTTCGGCAATCTCGCTTTCGCTGAGGACTTCCCCTTTGAGTGCGGTGGTCAGCAGGCCGGTGCCGAGCGGTTTGGTCAGGAGGAGTTTGTCGCCGGGGCGGGCGCCGACCGTGGTCACCATCACTTGCGGATCGACCAGTCCGGTGACGCAGAGGCCGTACTTCGGCTCGTCATCTTCCACTGTGTGGCCGCCGACCAAAACTGCACCGGCTTCGGCGATCTTTTCGGAGCCGCCACAAAGGATGGCAACGAGGATCTCGGGATCGAGGCCGGGGGGGAAGCCGACGACATTGAGGGCTGTCAGCGGCCGGGCGCCGACAGCATAAAGATCGGAAAGGGCGTTGGCGGCGGCGATGCGGCCAAAGATCGTCGGATCATCAACAATCGGGGTGAAGAAATCGACCGATTGCACCAGTGCCGTTTTGGCGTCAATGCGATAGATGCCGGCATCAGCGAAAGGAATGGAGGCGGAAAGGAGGTTTTCGTCAACAAAGGTCGGGAGTTGCCGCAACACTTGCGCCAGGGAGGCTGCCGGCATCTTGGCAGCACAACCACTGCTGCGCGACAGAGCGGTCAAGCGGATTTTGTTCGTCATCGGTTTCACCTCTCAATGGCTTCTCGGGATTGTCTGAATGTTTTCAGCCTGCTTTGGCTGCGGCAATTTTGTCGTGAAACGCGACAAGGGTCAAGGTTTCGTTTGTAGTTATTTATTTTCCCTTTGGTTGGCGAGCTTTCTTTTTTTCTGCGCCCGGACTCTTCTTTGCGAATCGGCCGCCAGAGTCCTTGACTTCCCCCCCGCTTTTTTTTACTGTGACAGCTTCTTCTTGTCATGTCTGAAAGGATCATTCTGGCATATGCGTGTGACTGCTGTTATCCCCGCTCGTTACGCTTCGACCCGTTTCCCTGGTAAACCTTTAGTTGATCTTTGCGGCAAGCCGATGATTCAGTGGGTTTACGAGCGCACCGCCCGTTGTTTCGCCGTGAATCGCGTCATTGTCGCTACTGACGATGAGCGCATCGTCAGCGCTGTTCGCGCTTTTGGCGGTGAAGTGATGATGACCCGTGCCGATCATGCGACCGGGACTGATCGCCTCGCCGAGGTGGCGGCCCAGATCGATTCGGCCTTGATTGTCAATGTGCAAGGAGATGAACCGCTCATCGATCCCCGTATGATTGAGCAGGCGATTGAGCCGATGCGGCGCAATCCCGGCGTACCGATGGGGACGCTGAAGAGCCGGATTCTGACCGCTGAGGAGTATCTGAGCCCGAACGTCGTCAAGGTGGTCACCGATCGCAATGACTACGCCCTCTTCTTCTCCCGGGCGCCGATCCCTTTCGGACGGGACGTCATCGACCAGCTCGATACCCGGTTCGCCGCAATCGAAGCTTATAAACATATCGGTCTGTATGTTTATCGCCGCGATTTTCTCCTCACGTATCATAAGCTGGCGCCGACTCCTCTAGAGGAACTGGAAAAGCTCGAACAGTTACGGGCGCTGGAGAATGGTTTCCGGATGAAGGTCGCCGAGACCAAATTGACCTCTATCGGCGTCGATACACCGGAAGATCTCGAACGGGTGCGGCAACTGCTGGCGAAGCCGGCCGAGAAGCATTTTTAACCATTACAAGTTTCATTCCGGCCGCAGGTCGTGTATGATCCGTCCTTTGTTTTTTGCCCCTCTGACCTGTCGCATTGTTGTCTTCGAATATATCTACTGGAGTTGTGATGAAAACGAAATTTCTCTTTATTACCGGCGGGGTCGTCTCTTCTCTTGGCAAGGGACTCTCGGCCGCATCGATCGCGGCATTGATGGAAGCCCGCGGTCTGCATGTCGCCATGCAAAAGATGGATCCCTATATCAATGTCGACCCCGGCACCATGAGCCCTTTTCAGCATGGCGAAGTCTTTGTCACTGACGATGGAGCCGAGACCGACCTTGATCTCGGCCACTACGAGCGCTTTACCCAGGCGCCGCTGACCCGTAAATCGAACTTTACCACCGGTCAGGTCTACGATACGGTCATTCGCAAGGAGCGCCGCGGCGATTATCTCGGCGGTACGGTGCAGGTTATTCCCCATATCACCAATGAAATCAAGAGCAAGATCCTGGAGAACGCCAAAGGGGTCGATCTGGCGATAATTGAAGTCGGCGGCACCGTCGGCGATATCGAATCTCTCCCCTTTCTCGAAGCGATCCGGCAGTTCCGTTACGAACGCGGCCACGAAAATGTCCTGTACATCCACCTCACCCTCGTCCCTTATATTGCCACCGCCGGTGAACTCAAGACCAAACCGACCCAGCACTCGGTCAAGGAGTTGCGGGAGATCGGCATTCAGCCCGATATCCTCCTGTGCCGTTGCGATCGCGATATCCCCTTTGAGATGAAGGCGAAGATCGCCCTCTTCTGCAACGTCAAAGAGGAGGCGGTGATAACCGTGCGCGATGTGGCCTCGATCTATGAGCTGCCGATTGCTCTGCACGAACAGGGGCTCGACGAGCGGATTATCGATTATTTGAATATCTGGACGAAATCTCCCGATCTTTCTGATTGGGAGCGGATCGTCAAGCGCGTCAAGGAGCCGACAGAGACGACGATGATTGCAATCGTCGGTAAATATGTCGACCTGACCGAGAGTTATAAATCTCTCGCCGAAGCGCTGATTCATGGCGGTATCGCTAATAATGCTCGGGTGAACCTGAAATATATCGATTCTGAGTCTTTGGAGCGGCACGGGGTTGATGCTGAAACCTTTGACGGGGTCGACGGTATCCTGGTGCCGGGCGGCTTTGGCGAGCGTGGCAGCGAAGGGAAAATAGCGGCGATTCGTTATGCCCGTGAGCAGAAAATCCCTTTCTTTGGCATCTGTCTCGGCATGCAGATGGCGGTCGTGGAATTCGCTCGCAATGTTTGCGCTCTGGAAGGAGCGCATTCTGCCGAATTTCACGAAGATGCTCTACATCCGCTGATTCACATCATGGAGAGCCAAAAGGGCGTGAAAGGGAAGGGCGGGACCATGCGTCTCGGCGCTTATTCCTGTGACCTCAAGGCCGGAACCCTGGCGCGCCGCATCTATGGCCAAGAGAAGATTCAGGAGCGGCATCGTCACCGTTATGAATTTAATAACGTTTATTCGGAAAAGTTGGAAGGCTGTGGCCTAACCATCTCCGGGGTGAATCCCGACGGTGGTTTGGTCGAAATCGTTGAAATTACCGCGCACCCTTGGTTCCTCGGCTGTCAGTTTCATCCCGAGTTCCGTTCCCGACCGATGCTGCCGCATCCCCTTTTCGAGTCTTTTGTTGGCGCTTGCATCAAAGAGCGTAAGGAGAAGTAACGATGCTGACCTCGCGAGAAGTTCAAGTCGGCAATGTCACGTTCGGTGGTAACCGTCCTTTTGTTTTGATTGCCGGGCCTTGTGCCATTGAAGAAGAAGGGTTGACGCTACGTATCGCCGCTTTTCTCAAGGATCTGTGTGGTGAACTCGGTATCCCTCTGGTCTTCAAGGCTTCTTTTGATAAAGCCAACCGCACCTCGGCAAGTGCTTTTCGCGGACCGGGGATGGCGGAGGGATTGAATATCCTTGCCAAGGTCAAAGCACAGTACGGCCTGCCGGTCGTCTCGGATATTCACGATCAGACGCAGATTGCCGCCGCCGCAAAGGTTCTTGATATCATCCAGATCCCGGCTTTTTTGTCGCGGCAAAGCGATCTTTTGGCCGCGGCCGGTGCTACCGGCAAAGCGATCAATGTCAAGAAGGGGCAGTTTCTCGCTCCCTGGGATATGCGTAATGTCGCTGCCAAGGTGCAGGAGACCGGGAATCAAAATGTCCTGCTCACCGAGCGCGGCGCGACCTTTGGCTACAATAATCTGGTCGTCGATATGCGTTCGCTGGTGATCATGCGCGAAGTCAGCGGTTGTCCGATCATCTTTGACGCCACCCATTCGGTGCAGTTGCCGGGCGGCGCCGGCACCTCTTCCGGCGGGCAGCGGCAATATGTCGGCGCCCTTTCCCGGGCGGCTGTGGCGATCGGAATCGATGGCCTCTTCTGGGAAGTCCATGAAAATCCCGATGCCGCCCTTTGCGACGGACCGAACTCTCTGCATCTGACGAGTCTGCGGCCGATGCTCGAAGAACTGATCGCCATCGATCGATTGGTCAAAAAGGGGGCGGTACAGTGAGTCTTTTAGCCGAGGCACGGGAGGTTATCCGGGTCGAGATCGAAGCGTTGCAGGCGATGATGGAGCGTCTTGACGCCAGCTTCGATGCGGCGGTCGATTTGATCTATGGCTGCCAGGGAAGGGTGGTGATTACCGGCATGGGGAAATCGGGACTGATCTGTCAAAAGATTGCAGCGACGATGGCTTCGACCGGGACCCCGACCTTCTTTCTCCATCCCGCCGAAGGGATCCATGGCGATCTTGGCATGATCACCCGCGGCGATGTCGTCATTGCTGTCTCCAACTCCGGTGAGACCGAAGAGTTGACCCGTATCCTGCCGGTGGTCAAACGCATGGGCCTCCCCTTGATCGCCATGGCGGGTCGGCCGCAAAGTACGCTGGCCCGAGCTGGGGATGTCTTTCTCGATATCTCTGTAGCCAAAGAGGCCTGTCCGCTCGGTTTGGCGCCGACCGCCAGCACCACCGCCACTCTGGCTATGGGCGATGCCCTGGCAGTCGCCCTTTTAATAAAGCGGGGGTTCAAGGCAGAGGATTTTGCTCTTTATCATCCCGGGGGTGCGTTAGGTAAAAAACTGTTACTCAAGGTTGAGGATTTAATGCACAGCGGTGCGGAGATGCCTTTGGTCACGGAAGGAACTTTGCTGCGCGATGCCCTCTTTGAAATTACCAGCAAGAAGCTGGGGATCACCGGCGTCTGTAATTCTCAGGGAGAACTGGTCGGAGTCTTCTCCGATGGCGATCTGCGCCGAACCATTGCTCAGGGGCTTGATCTGCTCAATCAACCGGTCGCTGCTTTGATGGGGCGCCAGCCGAAACGGATCGGACGCAGTGAGCTGGCGGCAAAAGCCGTACAGCTCATGGAGACTCACACCATTACATCGCTCTTTGTCTTTGATGACGCCACGACCCTGCGTCCCTGCGGGATCATTCATCTTCACGATCTGCTGAAAGCCGGGGTGGTCTGAGATGCAGAGCCGTATAGCACCGATTCGCCTCTTGCTCCTTGATGTTGACGGCGTCCTTTCCGACGGCCGGATTGTTTATGATGCACATGGGACCGAGATCAAAACCTTCGATGTCAAGGACGGTCACGGGATCAAGATGTTGCAGAAGGCCGGCATCGAGGTCGGGATTATCTCCGGACGCTCGTCCAAGGTCGTCAATGTCCGCGCCAAAGAATTAGGTATTGAGATCCTTTATCAGGGGATTGCCGATAAGGACATCCCTTATGCCGAGATCATCCAGCAGCGCGAATTGCGGGACGAAGAGATCGCTTACATCGGCGACGACGTTGTCGATCTGCCGATATTGCGCCGCGTCGGGTTTGCCGTGGCGACCGCCGATGCTGTCGACGATATCCGTCCTTACGTGCATTATGTCACGAATCGCTGTGGCGGGCGGGGGGCTGTTCGTGAAGTCTGTGACCTGATTTTAAAGGCGCGCGGTGATTGGCAGGCGGTGATGGGGGGATACTTTTTCTCCGGGAACGTCGGGTCTGCGGAGAATTGATACAAATAACGTGCCAATATCCACAAAACGACTTTACTCAAAACACTGTCAATGCTATGCTGCTATCCATGAATAAGCGCCGTTTTCTCACCATTTTCCTGGTTTTGCTGGTGCTCGTCGTTGCCGTCGTGACTGGTCGCGGCCTGCTGTTGCGTTTATTGGGGGGGGAGGGACGTGCGGTTATCGAAGCTCTGCAGCCCGGAGTTGATGTCGAACTGACCGAGATTCGCTTTAGTGAAACCCGCCTGGGCGTGCGCAAATACCTCCTTGCGGCAGACGCTGCGACCTACAGTGCGCACGGCATCTCTTTGATGAAACAGATCGAAGTGACGTTCTTTGATGCCGATGGCCGCGAAACGATGTGGCTGCGTGCCGACGAGGGTGATCTCTTCGGTAATAATCAATCAGTCAAGTTGCGCGGCGATGTGGTTCTGACCGGTGCGCAGGGGTTTGTCTTGAAAACAGATTACCTGACCTACAATAAAGAGGATGAGCGCTTGCAAACTGATGCAGCAGTCCTCTTGGAGTCGCCGCAAGGGATATTGCGTGGTCGCGGTCTGATTGTTGCTCCCGAGCAGGAACGTTTACAGTTGCTCCATGATGTCAGTGGTGAACTTGGCGCCCGATTGATTGAAGTCAAACCCAGGCATGGACAGGGATGAAACCTTTATTTTTAGCACTCTTTTTGTTTTTTTCTCTGGTTTCCAGCGCGGTTGCAGCACCGGTGGGCGAAACCTCGACGACCTTGTCGGCGTTGGGGAAAGAGAATTTGCCGATCAAAATTGTTTCCGATCGCCTTGAAGCTGATGATATGGCCCGCAAGGTCAAGTTTATCGGTCATGTTGTGGTCCGCCGGGGTGATGTCACCCTTTACGCGCAGGAAGTTCTCGTGACCTATCTGCAAGGGAAGGGCGATATAGAAGAGATTATTGCCAGCGGCGAAGTCCGGATTATTCAGAATGACCGGATTGCCACGGCAGCGCGTGCGACGCTGTACCAGAAAGATGCAAAAATTATTCTAAGCGGTTCAGCCCGCCTCCTGCAGGGGAAAGATTCGATCGAAGGCGAAGAGATCACAGTCTTCATTAACGAAGAGAGAAGTATTATCAAGGCCGGGCAGGATGGCAGGGTGCAGGCGATCTTCCATCCGAATGAGTCTGGGGTGAAGCCTTGAGCCGGGTTCTTGCTGCCCGCGGGCTGCGTAAAAGCTACAAGGGGCGTGAAGTCGTCGCTGGTGTCGACATTTCGGTACGGACCGGTGAAGTTATCGGTCTCCTCGGTCCCAACGGTGCCGGCAAGACCACTTCATTTTATATGATCGTTGGTCTGGTACGACCTGACGCCGGTCAGGTCTTTCTCGATGAACTTGAATTGACTCACTTGCCGATGAACCGGCGTGCCGCCGCAGGGATCTCTTATCTCCCGCAGGAAGCCTCGGTCTTTCGCAAGATGACCGTCGAAGATAATCTCCTGGCGATTTTAGAGCTTCTTGATCTGACGGTGCCACAACGCATCGAACGCAAAGATCATCTCCTTGAAGAATTCCATCTGACCCATGTGGCCAAGAGTTATGGTTATGCCCTCTCGGGCGGGGAACGCCGACGGGTTGAGATTGCCCGGGCATTGGTCATTGAACCGACCTTTATCCTTCTTGATGAACCTTTTGCCGGCATCGACCCGATTGCCGTCATCGATATACAGAATATTATTGCCCAGCTCAAAGCCAGCAATATCGGTGTGCTGATTTCCGATCACAATGTCCGTGAGACCCTTGGTGTCTGCGACAAGGCCTATATTCTCAACCGCGGCGAGATTCTCGAATACGGCGAACCGGCACAAATTGCTGAAAGCCCGCGCGCTCGCGCCATCTACCTTGGCGAAAAGTTCAAACTCTGATGGAAGACCTATGGCCTTAGAGATCAGACAACAACTGAAAATGTCGCAGCAGCTGGTGATGACCCCCCAGTTGCAGCAGGCGATCAAGCTCCTGCAATTGTCGCGATTGGAGCTTGTTGATCTGGTGCGTCAAGAACTTGAGGAGAATCCAATCCTTGAGGAGACAGGTGATCAGGCCTTGGACGAAGAGGAAGGGCTCCCCGAGAGTGAGCGCTCTGACGATCTGGCAGGAGAAGAACTGCCGGTGCAGGATACTATCCCGGAAGTCACCGGCGAGAGTGAAGGACTCGGAGACATTGATTGGCAATCCTATCTTGAAGGTTACAGCCTTGGTGGCTCCACGGCGGATAACTATGAAGAAGATGAAGATCGTCCTTCTTACGAAAATCTCCTGACCAAGGGGACCAGTCTCGCGGAGCATCTCCTGTGGCAGCTCGGCCTTTCCCGTATTCACCCCCGTGATAATCTCGTTGCCACTGAACTTATCGGTAACATTGACGAAGACGGTTATCTCAAGGTGCCGCTCGTGGAGATTGCCGAGGCGCTCTCAACCGACGTCAAAGATGTTGAGCGCATTCTCGAATTAGTACAGAAGTTTGATCCCTCCGGCGTCGGCGCCCGCAGCCTGCAGGAGTGTTTGCTGATTCAGGTCCGACAGCTCGACCTGCAGGACTCGCTGGTTGAGATCATGCTGCGCGATCACATTGACAGCATTGAGGCGCGCCGTTTTAACGTCATTGCCAAAGAACTCGACATCGCGCTCGATGAGGTGCATGCGGCGATCCGCTTTATCTCGACCCTTGATCCTTATCCCGGGAGAGCGTATGGTCAGGAGGACGTGCATTACGTCCTCCCTGATATCTTCGTACAGCGGATTGGTGACGAATATGTCGTCACGTTGAATGACGAAGGGCTCCCGAATTTACGGATCAACTCCTTTTATCGCAGCGCCCTCTCCGGCGGGAAAACAGTTGATGCCAAGACCGGGGAGTATATCCAGGAAAAGATGCGCGGTGCTGTCTGGCTGATCAAGAGCATCCATCAGCGGCAGCGGACTATTTACAAAGTTACTAAAAGTATTGTCAAATTCCAGAAAGATTTTTTCGATCGGGGGATCGATTATCTCATGCCTCTGGTTCTGCGTGATGTTGCTGAAGATATTGAAATGCATGAATCGACGATCAGTCGGGTGACCACCAACAAGTATGTCCAGACCCCGCAAGGTCTCTATGAGCTAAAGTATTTTTTTAACAGCAGCATTAACACAACCGGAGGTGATTTTATTGCTTCGGAGAGTGTCAAGAGCCGCATTAAAGAGATTGTTGCGGAAGAGAATCCGAAAAAGCCCTTTTCCGATCAGAAAATCGTTGAACTCCTCGAAAAGAAAGGGATCTCCATCGCCCGACGGACAGTGACCAAATATCGGGAGATGATCGGGATTCGTTCTTCGAGTGAACGCAAGTGTCTTTTTTAAAGTAAAATTGCAGTAATCAGGTCTATAATGATTAAAAGTCACAGTTTATTTAACCCCATCATCGGGAACAAAAAGGAGGTTCTTTTATGCAGATAGCCCTGACGTTCAGACATATGGAAGCCAGCGAGCCGGTTCGACTTTACGTTGAAGAGAAGTTGTCACGGGTTAAAAAGTATATCGATGAGCCGGTTGAGGCGCAGGTCTCTTTATCGGTGGAGAAGAAGATTCGCCACAAAGCCGAGGTTGTCCTGATTGCTAAAGGGATCACAATCAAGGGGACAGAAGAGACTGACGACATGTATGCCGCGGTTGACAGTGTCGTCGACAAGATCGAGCGTCAACTGAAACGTTACAAAGAAAAACTCAAGGCGCACAAACCTTCGAGTGAGAGAGGCCGGGAAGTCAGCAAGACGGTTTTCAGTGCCGACAGTATCGAGGACAGCAGCAGCGAGCCGACGATTATCCGCAGCCGCAGTTTTTCGGTCAAGCCGATGTCTGTTGAAGAAGCTGTGATGCAGATGGATTTGCTTGACAAAGAATTTCTCGTCTTTACAGATGCCAAGAGTGAAGAGATTAATGTTGTCTATCGTCGTAAAGACGGCAATTATGGTCTGATCGTACCGCAAAAAGGTTAATTAATAATCCGTACAGGGCCGGACAACTCTTTGTCCGGCCCTGTTTTTTTCAGAAAATGAGCACAGAGTTTATTGATGAAAATAGCCGACCTTCTCGATATTAAAGCAATTTCAACCGAGTTGACCGCCACTAAAAAAACGGAAGTCTTGGCCGAAATGATCGCCCTCCTGCGCCGGGTACAGCCGGATCTGGATGCCGCAGAGCTGCTGGCAGTGTTGATCGATCGCGAAGAACTTGGCAGTACCGGTATCGGCGACGGGGTTGCTATTCCGCACGGCAAAATTAAGGGGCTTGATCGTTTACTTATGGCCTTTGGCCGGAAAAGGGATGGGATTGATTTTGATTCCATGGACAATCGTCCGGCCCGGCTGTTTTTCCTCCTTCTGGCTCCTGAGAATGAAGCGACGCTGCATCTGAAGGCCCTGGCCCGGATTTCAAAACTTTTACGTAAAGAAGAGGTTCGGCAACAGCTTTTCGACGCTGCTGACCCGGCGTCCCTGCTGAGTATTTTGAGTCAGGAAGATTGATTAACCGTTCTTTGGCGAGGAGCCCGCATTTCTCATGGCTGGAATGACAATCCAAGAACTCCTTGCCGAAAAGGAGTCGAAGCTCGACCTGGAGCTCTTGGCCGGAGCCAAAGGTCTCGATCGCTCGGTTCATGTGCCGCGCATTCAGAAACCGGGGTTGGCATTGGCCGGTTATACGGCGAATCTTCATCCTGATCGCATTCAGGTTCTCGGGGAGACAGAACTCTCTTATCTTTTGACCCTCGATCCTGACAAGGCAAAGCAGAATATCCATGGACTCTGCTCCCTCAATATTTGCAGCCTGATCATCACCAAAGGCTTGTCGCCTCCTCCACTTCTGGCAGAGGAATGCGAAACGAATCATATCCCTTTACTGCGCACGTATCACCAGTCCTCCACCTTTATTTCGATGTTGACCACCTATCTCGAAGAGCGCTTGTTACCTTCAACGACATTGCACGGAGTGTTGGTCGATGTCCTTGGTGTCGGTGTCCTGCTTGTCGGCAAGAGTGGCGTCGGCAAGAGTGAGTGTGCTCTCGATCTGGTTTTGAAGGGACATCGACTGGTGGCGGACGATGTCATCAAGGTCAGAATGAAACTCCCCGCCGTCCTCTTCGGCGAAGGCTCGGATCTGCTCAATTATCACATGGAGATTCGCGGCCTCGGGATCATCAATATCAAACACCTCTTTGGCGTTGCTTCGATCCGGGAAAGGAAAAAGATCGACCTGGTCATCGAATTGGTCGAATGGCAGGAAGGAGCTGAGTATGATCGTCTAGGCATTGACGAAGAGTGTTATACGATCCTCGGCATTTCTGTCCCTTTTCTGCGCATTCCTATCCGTCCCGGTCGCAATATGACGTCAATTGTCGAGGTTGCGGCCCGCAACCAACTCCTCAAGGAGATGGGCTACCACAGTGCCCGGGAATTTCAGGATCGTCTCGAACAACGCATGGCTGAGACCGCACTCCTTCATTCTCGTGCCATTATTGGCGATAACCTGGAGTAATACCGATGCATCTGGTGATTATTACCGGTCTTTCCGGTTCAGGTAAGAGTACCGCCGCCCATGCTCTGGAAGACGACGGTTTTTTTGTCGTCGATAATCTCCCGCCGGCTCTTCTCCCCCCTTTTCTCACCCTGAGTGCAGACTCTGGGATGGAACAACGCAATCTGGCCGTGGTGATTGATGCCCGTAACCGCGATTTCCTGGCCGGATTTGATCTCCAACTGGAAAAGTTGCAGGCGGCTGGACACCAGGTTGAAATCTTCTTCTTCGAGACTGATGACGAAACCCTGGTGCGGCGCTATTCAGAGACGCGGCGCAGTCATCCCCTCGCGGGTAGCGGCAGTGTGGCCGACGGGATTGCTGCGGAGCGCAAATTGCTGTTGGAATTGCGGGGGGTTGCGACCCGTCTTATCGATTCGAGCGGGATGAACCCGCACCAATTGCGTGCCCAGATTTTGCGATTTGTTCGGAGTGACAGGGACGTACCTTCTTTACAGATTGTTCTGCAGTCTTTCGGTTTTCGTTATGGATTGCCGCGCGGTTCCGACCTGGTCATGGATGTCCGATTTTTACCAAATCCCCATTTTGTTGCAACATTGCGGCCCCTTTCCGGCCTTGATCCGGCAGCCTCTGGCTATGTTCTCAATCAGTCCGATACCCGGGAATTTCTCAATCGATTTGAATCCCTCCTTGACTTTCTCCTGCCGCAGTATCAAAGAGAGGGGAAGAGCTATCTGACCATCTCCATCGGTTGTACCGGGGGACGGCATCGCAGTGTTGCCGTCACGGCTTATCTTGCTGCCCTGCTTCGCGACCGCGCATTTGACGTCCGGCAGATTCACCGGGATATCGATAAAGGATAAATATGACCGGTTTGATCATTGTCACGCATGGCAATTTAGCCCAGGGATTTCTCGATGCGGCATTTATGATTATCGGCCCGCAGGAAGGAGCCATGGCTCTCTGTACCCGACGGGACGATCAGCCCGCCGATATGGAAAAGGAACTTCGTAGCATGGTGGCTGCTCTCGGTCAGGATAGTGATGGAGTTTTGGTGCTGACGGATATTTTTGGCGGAACCCCGACAAATATCGCCCTGCCCCTGCTGCAGCCAGGTCAGGTCGAAGTTCTGACGGGGGTGAGCCTGCCGATGGTCCTTAAGTTTTTCAGTCTACGTGCGAAAGCGCCTCTTGCCGAATTGTCCGGTCTGCTCAAGGTCTATGGGCAACAGGGGGTCGTCCTTGTCAGTGAATCCATTGTCGACTAACCCGTCCCTTCCTCAGGAACGAATCGTCCTGGCCCGCATCGATAACCGTCTGATTCATGGGCAGGTTCTTGAGGCCTGGGTCCCCTTTGTTCAAGCTGACTGTATCGTCGTTGCCAGTGATGAAGTCGCCGCGAAACCGTTGCAAAAGAAGTTGATGGCGGCAGCGGTGCCAAGGGAAATTTCCGTTATTATCGGCGGTCTCGCTGAAATTGCTGAGTTCTTTTCCCGAAATGACTCCGCCCGGCGGGTCCTTCTCCTTTTTCCCAGCCCGGCGGCGGCATTACAGGGTTACCGTCTCGGCATCCCTTTAGCGGAACTCAATCTTGGCAATCTCCCCGGCGGGGATGGCAAACGTCGTGTTTCCTGTACTCTCTCCTTTAGCGAAGACGATCTCTCCATCTTCCAGCAGTTGGAAGCTGGCGGGGTGAAGATTCTCGCCCGTTGCCTCCCCTCTGATGACCCTCTTGACTGGAAAGTTCTCGCTGCTGGCGGAGAGGGTTAGATGGAGAGTTTTACCCCTTATCTCCTCGGCGCCGGTATGGCGGTTCTCCTCGGACTTGACCGGACAGCGGCGCTGCAGATTATGGTTTCCCGACCTTTGGTGGCCGGCCCGCTGGTCGGATTTGTTCTTGGCGATCCCCTGACCGGTTTAACCGTCGGGATGCTTCTCGAACTCCTCTGGCTCTGTCGCATGCCGGTCGGCGCCAGTATCCCCCATGATGACACACAGATAACGGTCAGCGCCACAACCCTCGCCATTGCCCTTTCCGCAACGATCGGCAGCGGGGCAGGGCTCACCCTTGGCGCATTACTCATCGCTCTTCCACTCGGTAAAATCGGGCAGCATGTCGAGCGTGCCGTGCGCACACAGAATGAGCGTTTGCCGGCCGCTGCACTGGCTCGTTTACAGTTGGGACAACTCCCTGCGGTGGAAAGATTGCACCTGTGCGGGCTCGGCAACTTCGCTCTCGGCGCATTGACAACTTACACTGTTATTGTTCTTGTTGGGCGCTGGCTGATTCTTTCCGGTGCTCCCTTCTTTCTTGATTTACTCACCACTCAGGCCGACTGGATTAAACTTGCTCTCGTTCTTGCCGGGGTTGCAACCCTGTTGCAGGCGCTCAATGTCCGTCGCGCCTATGGTCTTTTTTTCGGCGGCTTTTTGCTCACCTTTCTTCTCCTCGGGGTACTCAGATGATGATCTCTGGCACCCTTTCCGCTTCGCTGCGCCGCCGCCTTTTCTGTCGGTCTTTTCTTTTGCAGGCGAGCTGGAATTTTGAACAGATGCAAGGGTTGGGCGCCCTCTTCGTTCTGTCGCCACTGCTCCGGAAACTTTATCAAGGCGAAGAACTGCAGCAGGCCTGTGCGCGGCACCTCAGCTATTTTAATACGCATCCCTTTATTGCCCCGGTGATTTTGTCCGGAATGGCGCAGCTTGAAGTTAATGGCGCAGGGAAGGAAGAGATCGAGGAGTTTCGGCAATTACTGATGGCCCCCTGCGCGGCGATGGGCGATGCTTTTTTCTGGGGCGGGGTCCGGCCCTTTGCCGCCGTTGTGGCGATGTTCTTTGCGCTGCACGGTTCACTCCTTGCTCCCGTTGTTTTGCTGCTCATCTTTAACCTCCCGCATCTGCTGGTGCGGATTGTCGGATTTTCCAAAGGATGCGAACTTGCTGAGGGGGTCGTCGACTTTCTGGCCCGCTGCCGTCTGCCGGATCTGGCGATTCGTCTCAAACAGGCGACCCTGATCCTCCTCGGCATCCTTTGTGCCGGATTGACCCATAACACCTTGAATTTTGCCGCCCTACCCTGGCAATGGGGCGGGGCGATCATCCCCCTTGTCTTTACTCTCGGTTGGCTTGCTCGGCATCGGCTCTCCCCCTTACTCCTGGCACTCTTGCTGGCAGCGCTTATCCTCGTTCTGCCGGGTCTTTATTGATTTTGGAGAGGTTCACCTTATGATTACGCAGGAATTTACGATCAAAAATCGCCTTGGTTTACATGCCCGGTCTTCTGCCAAGTTGGTGCAGACCGCAAACCGCTTCCGTTCAGAGGTCTTCATCCGCAAAGAGGGGGAGGAAGTGAATGGCAAGAGTATTATGGGGATCCTGATGTTGGCGGCCGCGATCGGCTCAAAGATTGAAGTTCGGGTCAGTGGAGAAGATGCTGAAGCCGCCTTTGCCGCTATCAGTCAGCTGATCGAGGATAAATTCGGTGAAGACTGAAGTGACGCACGATCAACTCCTGGTCGGGATCGCTGTCTCCCCGGGGATCGCCATCGGTCGCGCCCTGCTGCTGCACCGGCCGACTGATATCTCTCCGGTACGAGAGATTGCCCGCGAGGAGGTCGCCGACGAAATTCAGCGTCTGCATGCAGCGATAGCCTTATCCCGGCAACAGCTTGAAGTCGTCCGCCGCAAGGCTGAAGAGCACCCGACACCGGAGCCGGGGCTGATCATCGATGCGCATCTTTTGATTCTTGATGATATTATGCTCGTTTCCGAGACGATCGCCACCATTGAAAAAGATCTCGTCGATGCCGAAACAGCGTTACGGCGCACCCTGTTACGCATCCGTCACCTCTTTGCCGCAATCGAAGATGAATATCTCCGGGAACGCCGCAGTGATGTCGAGTTTGTCGGGCAACGGATATTACGTAACCTCATCGGCTATCAAGAGCATCTCCTGCAGGAACTGACAGAGCAGGTTATTCTCGTTGCGCACGATCTCTCTCCGGCGGACACTCTCCTGCTTGATCGCAACAAAATCCTCGCTTTTGTCACCGATGCCGGTGGCCGCACCTCCCATACTGCCATTCTCGCCCGGTCCATGGGCATTCCCGCCATTGTCGGTTTGGAGTCGGTGACACAATTGGTGCAGCAGGGGTTGCCCCTGATTGTCGACGGCTCGACCGGAATGGTTGTGATTCACCCCTCGGCAGACAGTTTTCGCGATTATTTGCTGCGGAAACAGCAATATGAATATGCCGAGCAGGAACTTGAACTTCTCCGCGATCTGCCGGCGCAAACCACCGACGGATATGAATTGATCCTGCGCGCCAATCTAGATGCCCCGGCCGACATCCCCCAAGCGCGGAAGAACGGCGCCTGCGGCGTCGGCTTGATGCGTACCGAATTTCTGTTCATGAACCGGACCGTTCCTCCTACAGAAGACGAGCAATTCCGGATTTACCAAGAGATGGTCGAAGCGATGGCACCGGCTTCAGTGATGATCCGGACCCTTGATGTCGGTGGCGACAAATTGGTCGATCATATCAATCTTGAAGGGGAGGCCAATCCAGCCCTGGGATTACGCGCCATCCGTTTTTCTCTTAAGGAGGAAGTCCTCTTCCGTACGCAGCTGCGAGCGATTTTACGCGCCTCGGCCTTTGGTCAAGTCCGTCTCGCCTTTCCGATGATTACGGGGATTGAAGAGTTGCGGGCCTGTCGACTCCATTTGCGTGCCGTTATGGAGGAATTGACGGCAAGTCAGCAACCCTTCGATCCGAAACTGCAAGTCGGGATTGTTGTCGAAACGCCTTCAGCGGCCCTCCTGGCAGGGTTGCTCGCTCGTGAAGTCGACTTTTTTTCGGTCGGGACCAACGACCTCATTCAGTACTGTCTGGCCGTCGATCGCGGCAATGAGCATCTTGCTTATCTGTACGACCCGCTCCACCCGGCCATCTTGCGGGCCCTGCAGCTGGTTTGTGAAGCTGGAAGACGTGCCGGGATTCCGGTCGGCATGTGTGGCGAGATGGCTTCGGATCCGCTATACATCGACGTTCTTGTTGCTCTTGGTTTTACGGAACTCTCCATGAGTCCCAACGACATACTCTGGATGAAACGGGCTCTGCGCTTGAGCCGCAAAGATCGCAGCGATGCCCTGCTGACAACCCTGCTGACCCTGCCGACCGGTGCCGAGATCCGCCATCATTTAGAGGAGGTCATGCAGACATCATTTCCCGAGCTCTTTCCTCCGCCGGAAATTTGATTTCATCTCTAGGTTTTTTCGTATGAAGCGGTGGAGGGGAAGAATAAGGTTTGACTTTTTCCTTGTTTTTACAGTATTTTTCACAACCTAAAGTTGAAAAGGAGACGTCATTTATGTCCGTCAATAATTATCTCTTTACCTCAGAATCGGTTTCGGAAGGGCATCCTGATAAAGTTGCCGACCAGATTTCCGACGCGATTCTCGATTCCATCCTCGCCCAGGATCCCGCAGCCCGGGTTGCCTGTGAAACGATGGTGACAACCGGCATGGCAGTCATCGCCGGCGAAATCACCACGACCGCTTATGCCGACATCCCGGCCATTGTCCGTGAAACGATTCGTGAAATCGGTTACACTAGTTCAGATATGGGCTTTGATGCTGATTCCTGCGCTGTCCTGGTCTCCATTGATAAGCAATCACCGGATATTTCCATGGGGGTGACTGCCGGCGAAGGGATGTTCAAGGAGCAGGGGGCTGGTGATCAGGGGTTGATGTTCGGTTATGCCTGCAATGAAACCCCGGAATTGATGCCGATGCCGATCCTGCTGGCGCATCAACTCGTCAGTAAACTTGCCGATTTGCGCAAAGACGGCACCCTCCCTTTTCTCCGTCCCGACTCCAAGTCGCAGGTCTCGATTCAATATATCGATGGGAAGCCAGTGCGGATCGATACCATTGTCATTTCGACGCAGCATAATCCCGAGGTGACGCATCGGCAGATTGAAGAGCAGGTGATTGAACTTGTTGTTAAAAAAGTCGTGCCGGCGCATTTACTCGACGAAAAGACCCGCTACTTCATTAACCCGACCGGCCGTTTTGTCATCGGCGGACCGATGGGCGATTGCGGTCTGACCGGCCGCAAGATCATCGTCGACACCTACGGCGGCATGGGGCGGCATGGGGGCGGGGCTTTCTCCGGAAAGGATCCCTCCAAAGTTGACCGCTCTGCGGCGTATATGGGGCGTTATGTCGCCAAGAATCTGGTTGCCGCCGGCCTCTGCGATCGCTGTGAAGTCCAGATCGCTTATGCAATCGGCGTCGCTGATCCGGTCTCGATTATGGTTCATACCTTCGGCACGGCCAAGGTCGATGAAGTTCGCCTGGCTGAACTGGTCCGTGAAGTCTTCGACATGCGCCCGCGTGCCATCATTGAACACCTTGATCTGCTGCGTCCGATCTATAGAAAGACTGCGGCCTACGGACATTTTGGCCGTGAACTTGCCGATTTCACCTGGGAGAAGACAGACCGTGCCGCTGAACTGCGTCAGCGCGCCGGTCTTTGATCTAGCACTTTTACAAGAAGATGACAAAAAAAGAGCGAACTTCACGGTTCGCTCTTTTTTTGTCTCAAATAGGTGCGAAGGAATATTTATCGCGTTTTCGAGTCGAAGACCAGGGTAAAAGCTGCCCCCCCTAAATTGCTTTTGCTCACTTCGATCCTGCCACCATGAGCGTTGACGATGGTATGCACGGTTGCGAGTCCGAGTCCGGTACCATTTTCCTTGGTCGTGAAGAAGGGATTAAAGAGTTGTTTCTGCACTTCGGGGGGAAGGCCGGGGCCACTGTCCTCCACCCGGATAGTCACGCCATGGTCAATCGCAGCACCAAGGCGGATGGTTCCGGCGCCATTGATCGCTTCGGCCGCATTGATGAGAAGATTCAGCAAGGCCTGTCTGAGTTGTCCGTCGTCGCAGAGGAACTCGCTGCTGCCATATTCTTTGAGAAATTGAATGTGACCAAAGCGCGGGTCAGCTTTGACAACTTCCAGCAAGTCGTTAAAGATCAACGCAAGATCGTGGCGCAGCAATGTCGGGGGGGTGGGGCGGGCAAAACGGAGAAAATCACCGAGGAGAAGATTGAGGCGTTCTGCTTCCCGCAAAACAATGTGCAGCAATTGTTGATCATTAACGGAAACGCTCCCCCCTTCAATGAGCAGTTGAACCGAACCACTGATCGAGGCGAGGGGG
This sequence comes from Desulfuromonadales bacterium, assembly GCA_014859605.1. Classification (GTDB taxonomy): domain Bacteria; phylum Desulfobacterota; class Desulfuromonadia; order Desulfuromonadales; family UBA2197; genus UBA2197. The sequence goes on from JACUTW010000039.1 coordinate 18,899, forward strand.
TTGCGAATTTCGTGCGCCAGTCCTGCCGAGAGTTGCCCGACTGCCACCAGGCGATCATTGCGGCGCAGCTGCTCCTCAATCTCCTTGAGGTGCGTTAGATCCTGAAAGGAGATCAGTAAATTATCTTCTTTTTTACCGACGCCGGCGATCAAGGTCGTTGTGAAACCAAGGGTCAGCTTTCTGCCGTTTCCAGCAACGAAGGTCCCTTCATTTCTGCGGGTGTGCTGAAAGGCGCCGTCGTAGATTGCTAGCGCCGGCAGAATATCACGGACATCACGGTCATAAGCTTCTGATTGACTCAGGCCGATAATGCGCTCTGCGCCGTGGTTAAAGACGCGAATCTTGCCGGCGGGGTTAATAGTCATGATCCCACTGCCGATATTAGCGACGATGGCTCGATTAAGACGATCAAGTTCTTCGTAATCGATTTGTTTTTCTTTGAGAGCTTCCTCGCTGCGACGCAAGCGGACAGAGAGAATCCCCCCTAAAAAAGCGCTGAGGAAGAAAGCAAGGATGTTGGCATATACGTCATAAAGAACCGTACGCGCAGTGGGGAGGGAGGAAGTGTTGTCCAGCAGAATTAAAGGGATATAGCCAAAGTATTGCAGATCGATCAGGCTGCCATACAGGATGGCCGAGGCCGCGGCAACAATTAATGTCTGCCGTTGTCGAAAAAATATCGAGGCGCTGAGGATCACCAGGATAAAAAGAAAAGCAAAAGGGCTTTCAATCCCACCGGTTAAAAAAACCAGGAGGGTGATAAAGAGTAAATCCCAAGCAATCTGACTTTGCAGAAAGAGTTCAAAACGCCGTAAAAAACGGCTAAAGATAAAGGCCGCCAGGCTTTCAATGCTGAAGAGGAGGGCCGCGAGATAGAGCCAGCGGAGTGGATCGAAGTCGTGTTTGGTTTGGTTGAGTTGCTGATAGGTAACGGTGGCAATAAGGATGAGGGCGGCAGTCAATATTCGCCCCCCCAGATACCAACCGATCTGACGGCGGGATATTGCCATTAGATCGGTTGGTATCTGGGGTTTTGAAGACATCAAGTTGCCAGTTGATTAGCCGGCTGCGCCAGCAAGTTTAAAGATTGGCAGATACATGGCAATGACCAAGCCACCGACAACGGTGCCAAGAAAGAGCATAAGGAGCGGTTCCATCATTGCGGTGAGATTGCCAACCGATTCATCGACTTCATCGTCGTAAAAATCCGCAATCTTGTTGAGCATGGTGTCGATTGCCCCGGCCTGTTCGCCAACGGCAATCATCTGGCAGACCATCGGTGGAAAGACGCCGGACTTGGTGAGGGGCTCTGCAATGGTCTTTCCTTCGCTAATGCTTTGCCGGACCTGATAAATGGCTTTTTCAACTGTTCTGTTGCCGGCAGTTTTGGCAACAATTTCGAGTCCGTCCAGGATTGGCACGCCGCTGGAAATCATTGTGCCAAGGGTTCGGGTAAACTTGGCAACCGCAACTTTGCGGATTAGGACACCAACAACTGGTAGGTTGAGGGCATGACGATCAACCAGTTCTCGGCCTTTAGTTGATGCGTAGAAGCGCTTACACAGAAAAATGAAGCCCCAGATGCCAGCGATAATCACAAAGATGTACTTTTTTAGACCACGACTCAGGTTGATAACAATCTGCGTTGGCATCGGCAGCGCTTGGTTAAAGCTTGAGAACATCGATTCGAAAGCTGGAATAACAAAAATAAGGATAACGCCGACAACAACAGAGGCAATGCCGATAATTGTCAACGGGTAGGTCATGGCACTCTTGACCTGCTTTTTTAGTTTGAGGCTCTTTTCAATGTAGGCAGCAAGGCGGTTCAGAATGGTGTCGAGAATACCGCCGACTTCACCGGCCGCGACCAGGTTAACGTAGAGTTCGTCAAAGATTCTTGGGTGCTTTTTTAGTGATTCCGCAAAGGTGGAGCCTGACTCAACGCTTTCTTTAACGTCTGTAAGGCATTTTTTGAAGTAGGCGTTGTCCTGCTGCTTGGAAAGGATATCCAGACATTGCACCAGGGGGAGACCAGCGTCGATCATGGTGCAGAACTGACGGGTAAAGACGACGAGGTCTTTGCTTGAGACCGAGCCCCCTCCGCCAAAACTGAAGCTGAGCGCCGCGCTCTGAGCTTTGATTTTTGTCGGGATGATCCCTTTACGGCGCAAGTCAGCGGTCAGAGCCGCTTCGTTCGCTGCAGTTGATTTGCCTTTTTGCGTCTGGCCTTGGCGGTTTTTCCCTTCCCAGGCATAATTTGGCATCTTTATCCCCTTTTAACGCAGCGCAGTGCCGGTGGTGCGCCGGAGCGCCGATGCCGGATTGGCAATCATCTGTTTGAGTTCATCAGGGTCTGAAGCCCGCAGCAAGGCCATTTCCATGCTGACTTGCTTGGTGTGGTAAAGCATAAAGAGGGATTGCGTCAGAGTTTGCATGCCGAACTTATCCTGTCCCATCTGCATCTGTGAATAGAGTTGATGGATTTTGTCATCCCGGATCAAAGAGCGAATTGCCGCGTTGGGGATCATGATTTCAAGGGCAAGCGCCCGGCCTTTACCGCTGGCTTTCGGGAGAAGGGTTTGCGAAAGGACCCCTTCGAGAACAAAGCCGAGCTGGGTCCGCACCTGTTGTTGCTGATTGGTGGGGAAGACGTCAACGATCCGGTTAATCGTCTGAACGCAGGAATTGGTGTGCAGGGTGGCAAAGCAAAGATGTCCGGTCTCAGCAATCGTCAATGCCGATTCAATCGTCTCAAGATCTCGTAATTCACCAAGGAGGACGATATCAGGGTCCTGACGAAGAATCGACTTGATCGCCCGCTTAAAGGAGACCGTGTCCGAACCGACTTCCCGCTGATTGACAATGCAATTTTTGTGGGGATGGATAAACTCGATAGGATCTTCAATGGTAACGATATGCTCGCGACGTTCGGCATTGATTGCATCGATAATAGCGGCGAGGGTTGTCGATTTGCCGCTGCCGGTCGGTCCGGTAACCAGGACCAGTCCCCGCGGTTTGCGGGCGATCTCCTTGCAGATCGGCGGCAGGTTGAGTTCTTCCATGGTCATAATCTTGAAGGGGATGAGACGAAAGACTCCGGCGACGGCACCGCGCTGCAGAAAAACATTGCCGCGAAAGCGGGCAAGGCCCTTGACGCCGAAGGAAAGGTCAAGTTCGTTCTCTTCTTCGAATTTACGTTTCTGGGCATCGGTGAGGATGCTGTAACAGAGTTGTTTAGTGTCGTTCGGGAGCAGAGGCGGCATTTTTAAAGGGGTAATGTGGCCATCGATGCGGATCTGTGGCGAGGTGCCGGTGGTCAGGTGTAAATCCGATGAGCCGTTTTCGACCATCGTCTTCAGGAGTTGATGCATATTGAGTGGCGTTGATGCTGACGCTGCAGATTCAGACACTATGAATTCCTTTGTTGTCTATCGTTTAATTGTCGGTGACCGTACAACGTAAGACCTCTTCAAAACTGGTGACCCCTTCAGCCAGTTTGGTCAGAGCCGCCTGACGCATGCTTTTGACCCCAAGGCGCATCGATTCGCGTTTAATATCCGAGGTGTTGGCCCCGGAAAGGATCATTTCCCGGATCGATTCGAGCATCGGCATAACCTGATAGAAACCGACCCGCCCTTTGTAACCGGTATTGTTACAGGCCGGGCAACCTGTGCCTTTGTAACAAACGATCGAGTCAATCTGGTCTTCGGGGAGCTCGGCCTGAATCAATGCTTTTTTCGGAATCTCTTCCGGTTGCTTGCATTCGCTGCAGACGCGACGGCCAAGACGCTGAGCGGTGATGAGATTGACCGCCGACGCCACCAGAAAGGGTTCGATTCCCATATTGAGGAGGCGGTTGACTGTTGCCGGCGCATCGTTGGTGTGCAGTGTCGATAAAACCAGATGCCCGGTCAGGGCGGCTTTGACGCCGATCTCGGCGGTTTCAAAGTCACGAATCTCGCCGATCATGATGATGTCGGGGTCCTGACGCAGAAAAGCCCGCAGGGCCGAAGCGAAGTTCAGACCGACGGCTTCATTCATCTGTACCTGATTAATGCCGGCAAAGTTGAATTCGACCGGATCCTCCGCGGTACAAATATTTTCCGTGACTTTATTCAGCTCGGAAAGGGCCGAATAAAGGGAAACGGTCTTGCCTGAGCCGGTCGGACCGGTGACCAGCACCATGCCAAAGGGTTTGTGAATCTCTTTTTTGAACCATTCGAGAGATTGCGCTTCGTAACCAAGCTTGGTCATGTCGAGCTGCAGATTCGACTTGTCGAGAAGCCGACAACAGATCTTTTCCCCAAAGAGGGTCGGCAGGCAGTTGACGCGATAATCCATCTCGCCGCCGCGGGGGAGTTTGATCTTGATACGACCGTCCTGCGGCAGGCGGCGCTCGGCAATGTCCATTTCCGCCATAATCTTGACGCGGGAGGTAATGGCATTTTTAAGCTTCATCGGCGGTTTCATGACTTCATAAAGGACGCCGTCGATACGGTAGCGTACGCGAAAGGAGAGTTCGTATGGCTCAATATGGATATCCGAGGCTTTACGTTTGATGGCATCGGTCAGGATCAGGTTGACCAGCTTGACGACCGGCGCTTCTTCCGCCGCAGACTCCAAAGCGTGAGCATCAACTTCCGACTCTTCAACGACCTCAAGGTCGATGTCGTCCATCATCATCGCTTCGCTGAAGGATGCACTCTGATCGTAATATTGGTCAAGGGCGCCTCTGATCGAATTGTCAGAGGCGACCACGACTTCAACGGTATAGCCGGTGCGGAAGCGGAGATCGTCGATGGCGTTAATATTGGAAGGATCGCCCATGGCGACAATCAGGGTCGCACCAGTACGATTAATCGGGATCAGGTTGTATTTTTGCGCAACTTCGGCAGGGACGAGTTTGATGACAGCCGGGTCGATTTCAAATTCATTGAGATTGATCGAGGGGACACCGTATTGCTGGGAAAGGAAAGAGGTAAAAACTTCCTCTTTAATAAAACCGAGACGGATCAGTGATGTGCCGAGGCGGCCACCATTGATCTTTTGATCTTCCAGAGACTTGGAAAGCTGGATGTCGGTGATCAGTTGTTTGCGAACCAGCAGTTCGCCCAGTCGATTGTTTGCCATAGTTCCCCGTGCAGTCAGGTGATTTAACGCTGTATAGTATCGGCTCGGGGGGGGGATGGTCAAGCCAAAAAACTGATTTTCTCTATGGATTGAGAGAGTTAAAACCTGAAAGAGTCTTCCATAACTCCGCCGGGAGGGGGTGATCCGGTCCAGAGTGCAAAAGCTTCTTTCCCTTGTGCGAGGAGCATGCTGCGGCCATCTGCGACCCGGTGTCCGGCGATTTTCCCTTCGATGATTAAAGGTGTACTTGTTGACGTTCGGGTATAGACCATATCAAAGATCACTGCCGCGGGATTCAAGGCAGCGAGGTAGGAAGGGGGAAAGGATTCACCTTGTAAGCCGATCGCCGAGGTGTTGACGAGGAGGTCGGCCCGGGCAAGAAAATTGTTGATGTTGTCGGCATAAAGTTCGGTTGCAACCAGCTGACAGTCAGGGAAGATTTTACGATAGCTTCCGGTTAAAGTGACTGCTCGTTCAAGGGACCGATTGGCAACGACAATCGTCTCTGCTCCTGCTTGTGCCAGGGCAACGAGGGCGGCACGGGCGGCTCCGCCGGCGCCGATCATGACGATATTTTTCTGCCGGGGAGAAAAGCCGAGAGTTTCGCGCAGGGCGCATAAAAAACCGGGCGCATCGGTGTTGTAGCCGACCAGGTGCCCCTGGCGATTGACGACGGTATTGACTGCGCCGATGCGTTGTGCCGCCGGATCGATTTCATCCAGTAAGGGGATGATGCGCTCCTTATGCGGGACCGTGACGCTGAGACCGGCGATTTGCAAAGCCCGCACCCCGGCTACCGCCGCCGGAAGATGCTCGGGGGTCACGTGAAAAGGGACGTAGATGCCGTCGATTTTGAGAGCCTGTAGGGCAGCATTGTGCATTTGCGGTGACAAGGAATGGGCGACCGGGTCACCGAAAATGGCAAAGACCTGGGTGGTGCCTTGCACGATCATTCTTCTTCTCCTTGTTCGAGGTATTCACGGTACTCAATCACCCGCGACTGGCTGAGCAACTGTCGTGCCTGGCGAATATCGGCCTGAATAGCGGCACAAAGGTCAGCCGTGCTGGTAAAGCGCTCTTCGTTGCGTAAACGGTGCAGAAAGTAGAGACGCAAGGTTTCTCCGTAAAGATTCTGATTCAGATCGAGGAGATGGACCTCCACGGTCAATTCATTTTCACCAAAGGTCGGATTTTTGCCGATATTGGCAACCCCGTCAAGCAGCGCTGTGCCGTAGCGGACCTTGACAGCATAGACCCCTTCCCTGGGGAGGATTTCCTTGGCGGTGCGCAGGTTGGCAGTCGGAAAGCCGAGATTTTGACCGCGGCCGGCGCCATGAATAACCTCGCCCTCCAGGGTAAAGTGGCGGCCGAGGAGCGCTGCCGCTGCTTCGACCTTGCCTTCCTGCAAAAGCTGGCGGATGCGAGTCGAGCTGTAGACCTCTTGATGGTGGGTGATCGGCGGCAAAACTTCGACGGTGAAGCCGTAGCGCGCGCCGCACTCCTGCAAAAAAGGGACATTCCCCTGGCGGTCGCGGCCGAAGGCGTAATCGTAACCAACGATCAAGTGCTTGAGGCCGAGCTTGCCAAGGAGTAGATCCGTGACAAAGGTCGTTGCCGACAAGGCCGCCAAGCTCGGGGTGAAGGGGAGGCAGATCAGAAGATCAATACACGAAGCCGCAATCAGCCGTTCCCGTTCTGCATAGGTATTGATCAATAAAGGCGCCCGTTCCGGCGCCAGGAGTTTGAGCGGGTGGGGGTTGAAGGTAATAACCGTCGCTGTCCCCTGTGCTTGCCGTGCCTGGGCCGCGACCCGGCGAAAGATGGCGCGATGGCCGAGATGGACACCATCAAAGTTGCCGATCGTGGCGACGGTATAAGGCGGAAT
>JACUTW010000121.1 GCA_014859605.1 Desulfuromonadales bacterium
ATTATACCCGGGCAATTCCGAAAGGATCCGCCGATATGCCGCGGACCGGACAACCGCTATCAGCGCCTGAATTCTCGGATCATTTAAAGATGAATTCAGAAGAGAGAGTTCATACGCTTTGTTATGAACGGAAAGAAAATCGATCCCTTCTTCTTCACACGCCAACCGAACTGAGACGCCTGCCTGGGCAAAACCGCTACGAACAGACTGGGCGACCCCCCGATGATCCCGGGCCTCATACTCTGGAGAAATCTTCCGTTGCGAGAGTTCATCGAGCAACTGTCGAGCCCCTGAGCCGCTTTCCCGACCCACCCATCGCAGCGATCCGTTTAAAAGCGCATTAACGCCCTGAACAGCCAATCCTGATGCTAATGCCAGCCCTTCCTCCCAGTCCGTTATCCGCAAAAGTTGAAAATCGTAACCAAGTATCTTTGCAGCAACCTCTTGATTTCGATTGAGACGGTTAGCGCTCCCCAGGTGAACACCGGCAGCATGCACCAGACCTTTGCCCAGAAGTTCGAGTGCCGCACGGCTCCCCCGGGGGAGGACCAGCATACGAAATGATGTCTGTCTTGCATATTCGCCGGCCAGCAGCCCGACAGCCGGATCGCAGCAGGCGATAACCAGTGTGCGGACCGGATCGGCAGACGGTTGATCCCGGAACCGGTTTTTGTCCCAGATCCCATCATGGGCGACCGTGCCAAGCGGACTTGTTTCCACAGGATAGATCAGCTGTCTGGAACCGACCAAAGCGCGCCAATAACGGCATGAGTGCTGCGCCGGTGGCCAGGCCCAGACCAGAGGCTCTCCCCCCGCAAGAGCAAAGAGATCCTCGACCCGGCAACTGAACGTAGCCGCTAACGCCAGAGCTGCGGCAGTGGAAGGGATCAGTCGACCCGCTTCAACAGCACTGATGCCGGTACGAGACAAACCGGCACGCTCAGCCAACTCCTGCTGTGACCAGCCAGCCTCCTCACGATACTTGCGAACCGTGTTGGCAATGGTGTAATTTTCTTTTGACATGATAATAACCTTATGACATTATTCTGCCAGAAACAAGGATGAATTCCGCCAGCGTCGACGGCAACCCCTCCTCAGGCTGTAACAGCCGCATCAGATTACGCTTGTTTTATTCGGAAAGAAAAGATTGATGCGTCCCTTCATTCTTAAAATATTTATCCTCACCCTCTTGCTCTTTACAGCTCTTGCCCCCATTGCGGCCGGTGCCGAGATCCGCCTCTTTGTCACCGCGAGCATGACCGATGCGGCCAAAGAGCTTATAGCAACCTATCGGCAACAGTTCGAGGCGGTCGATTTTCTGCCCAACTTTGCCGCATCGGGGTTACTGGCGAAACAGATCGCCCAGGGTGCGCCAGCCGACATCTATATCTCCGCCAACCCCGGATGGATGAACTACCTGGTGGAGGAAGGGGTGATCGGGACCGACCGCGTCCAGATCTTCGCTTATAACTCCCTGGTGTTCGTCGGCAAAAAAGGGGTGACTCTGAACGCTCTCGCCGATCTGACCAGACTTGAGCGGATCGCTCTCGGCAGTCCCAAAAGCGTACCGGCCGGGCAATACGCCGAACAGGCGCTGCAAGCCGCCGGACTTTACGCCAAGTTGCAAGGAAAACTGGTGCTGGCCAAAGATGTCCGTCAGGCATTGATCTATGCTGACCGCGGTGAGACCGACGGCGCCTTTGTCTACAAGACCGATGCCCGACTGGCACAAAACGCGGTCATTTTGCTGGAAGTCCCACAGGAACTTTACAGCGAGGTGACCTATCCGGTCGGGCTCACCAGCGAAGGGGCGAAAAACCCCGCAGCCCTGAAGTTCTTCACCTTTCTCAAGTCTGCCGCAGCAACAAAGATTTTGCGCAAATACGGTTTCGTTGTGAGATAAATCAGCCCAAACCTTTTATCTGGACGCTTTAATGATGCCCGAATTTACCCCGACCGACTGGCAGGCAATGCTCCTCTCCGCCCAGGTGGCGGTGACCGCCACCTTGCTGGCACTCCCTTTCGGTTTTGTCGCCGCCTACCTGCTGGCGTTTACGCGCCTACCGGGAAAGTCATTGTTTGATGGCATTGTCAATCTGCCGCTGGTGCTGCCGCCGGTGGTGGTCGGCTATCTGCTGCTCCTCCTTTTTGGCAACCATGGCTGGCTGGGTCATTTATTCAAATCCCTCGGAATTCAGATCATCTTCACCTGGAAGGCGGCAGTGCTCGCATCGATGGTGGTCGGTTTCCCCTTGCTGGTGCGCTCGATCCGCCTCGGGATGGAGCAGATCGACGAAAAGCTGATTCAGGCCTCGCGCACCCTCGGGGCGCACTGGTACGATACCCTGTTCAGCATCATCCTCCCCCTGTCCGGCCGGGCGATTTTCGCCGGTGCAACCCTGATGTTCGCCCGTAGCCTCGGCGAATTCGGCGCAACCATCATCATTGCCGGCAACATCCCCGGCGTCACCCAGACCATCCCTCTGGCGATCTACGATTACACCAGCACACCGGGGGGGGACCGCATGGCGCTGGGGCTCTGCCTTGTCTCCGTTCTTCTGGCCCTCAGCGTTCTGCTGATCAACGATGGACTGCTGAAACGTTTTGATCACAAGAGGCAGCGATGAAGCTGGAGGTCTCCCTGAAAAAGCGGCTGGGAACATTCAATTTTACCGCCGATTTCATCTTAGAGGGGGATCGTACCGGGGTTTTCGGCCCTTCGGGCAGTGGCAAGTCAACTTTGATGAATCTTCTGGCCGGGCTCTTGAGACCGGAAGAGGGGGCGATTCGCCTCAATGGCGAAGCGCTTTACGACAGCGTGGACGGAATCAATCTCCCCCCGGAGCAGCGCCGCATCGGGGTGGTGTTTCAGCATGCTCACCTCTTTCCCCACTTGAGTGTCAAACGCAATCTCTTCTACGGTTACCGGCGTATTCTCGAAAGCGAGCGGAAGGTCGATCCCGACGCCCTGATCGAGGTATTAGGGCTTGAACCGCTGTTGGCTCGCCACGTAACCGGTCTCTCCGGGGGTGAGCGTCAACGGGTCGCGCTGGGGCGGACCCTGCTCGCCTGTCCGCGACTGATCCTGCTCGATGAGCCACTCTCCGGACTTGACGCGGGACTCAAGTATCAGATCATCCCCTACCTGAATAAAGTTTTCGCCGAGTTCGCCATCCCCCTGGTCATTATCAGTCACTCGCTCAATGAAATGCGGCTGCTCAGCGATCAGGTGCTGGAATTTTCGGAAGGGACCCTGATCGGCCAGACCACAGCCGAGGAGCTGGCGCGCAGATCGATGGGGACCAGCCAGATCGGGTACATCAATCTCTTGGAGTTGCATCATCGCCTTCAGCATGACGGTCTCTATCACTACCAGTGGGGGGATCAGAAAATCATAGTGGCGGCAGGGAGTCCTGCGCCGGCCGGGATGTTCGAACTCTCTTCCAAGGACATCACCCTCTTCAAACGCCACCCGGAGGCGACCAGCGCCCGAAACATGCTGCGCTGCCGGGTGATCAAGAGCTTCGGCGCAGGGAATCGTATCGGTATTGAGCTCGATTCCGGTGGAAAAACTCTGATTTCCCAGGTGGTGAGTGAAGCAGTACACGAACTCGATTTAAAGCCCGGCAGCGAAATCATCGCGGTCATCAAGGCTTCAGCGTTTCGAAGGCTCTACTGACTATCCTGCAAAGCGGTTCCTTTGTTTCGGTTAAGTTCTCGATAGTCACCGTATACCGCACATAATCAGACATTTTGTCGACAATCCGGTTCTCTGCCCGGCTTTTTATATTCACATCAAAGCATAATAATCTTACGCCTAACTTTTGACTTCCAGCGATGCCGAGGCATCAAAATCCCTTAGAGATGTCCTGACACTCAACACCTGAAAGAACGGCCCATCCGGTTATTCGGATGGGCCGTCTCTGTTTTATCTGAATTCGTTATTCATTAATGACCGTGCTGACTCTTGACATCGGCTGCGGCTTCGCCATGGTGACCGGCATCGGCCTTGATCAAGCCGTGCAGCCCTTCGACATAATGGGTGAAGACCACGTACGATTCGACAAACGCCCGCCCTTCATCGACACTCGCTTCGGCTTTTTTCTGCTTTTCGTAAGCAGTGGCAAAACGGGCGCGAATCTCTTTCCCCATGGCATTGGTCAGCACGCTGACCAGTTTGTCGGCAGAACCGTCTACCAGCGCCCGATCAGCCAGAGCGACGGCCGGATCGACGGCGGTCCCCGGTTTCGAACCGGTATAAGGAGCCCCTTCGCCAGCACGGTGGATACGCACCAGGGTCTCAAAAAAATAGCGGTCGGCAAAATCCTTGGCTTCGGGTCCCATGTTGCGCATGGCCAGAGTTTCGGCAAAGGCGGTTTTGATCGTTGCTTCCTGATCCGGTTTCACCCATTTCAGCAGCGCGGTGACTTCACCTTTCTCCAGGGCTGCCCGTGCAGTTTCGACCACCGGGCCATCCAGTGTGTCACAGTGGGCCAAGGCGCTGACCGGTGCCGCCAACAGGGCCAACAGCAAAAACATCATTCCGGCAAA
>JACUTW010000122.1 GCA_014859605.1 Desulfuromonadales bacterium
CCGCGCTGCCCCTTGCCGATCGGGGTGGTAATATCCATGACCCGCATCGGCAGATTGTCCGGAGCACATTCGAGGTTGAGACGCTCTTCGGGATAGAGAGGAGTAAGGTTGTCGAAAAGGGTCTTTTCGCGGGCTACGGCCGGATCTTCGAAGTTGACCTCGGAGACCTTGAGGAGAGCAAAGTAGCGCTCGCCTTCTTTGGGCGGACGGATCTGCCCGGAGACGGTGTCGCCGGTGCGAAGGTTGAAGCGGCGGATCTGCGACGGCGAGACGTAAATATCGTCCGGGCCGGGGAGATAGTTGGCATCAGGCGCCCGCAGAAAACCGAAACCGTCCGGAAGGATTTCGAGAACCCCTTCGCCGAAGATCGCGCCGTTCTTTTCCGCCGTGGCATTGAGGATGCCGAAGATCAGATCCTGCTTGCGCATCCCCGGGGCGCCTTCGACCTTGAGCTCGCGGCCAATGGCAACGAGGTCGATGATCTTCTTTTCTTTCAGTTCTTTCAGGTTCATGAATTCTCCTTGATCATGACAGTCGATACAGCGCGACGATGCGATTAAGCCGGCGCTAAGCGCTCAGGTCTGATCGCATCAAATTGGCTAAGAGCAATAAAACGATGACAGAATTTATCGAAGGGTAGCGACATGGGGGCAGTTAGATCTGTCGACTCGCACTATCCTGATACGCAGTGGGGTTTGGTCTTTGAATGAAAGGATGTCCCTGGAAGTGGTGCAAGGAATGCAACTGGAATTGACCGTCTTTAAGTAACACCCTTTTTTGCCGGCTGTCAACTCCAGTTGCTCACTTTTTCTCTTTTCCCCTGCAAAAAAACGTTTTTCAAGCTTGATGCACTCGCAAATCCTATCTGTCATCCCCGAATTCTTCTATCGGGGATCCATAATTTCGGCAGGTTACAAGCTGGATTCCCGCTCAGAATCACTGCGGGAATGACATGTTGCGAAAGCATCAAGCTTAATGGCCGCGAAAACCGAGGACCACCAGCACACAACTGCCATCGGCAATCACATTGACGCCGTGGGCACGACAGAGCGCGATGGCCGCAGGACTTTCCGCCCCCGGCTGCATCCAGATATTTTCGATCCCGTGCGCAATCGCTGTGGCGACGATCTTTTCCGTCACTTGCGGCGGCGTGATCATCGACAGACTCTTGACCGCGGGGGGGAGGTCCGCGACGGTCGTCACGCAAGCGAGCCCTTCAATCTCCTTCTCCAGGGGATGAACAGGGATGACCTCTTTCCCCTGCTGCTGATAGCAACGAACGACCATATTGCCATACTTTTCGCGGTTGGCTGACGCCCCTGCCACGGCAAAGGCCGGGGAGGAAAGAAACTTTGTAATCTGCTCTGTAATCGTCATAGCGCGCTCCTGTTATCTCTGCCAGAGTTTACCGACCGCTAACCCCTCAGTGAGAGTATCGAAGAGGGTGCGGTAGCGTGTCGAGAAAGCTTCCTTTTCCAAGAGCCCCTTGTCGCTGGCCTGCAGTACCCGCCGCAACCCGTCCGGGGTGAGAAAGTGGACCGGTACCTGATCGGTATGATTGTAAAAGGCCTCATCAAAGCCGACATATTGCAACTCGACCAGAGGGGCGCCACTGGCTCCCGATTTTTCCCAAAGGATCTCGCCGCTGCCTGCCAGGACCATGGCCGACGCCTGAATATCATTGAAGTTGCCTTCGAGATAACGGGGTCCGAGGCGCTCCCAACGCTTCCCCTTGCCCTCGACGCCGTTGAGAATGACGACCAGGAGCGCATCGACATTGGCAACCCGCACCAGCTCACCGACTGCCGCCGGATCCGGCTGATAGCGCCGGAACGTGCGACCATCCTTACCAATCTGCAGGGTTGACCCGGTAAAGAGTTGCTGCTGACTCGGGGGATCGATGATCACCGGCCGCACCTCTTTGTAGCCGGCACGAGCGTTGAGCTGGGCGCTAAGCCGCAGATATTTTTCGCCGGCAGATTGCTGCAGAATAGCGACAACCTCCTGACGCTGCGGATGCAGAATGGTCGATTCAGCATCGACCATCAGCGGCAGGACGCCAAGAACTTTAACCCGCTCGCGATAGATCTCCGGCGCCACCTGGTAATGTTTGCTGGCGCAACCGCCGAGGAGCAGGAGGAGGAATAAAACCATGAGGATTTGCTGTGTTGTCTTCATATGTCACCCTTCAGTTGTGAAAAATTTCGGCGCCAAACGATTTTTCGGGTCGATCGCCGCCACAGTGAAATTTGCAACCGCCCAAGCCAGCAGCTCAGCCGGCGGGGCACCTCGCAGTTCCGGCGGCGGCCCCTGCCCAAGGAAAGTGAGGGCGCTGCAGAGGATGCGACCAGGATCGGCCGGGAGCGCATAGCACCCGTGCCGTTTACTGAGTTTCTCTCCTTCATCGTCGAGCGCGAGGGGGAGATGAAAGTACGCCGGAGTCGGCAAGCCGAGGAGTCGCTGCAAATAGATCTGTCGTGGCGTCGAAGCGAGGAGATCGGAACCGCGCACCACCTCGGTGACACCGATGGCCCCATCATCGACCACGACTGCGAGTTGATAGCCGAAGAGTTTATCCGCCCGCCTGAGAACAAAATCGCCAACATCTAGAGCGAGATTCTGCTGATACGGGCCATAAAGTTTATCAACAAAGGCAATCACCCGGTCGTCGACCCGTAGCCGCATGGCCCGCGCTTTTTGACCGGCGCGCAGACCGTGACGACAGGTACCGGGGTAGATCGGCCCCTCTTCTCCCAAATGTGGCGCACTGGCAAGAATCTCCTTGCGCGAGCAACAACAGGGGAAGAGAAGACCTTGTGCCGCAAGTTGCTCTAAAGCCGCTTCGTATGCGCCAAACCGCTCGCTCTGACGCAGCAGCGGCCCATCCCACTCCAGCCCGAAAGCTTCGAGTGTCCGCAGCAGCTCATCTTCCGAACCGGGGACCGTCCGCAACGGATCGAGATCTTCGATGCGCAGCCGCCAAAGCCCCCCCTGACGGCGGATCGACAGATAACTGCCGAGGGCCGCCAGCAGCGAACCGAAGTGCAGCGAGCCGCTTGGACTCGGGGCAAAACGTCCGACCGGGATCGGAGGCGCTAGCGCCTCAACAAAGGACGGGTTCAACAATTTCACCGATCAGGTCATACTCCGAAGAATCGGTGATCTTCAGCTCGACAATATCACCGATGTTGGCGTCGCCGGCGGTGATATAGACCTGACCATCGACATCCGGTGCCTGGCGTACCGAGCGGCCGCGCAGCAGCAGCTCACTCTCTTCGCTGTAGCCTTCGACCAGCACCGGTTCAATCCGGCCGATCAGCTCGCGATTCTTGCGGAAGGAGACCCGCGCCTGGGCCTTCATCAGCTTCTGGCGCCGCGACTTCTTGGTGCGCTCGGGAATCTGTCCGGCCAACTGGTAGGCCGGCGTCCCTTCCTCCTTGGAATAGCAGAAGACTCCGACCCGCTCAAAGTGCCCTTCATTGACGAAATCGAGGAGCTTGCCAAACTGCTCTTCAGTCTCGCCGGGGAAACCGACGATAAAGGAGGTGCGCAGCGTCATCTCGGGGATGCGGCTGCGCACCCGCACCAGCAGGTTGCGAATTCCCGCTTCGTCGATGCGGCGGTTCATCAGGCCAAGGATGCCGTCATCGATATGCTGCAGAGGGATATCGAGATAGTTGCAGATCTTTGCTTCCCGGGCGATGGTGTCGAGGAGTTCGTCACTGATGCCGTCGGGATAAGCATAAAGGAGGCGCAGCCAACGTAAACCGTCGATCTTCACCAGTTCGGTGAGGAGATCTTCGATGCGGGGGCCGTCATGGCGGTCGCGGCCGAAAGCGGTGATATCCTGGGCGATGATATTAATCTCCTTCACCCCGTCCACAACCATGCTCTGCACCTCAGAGACCACCGAAGCAATCGATCGGGAACGCAACGGCCCGCGAATGGAAGGGATCACGCAATAAGAGCAGAGGTTGTCACACCCTTCGGCGATCTTGACGTAGCTCGTATAATGCGGCGAAGAACGCACCCGTTGTGTCGTATGGTCATAGAGCCAGTTCGGTGGCGCAAAGGTCTCGCCTTCCGCCAGAGAGCCGGCGAGCTTAGCTTCGATCAACTCAACCACACGGGGGACATCGCCGGTGCCGAGCCAGAGATCGACCTCCGGCATCGAAGTTTCAAGGTCTTCGCGGTAACGTTGCGGCATACAGCCGCAGACGACCAGCAACTGACAGTTGCCGTTCTTTTTATGTTCGGCGAGATCAAGGATCGTTTCGATCGACTCTTCCTTCGCTTCCTTGATAAAGGAGCAGGTATTGACGATGATGATCTCGGCCTGACCTTCGTCAGTGATCACCTCAAAACGTTCGGCGGGCAGATGGCCGAGCATGACTTCGGCATCGACCAGGTTCTTGGCGCAGCCGAGGCTCACCAGACTGACTCGGTATTTCAACGGTTTCATCCTTCTGTTTGTGATCCGTGACGCGTGACGGGTGACGGGTGACGGGTGACGGGTGACGGGTGACGGGTGACGGGTGACGGGTG
>JACUTW010000123.1 GCA_014859605.1 Desulfuromonadales bacterium
CATTCCTGCTGCCGTTGTTAATCAGGACGATCTTGGCGGTACTGATGGCGGCGGTGACGCCCCGGCTGCCAACTGGACGGCTATGTAAGCTTCAAGCAAACCTGCTTATTGTTTGATAACGGGGGAGGCTTACAAGCCTCCCCCGTTTTTTAGCTTTTTGCTCCCTCTCTGCATGCAACGCCCCAGCTGAATCAGGAATTCTGCAATGATAAAGATTGAGGGTATTTCCAAGAGTTTCCTCGATAGCTTCTCGCGGCGCAAAGTCGTCGCCCTGCAAGATCTCCATCTGCAGGTGGCAAGCGGCGAGGTCTTCGGCTTTCTCGGCCCGAACGGTGCCGGCAAGTCGACGACCATCAAGATTCTCATCGACCTGATCTTTGCCGATTGCGGCCGTGCCACCATCAACGGCCTCGATGTGCGCCATAAAGAGACGCGACGCCAGGTCGGCTATCTGCCCGAGAACCCCTATTTTTACGACTACCTCACCGCCGAAGAGTTGCTGTGGTTTGGCGGGCGCAGTGCCGGTCTCTCGGCGACACAGGTCAAAGAGCGCAGCGAAGTGCTGCTGCACAAGGTCGATCTGCATAGCGCGCGCAAGCGGCCGCTGCGCACTTATTCGAAGGGGATGGTGCAGCGCGCTGGACTAGCGCTGGCGCTGATTCACGATCCGCAGGTGGTGATTCTCGATGAACCGATGAGCGGCCTCGACCCGATCGGCCGCAAGATGGTCGGCGATCTGATTGTCGAGTTGAAAGGGGAGGGGAAGACGGTCTTCTTTTCTTCCCACATCCTCACCGATATCGAGCGCTTCTGCGACCGCTACGGCATTATCGTCGGCGGCCGCTTGCGGCGGGTAGAGCGGGTCGATCAACTTCTCGCTAGTGGCACGACTCTGGAAGAGGTCTTCTTGAACGAAGTCGCTAAAGCCGGTGAAGGGGTGACATTATGAGTCTGTGGCCGGTGGCGGCAGTCACCTTTCTAGAGGGGATCAGAAACCGGGCGATCTACGGCATCACCATCTTTGCTTTGCTGCTGCTCATTGCCGGTAATCTGGTGGCGGGGATGATCATGCAGGAGGTTGGCAAGGTCATGGTCGACATGGCCCTCTCAACGATTGCTTTGAGCGGTCTGCTCCTCGTCCTCTTCGTCGGCATCAACCTCATGGCCAAAGATCTCGACCGGCGTACCATCTATATGGTGCTGTCAAGGCCGATTTCCCGCCCGCAGTATCTCTTTGGCAAGTTTCTCGGCATGGTCCTCCTCATCGTCACCACGATCGCCATCGTCAGTCTCTTTGCCGTCGCCGCCATCCAGTTGACCAAAATCACCTACCCCGATTATTTTGCGCACTTTTCCTGGGCGTCGATCTTCCTGTCCATCGCCTTGACGACTTTGTCGCTGATCCTCCTCACCGCTTTAAGCTTCCTCTTTGCCTCCTTTGTCTCGACCTCTTTTCTCACCCTGGTCTTGACCATCCTTTCTTACTTGATCGGTCATGGCATCAACGATGTAAAAGCTCTGATTGAGGCACCGCAGCAGGTCGGGATCCAGGTAACGCCCTTCACTGTCAAGTTGGTGCAGGGGGTCTATTATCTCTTCCCCAACCTCTCCCTTTTCGACATCAAAACCCAGGCAGCGCATGGCCTGACCGTGCCGCTGGCAACGATCGGCTGGACCGTGACCTATGGCCTCGGTTACACCGCCATTGCCATGCTTTTGGCAACGTTGATCTTCAGCAAGCGGGAGTTCCCGTAAGATGCGCCGGGTTGTGCCGATCCTCCTTCTCTGTGTCCTCCTCCCTCTCCACGTCGCCAGTCTGCGCAGCGCCGGCAGTGCATGGAAAGCCTTGCCGCAGGGGGAAGAGACCGCCTATGCCATCCCCGCACCGATTCTCAAGCTCACCGCCCTGGAGTTTGACGGTCTGGCGTCTGATTTCATGTTTCTGCGGGCCCTGGTCTTTCTGGGGAGCACCTTTGAACGCGATAATTGGCCGCACAGCGTTAAAGAGTCGGAGTGGCGCGGCCTGTATCGCGACCTCTCCGCCGCCACTGATCTCGATCCTTATTTTCTTGATCCTTATTATGTCGCTCAGGCCAGTTTGACCTGGGATGGGCATCTCGTCCGCGAGACCAATCTCCTCCTGGAAAAAGGTATTCGCACGCGTGACTGGGACTGGATGCTCCCTTTCTTTGCCGGATTCAATTCGTTTTATTTCCTCCAGGAAAACGAACAGGCCAGCGTTTATTTGATGGAATCGTCCAAACGACCGGGCGCGGCCCCTTTGGTGGCGAGTTTGGCAACGCGTCTGGCAGTCAAAGGGAGGCAGACCGAGAATGCCGTCATCTTTCTCGAAGAAATGTTGCGAAATGAGGAGGATGAAGGGATCAAGAAGAACTACCGGATCCGTCTTGAGGCCTTACATGGCATTCTCGCACTGGAAAAGGCAGTGGAGTTGTATGCTGCCAAGATGGGGAAGCCGCCCGCATCCCTGCAGGATCTGGTGGCCGAGCGTGTGATCGCGAAGATACCGGTCGACCCTTACGCTGGAACCTTTTATCTCGATGTCGACGGATCGGTGAAGACGACCAGCGATTTACGCGAGGCGAAGAAAAAACCGGAAAATGATAAACCGCAGCCGCAGCAGAAGACTGCTCAGCCGGGGAAGGATGCTGCTCCTTTGTACGAACTCCCTTTCTGAAAAATCGCTGAGGTCACAAGGTCACACCGTGAGGTCACACCGGGGTCAGGTTTGCTTTTCTGCTATTTCGTGATAAGGTTCCCGTATGGCTCGTAAACTCCGTATTCATTTTTCCGGCGCCGTGTATCACGTTATGCTCCGTGGGAATGCCGGCGCTCCTGTCTTCTTTGCCGATCGTGATCGGTATCGTCTCTATTTAATCCTCCAATCTGCAGCGGAGACATTCGGCTGTCGTTTCCACGCGTTCTGTCTGATGACAAACCACATCCATCTGGTTATGGAGGTCGGGGAAATGCCCCTCTCCCGCATCATGCAGAACATCTCGCTGCGCTACACGAAATGGATCAACGCCACGCAAGGACGAACCGGGCACGTTTTTCAGGGGCGATATAAGGCTCTTCTCATTGATGCAGATCCTTATCTGCTCGAACTTGTTCGCTATGTTCACCTGAATCCGGTCAGGGCAGGTATTGTCCCCTCAGTCGATGATTGGCCTTGGACAGGGCACCGCGCCTATCTCGGAAAAGAGACGCTCCCGTGGCTGACGACCGAGTGGGTCCTGTCGATGTTGGCACCGAACATCGGAAAAGCAAGATCGGCTTATACTGCCTTTATCGCAGACGGATTAGGGGAGGGCCGGCGAGATGACTTCCACAGTGGGACGTGTGAAGGGCGGCTACTCGGGGATGACAATTTTATCGACGCAGCACTCGGTAAGGCGAACCAGCAGCGGCAGACAACGACCGTAGCTGACATCCTTTCCGCAGTTTCCTGCATGTATGGGAAATCGCTTGAAGAGTTACAGGCGCCGGGGAAGAGCAGACCGTACACCGAGGCACGGGCTATGGCTTCACTGTTAGTTCAGGAAATGCCTCATCTTTCCCTTACCGAATTAGCGAGGATGCTGCACCGCGATATTGCGCCCTTGGGGCGGGTTGGTCGACGACTTCGTGACCAGGGGGCAAAGGATGAGAGCATTGGCCGACAAGTAGAAAAATTGCGAAAAGAGCTGAAAGCTGAATAAATAGCAGAAAGGTTAGCCTGACCCCGGTTATGCACGTTTTTCAGGGGCGATATAAGGCTCTTCTCATTGATGCAGATCCTTATCTGCTCGAACTTGTTCGCTATGTTCACCTGAATCCGGTCAGGGCAGGTATTGTCCCCTCAGTCGATGATTGGCCTTGGACAGGGCACCGCGCCTATCTCGGAAAAGAGACGCTCCCGTGGCTGACGACCGAGTGGGTCCTGTCGATGTTGGCACCGAACATCGGAAAAGCAAGATCGGCTTATACTGCCTTTATCGCAGACGGATTAGGGGAGGGCCGGCGAGATGACTTCCACAGTGGGACGTGTGAAGGGCGGCTACTCGGGGATGACAATTTTATCGACGCAGCACTCGGTAAGGCGAACCAGCAGCGGCAGACAACGACCGTAGCTGACATCCTTTCCGCAGTTTCCTGCATGTATGGGAAATCGCTTGAAGAGTTACAGGCGCCGGGGAAGAGCAGACCGTACACCGAGGCACGGGCTATGGCTTCACTGTTAGTTCAGGAAATGCCTCATCTTTCCCTTACCGAATTAGCGAGGATGCTGCACCGCGATATTGCGCCCTTGGGGCGGGTTGGTCGACGACTTCGTGACCAGGGGGCAAAGGATGAGAGCATTGGCCGACAAGTAGAAAAATTGCGAAAAGAGCTGAAAGCTGAATAAATAGCAGAAAGGTTAGCCTGACCCTGGTTAGGCCCTGCCCGAAAAGAGCTGAAAGCTGAATAAATAGCAGAAAGGTTAGCCTGACCCTGGTTAG
>JACUTW010000040.1 GCA_014859605.1 Desulfuromonadales bacterium
CTGCTTGATCCGCCCTTATCCGTCCAATCCGTCTCATCCGTGTGAAACCGCCCTTTCCCAGAACTATTGATCTTCCCGATCAAGCCAGCTCATCCAGCAGCGCTTCCAGTTCGGCAAGATCAGCCAGAGGCGGGCGGCAGCTCCCTTCGGCGCAGACGTTGATCTGTAATTCTCCCTCGCGCCGGCCGCGCCGCAACACCAGATTCGGCAGGAAACGCTGCGCGACGCTGTGGACGATGGTGTCTTGCTGGTCGGCGGTGCCGCCGTGCAGGGTGATCTCCAGCGGTGGGCCGTGCAGAAAGTCGAGGGTGCAGAGGGAGAAGAGGTGCGAGAGGGGCTGTTGCTGAATGCTCCCCATCTGCGAGCGGAGGATGCCGGTGCCAGCGGGGATGACGCCGTCGACGGCGCTCTGCATGCGCAGCGGCAGATCATCGGCGTCGCTGCCGACGCTGTAGAGGCCGCCATCCGGGGCGGCAAAGAGGCGGAGCATCTCCTTGCTCAGCTGCAGGGCATCGTCGAGAAACTCCTCCCGCAGGGTCGCCTGATACAGCTCGATCAATCCCCAGACGTAGAAGGCGTAATCTTCGAGAAAAGCGGGGATGGCGGCGACCCCGGCATGGGCGCAGCGCAGCAGACGGCCGTGGCGATCGACCAGACGGCCGCGGATAGCAGCGACCGCTGCTACGGCAGCCGCGCGCCACTCCTCCTTGCCGGTGATGGCGAAGCCGCGCCCGAGGGCGGCGATGGTCAGGCCGTTCCAGCCGCTGAGGATCTTTTCGTCACGCAAGGGGCGCGCTCACAATTAAAATGTAATGCACTCGCAAAATGTCATTCCCGCAGTGATTCTGAGCGGGAATCCAGTTTGTAATCTACCGAAATCATGGATCCCCGATAGAAGCATTCGGGGATGACAGATAGAATTTACGAGTGCATCAGAATATAGCACTTGTGCTTTGTTCTGCGCTGCCTTAAATATGGGCGAAAGTCAGTGCGGAGAAGAGCCGGAATGAATGAAGATGGTCCAGAGCGGGTGCCGAAAGAAGGACAGGTGCGCTTCATCCGGTTTTTTGTTGAAAATCTCTGAAGAGGAGTGGCTGGTTGAAATATTTGTTCGGATTTTTTCTCCTGATCCTGCTGGCGGCGCCGGCTACAGCGCAAGAGCTTCCCGAGGCTCTCCCCGCGCCTGAGGAGGAGACCGGCATGATTGCGCGGGTTGCGGATCGATTTCATCTGGAGACGACCGAAAGACTGGTTTCCCTTTCAGAATATCTCGACTGCTTCTTTTTGAATCCCGATAATCGCCGTTTTGATTACCGCCGCACGCGGGTTCTGGCACAACTCGGGCTGCAGGTCGACAGTAACGGAGATCTTTTGCTCCTGCAGCGGCTCAGTGCCCGGATTGTCCTGCCCCGATTGGAAGAACATGTCAGTCTCTACTTTAGCGGTGAGGGAGAGGATTTAAATCGTACGGAGGAGGAAAAGTCCACCAGCCCTTTTTATCTGCCGACAATCGAATCCACCCGCGTCCGTTTTGGATTTAATACGGCGCTACGTTTTGTCTTTACCAAAAGTAATATCTATCTGGCGCAGAACCAGCTCGGTGTGCGCCTCTTTCCGGACCTTGATCCCTACAACGAATTAAGTGGTCAGCTGCGCATTCCCCTGGGGAGAAAATTTCTTTGGCAGCCCGGACAATCGCTCTTTTGGCGTGAGTCGAGCGGCTTTGGCGAGACGACCCGTTACGATCTCGATTATGCCCTCAAACCGGGAGCCATCATCCGCTTGCATCAGGAAGGGACTCTGTCGCAAGAGTCCAATGGTTTTGAGCACGTCCATTCACTCTCTTATCTTCGGCAACTCGAAAGAGAGCGTGGCTATATCCTTTCACTGGAAGCCCGGGGTGAAACTTCGCCAAAAAAACAGATGACGCAATATCTTGTCGTCTTTGCCTGGAAAGAACTGGGTTACAAGGATTGGCTTTATATTGAAACCGGGACTAAACTCCGTTTTTCCGAAGACGATAGTTTTACCCCGATTCCCGCCCTCTTCTTTAGTCTGATCGCCGATTTCCATGGTAAAAAGGGGGCGCAGCCGCCGAGTCGTCCCCGGGAGGAGGCGTCACCGCCGCCCCATTAATCCACCTTTTTCTTTCTTTCCCGGTTGCATCTGTTCACCAACTGGTCTAAAAACGGAACAGATTTTTTTGCCAAAGGAAACTTTATGCTTAATCTTGACCGACTCAGCCGCGAGTTTGCCCGTCAGGCGGCCATCAGCAGCCCTTCACGCCGCGAAGGGGCGATGGCCCGCTATCTGGCCGAGCGCTTTTCAGCGCTGGGGGGGGAGACCGAATGGGATGGAACCGGCGCCAAAATCGGCGGAGAAGCCGGTAATCTCATCGTCCGTTTTGCCGGCACCGGCCGGGATACAGCGCCGCTGCTGCTCTCGGTACACATGGATACTGTCGAACCCTGCGCCAATGTCCAGCCGCAGCTGCAGAACGGCATCTTTACCAGTGCCGGTGAAACGATTCTCGGTTCCGATGACAAATCCGGAATTGCCGAGATTATCGAAGCTCTGGAGATCCTTCGCGAAGAGCAGATCCCGCATGGTCCCCTTGAAGTGGTCGTGACGGTTTGTGAAGAGGTCGGCCTCCTCGGCGCCAAGCAGCTTGACGTCGGACGGTTGGTATCCCGGCGGGGCATTGCTCTCGATACTTCGGGCATCGACAAGCTGATCCTGTCCGCGCCGGCCGCCAACAAACTCCATTTCACCATCACCGGCCAAGAAGCGCATGCTGGCATTGCCCCGGAGGCCGGAATCTCGGCCATTGCCATCGCAGCGCAGGCGATCAGCCGGATGGCCCTCGGTCGCATCGACTTTGAAACGACCGCCAACATCGGGACGATCCGTGGCGGCATCGCCACCAACATCATTCCGCGCCGTGTCGAAGTCAAGGGCGAGGTGCGCAGTCACGATCCGCTCAAGCTGGAGATGCAGACCCGGCAAATGGTGACAGCGGTCGAAGAAGCGGTGGCTGCCGCGGCTTGCACGATCGATGGTGTCCTCATTCGGCCTGAAGCCGATTGTCAGGTCGTTGCGGAATATCCGCGTATGGCCGTCTCTGCCGATTCCCCCCTGGTACAGGGGGCGGTTGCCGCCGCGCATCGCCTGGGGCGTCAGCTCGAGCTCCTCCCCGGCGGCGGCGGCTCTGATGCCAATATCTTTAATGCCCTCGGGATCGAAACCGTCATCCTCGCCACCGGTATGACCGATGTTCATACCGTCAACGAATCGGTGGCCCTGGCCGATATGGGCGGGGTGGCAGAACTTCTGGTCGAAATTATCCGCTCCGCATGATCCGTATCGTCCCCTTTCTTTTTTTTCTGCTCTGCACTGTCAGCTCCGCTTGTGCCGTTGTTGAAATCCGCTTGGCCGGAGGAGCCCCCGTGCAGATTCGTTCCGTCTATTTGCATGACGGCATCGTCTTTCTGTCACTGCGCGAGATTCTGCCGCCTTTACAGCTCAGCGGGGTTTGGGATGGCGCCAAGCGCCTTTACCGGATCAAGGCAGCGGGTGGGGAGATCCTGCTGGCGCCCGGGAGTCGCAAGCTCCGCTACGGTAATCGTTCTCTAGTCCTGAAGCAGCCCCCGCGTTTTTTTGCGGGAGAACTTTGTGTGCCGGAGGAGGTGGTCACAACGCATCTGCCGCGTCTTTTGGACCTCGAAATTACCTATATCAATCCGGATGCTGCTGCCAATCATCGGGATAACTTTTGGCTGGACGACGCTGATGACGCCTTGCCGCCGCCACTGCCGTTACAGCAGATAGTCATTGATCCCGGCCACGGCGGCGATGATCCCGGCGCCATCAGCCCTGAGGGGGTCAAGGAGAAGGATCTGACTCTGGCCCTGGCGCTGCGGCTTGAAAAACTCCTCAAGATGGAGGGGTTGGCCCCACTGCGCTTAACGCGGGATGGTGATTATGTCGTCCCTTTGTCGCGTCGTGCCGGGAAGATCCATGGTGCGCCGGCGGAAAACCTCCTTGTTTCCTTGCACATGAGTGCCTGGAAAAGTTCACAAACGCACGGCTGCACAATTTATTTTCTCCCTTTACGCGACAACGAAGAGAATAGTTTCCTGTTGGCACAAAGTCTCGACGCCGCCTTGCAGGGGGCCGGGGTGGCCGACTGTACTTTTGAGCGCGTCACTTTGTCCCCGCTCAACCGGACGCCCTTCCCGGCCGTCCTGCTCGAACTCGGTTACCTGACCAACCCCGACGAATTCGGCCTGCTCAGCAGTCCTGACGGGCAGGAACGGATTGCCAGGGCTCTGGCCCTCGGGGTCAAAAATTATGCCGCCAAGCGGCCAAGGAGAATTACGGATGTCCCAGTTACGCAATGATGGTCGCAACTTTGAGCAATTACGGCCGATTACCCTGAATCGCCACTTTACCCGTTACGCCGAAGGGTCTGTCCTTGTTGAGTTCGGAGCCACCAAGGTGCTGTGCAATGCCACGATCGAAGAGAGTGTCCCGTCCTTTCTGCGCGGCAAGGGGCAGGGTTGGGTGACGGCAGAATATTCCATGCTCCCCCGCGCCACTCATACCCGCTCCCCGCGCGAATCGACCAAGGGGAAGGTGGGGGGGCGCACCCACGAAATCCAGCGTTTGATCGGCCGCTCGCTGCGGGCGGTCATCGATCTCACCGCCCTCGGAGAGCGGAGCATTCAGATCGATTGTGATGTTATTCAGGCCGATGGCGGGACGCGCACTGCCGCGATTACCGGTGCCTGGGTTGCCCTCGCCGATGCCCTTAACGGTCTGGTGGCACAAGGGAAACTCAAGGCTTCCCCGCTCAAGGATACAGTCGCCGCTGTCAGTGTCGGCATCGTCGGCGGTGTGCCGATGCTCGATCTTTGTTACGAAGAAGATTCCCGTGCTGATGTCGATATGAACGTGGTCGTCACCGGCGATGGCCGTTTTGTCGAGGTGCAGGGGACGGCCGAGGCGGAACCCTTTACCGGCGCTGAGCTCGATCTTCTCCGGGATCTCGCTCTGCAGGGGTGTGCGGAACTCACCCGGATGCAGCAAGCCTCTCTGGCGGAGGGGTAATGGAACTGATCGTAGCCACCCGCAATCCCGGCAAGCTCAAAGAGATTGCGGCCCTCCTTGCGCCGTTGCAGATTATAGTTCGCGGGGTGGCTGAATTTCCCGAGCTCCCTGAAGTTGTCGAAGATGGCCTCACCTTTGCGGAGAATGCCACGAAGAAGGCGGCAACGATTGCCCGCCTGACCGGTTGTCTCACTCTGGCCGACGATTCCGGTCTGGAAGTTGCCGCCTTGGCCGGGGCGCCGGGGATCCATTCGGCCCGTTATGCCGGGGAAGATGCCGATGATGCCGCTAACAATCGCAAGCTCCTTGCTGCGCTGGCGACGCTGCCGCCGGAGCAACGGGTCGCGGCCTTTGTCTGTGTCATGGCGCTTTGTGGGCCGGACGGGAGTTGTCAAACCTTTGCGGGGCGGTTGGAGGGACGAATCATCAGTGAACTGCGGGGGACGGAAGGGTTTGGATATGATCCGCTCTTTGTTGTCGCCGGCAATGAGCGGACCCTGGCCGAGATTCCTCTGGCAGAGAAGAACCGCATCAGCCACCGTGCCCAGGCTCTGGCCCAGGTGGTTGCCGTGCTGCAGACGGGGTAATTAAACTCAAGACGGGCAGACACACAGGTCTGCCTCTACCATGATGCTAACAACGAGAAAGAGCGGACAGTCCGAAGACTGCCCGCTCTTTCTCGTTTAAGGATATTTGATTAGCTCAGGCGTGGGCCATGGCCGGCAGGGCTGCGCAGTAGGTGTGTTCGACTTCGCGGGTGGCGCTGACCAGATGCCAGCAGTCTTTCGCGGCGAGAAGTCCTTCAATGAAGCGGTGGTTCATGTCGTGACCGGGTTTGACGGCGTGGATATGACCGATGAGCGGATAACCGGCCAGGCTGAAGTCGCCGACAGAATCCAGAATCTTGTGGCGGACGAATTCGTCGACCCAGCGCAATCCTTCCGGATTCAGAACCTCTGCATCGGAAAGGACGACTGCATTCTCCAGGGAACCGCCGCGGCAAAGCCCCACCGATTTGAGGTATTCGACTTCGCGCAAAAAACCGAAGGTGCGGGCACCGGCAATCTCTTTGACGAAGCTCTCCGCATCGATCTTCATGGTGCGCTGCTGCCGGCCGATGGCCGGATGGTTGAAGTCGATTTCACAGCTGATCCGGTAAAAACGGGAAGGGGTGACCGATACCGATTTATCGCCATCAACGATGGTGAAGGGTTTGCGAATGACAAGATATTTGCGCTCGCGGCGTTGCTGCACAAGGCCGGCTTGCTGCAGGGCACTGATAAAGGGGGCGGCGCTGCCGTCCATCACCGGCACTTCCGGGCCGTTGATATCGATATGCAGGTTGTCGATCCCGAGAGCGCGCAGGGCACCGAGGAGGTGCTCGACGGTCGAGACGCTGAGGTCATTCTTGCCGAGGACGGTGGCGAGGCGGGTGTCGACGACATTGGCCGAAATCGCTTCGATCGAGACGGTCTTCGTCCCTTCGCTGCGGTGAAAGACAATGCCGCGGCCGGCTTCGGCAGGGCGCAAGGTCATACGAATGGCCCGGCCCGAGTGAAGGCCGATTCCGTCAAAGGTGATCGATTGTGCCAGGGTGGTTTGATAAAGCATCGTATCCTCCGTTTTGCTGGGATACAGATGTTTCTGCATGGATTATGCCTAAGGATGGTGCTGTGATAAGTATTTATAATTGCAGTTGATTTGTGAATTATCTGGCGGTGTCGACTGTAGCTGTTGTGCTGCAATCCCGGCGCGGCGTGTCGCAAAGGCCACAGCGGCTAGAGCCGTCCGGAGCGGAGAATGGCAATCGCCAGCCAGAGCCCGAGAAATCCGGCGATGGAGTAACCGATGAAGCCGAGGGCGGGGAAGCCGAAGAGGAGCGGCCCCTTTTCGGTCTGCATGATCAGCGATGAGCCGATAATCAGGGCGGCGATGAGCATGCTGAAGGAGATGCGATTGCTGGAGCGGTCAAGATCGTTGATCAGACGATCAAGTCCGCGATGTTCGAGATCGATTTTGAAGCGATTATGGTTCAGGCGGTTGATAAAGGCTTGCAGGTCGCGCGGCAGGTTCTTGAACAAGGTGGCAAAGGAGACGAGAACGCGCGAGGCCTCTTTGCCGAGATAGGAAGGACTGGCTTTTTCCCGGACGATCTTCTCCATGAAGGGTTTGAGGTGAACGATCATGTTGAAGTCGGGATCGAGTTTGCGCCCGATCCCTTCGATGGTGACCAGGGCCTTGGCCAAAAGCATCAGGTCAGGAGAGAAGCGGATCCGGTAGAGGCTGAGAATTCCGAAGAATTCATCCAGCAGTCGGCCGGTATTAATCTCGTGCAGCGGGATGTCGTAGTAGTTGTCGATAAAGAAAGCGAGGTCATGGCGCAGATTCGGCAGATTGACTTCATCGGGAAGATCCCCCGAGCAGGACAGGAGGCTGACAATCCGGTCGGGATCGCGACCGAGGACCGCCAGCAGGAGATCGACCAGATAATCGCGGACATCTTCACTGAGGTGACCGACCATGCCAAAGTCGAGCATGCAGATGATACCGTCTTCGAGGATGAAGAAGTTGCCGGGATGAGGATCGCCGTGAAAGATGCCAAAATCCAGAACCTGTTTGAGAAAGAAGACCGCGCCATTATGGGCGATCTCCTCGGGTTTGTGGCCTTTTTCGATCAAGGCAGCGCGATCCGAAACTTTGATGCCGTCGATATATTCGAGGGTCAGGACGGTCTCGGCGGTGAGTTCGGCATAGACCTGCGGCAGGCGCACAGTTCGGTCCTTGGCGAAGTAGGTGGCAAAGCGCTTGATAATCTGCCCTTCGTGCGTCAGGTTGATCTCGTTGCGCAGCACCCGGCGCAATTCGCGCACCACCCCGCTCAATTCATAATGTGCCAAGGTCGGATCGTGTTTCTCGATCATGGCGGCGAGACTGGCGAGGATATCGAGATCGGTCTCGATAATCCCTTCAATGTCAGGGCGTCGCACCTTGATAACCACCGCTTCACCACTGTGCAGGCGGGCGCGATGAACCTGGGCAATGGAGCCGGCCGCGAGGGGGGTTTCATCGATAAAGGCGTAAAAGACGTTTAACGGCTGTTGCAGGGCGCTTTCGATCTGCGCGCCAAGGGGCGCAAAGGGGATCGGTGTCACCTGGTCCTGCAGTTTGCCAAGCTCTTCGGCATAATCAGCGGGGATCAGGTCAGGGCGGGTCGAAAGGAGTTGACCAAGTTTGATAAAGGTCGGGCCGAGCTCCTCCATCGCCAGGCGCAAACGCACCTGCATACTGAGCCGCTCCATCTCCTGGCCGCGGCGGCGACCGAGCATGACCTTGGCGGCGAGGAGGTAATCGCTGACATGCAGGGCATCAAAGAGATGGTTGAGTCCGTACTTCGCCAGGACCGCAAAGATGGTGCGGGTGCGTTTCAGGTTGCGCAGGTTGCGGTTGAAACCGAAGACATTCAGCATGCCGGGTCTTGTGGCGCCTCCCGCTTTTCCAGAGCATCAAGCCGGGCGGCCAGACGTTCAAACTCTTCACGCCGGACCAGACCCAAGCGGTCACAGGCCTTTTGAACTTCTTCCTCAGCCGCCTTGGTGAGGAGATTCTTTTGCTCCTCGGCCTGCGCTTTTAACTTTTCGAGCAGAGCCCGTCCTTCTTCTTCGCTGCAGCCGATCCGCTCCTTCAGTTCGCCGAGGAGTTCCTCTGCCTTCTTTTGGCTGAGGGAGAGTGCCCCCATGCCCATCATCGCCGTCTTTTCAAAGAGAGTAATCATGCTGTCCTCCAGTAAGAAGAATAACTGTTTAAAACCCTAGATGGAGAAGATTATAGCTGACTCGGCCGAGGAGGGAAGGAGAAAATGGTTTTCTTGATTAAAAAAGCTGATGACAACAGAAACGCCCCGAACAATCCGTCGTTGTCCGGGGCGTTTCTGATTGTTCCGAGGGTTTAGATGTCAGTCGGAGCTTCAGGAGCTTTTTTGCGTTTGACGATGCCGCTTGCCACCTCTTTCCAGTTTTTGTTGGGGTAAGGGGGGATTTCGTCGACTTTGATGTCGAACTTGGCCTTCATCAGCAGTAGACACTTGAGGGTGAGCCAATTGCTGAAGCCGTGGTTCTCCGCCACCTTTTCGGCAATCTTGCCGTAGGGGAGGCCGGTGGCCTCCGCCGAAAGCATGATCGCTGCGTGTGCCGCCCGATAGGTGAGGTTACGGTCCTTGACCCATTTGAGGCGAGAGATGATCTCGGTGCGGGTCATCCCCTCGAATTTTTTGAGGAGTTTTTTGTAGCGGGGGTCGTTGAACTGGTTCATGGGTTCATCCTTTGCTGGCTCTACAGGGTGCCGAGGGGGAGGGAAGAGGGGGGGATAATCCCCGCTGCTGTGGCGCGGTGTAAAAGTTCATGGACCGCGGCCAAACCTTCCTCGCCAAGATCGAGGGAAAAATGATTCACATAAAGATCGATGTGTTGCTGGATGACCGCGTCATCGAGTTCCTGGGCATGGGCGCGAATGTAGGAGCGCGCTTCTTCTCGATGGTCGAAGGCATAGCGGACGCTGGCCCGGATGGCGCCCTCCACCTCTGTAATGACTTCGCGCCCGAGGGAACGCCGGGCGAGGATGCCGCCGAGAGGGATCGGCAGGCTGGTGAGCTCTTCCCACCAGGCGCCGAGATCTTCGACGGCGACCAGACCCTGTTCGGCAAAGGTAAAGCGCGATTCGTGGATGATCAGGCCGGCATCGACGCTGCCCTTCGCCACTGCTGCGACAATCTTGTCGAAGGGGAGGACCTGGAGTCGCTCATAGCCGGCGCCGTGCAGTTGCAGAAGCAGATTCGCCGTCGTCAGTTCACCGGGGATGGCGATCAAACCGCCGCGCAGACGCTCCAGGCTTGTCGCTTGACGGGCCACAACCAGCGGTCCGCAGCCGCGGCCGAGGGCGCCGCCGCTACGCAGCAGGGCGTACTCGTTACGCAGGTGCCCTAAGGCGTGATAGGAAATCTTGGTCAGGTCGAGTTCACCGGCCAGGGCGCGGCGGTTGAGGGTCTCGACATCGGCAAGTTCTTCCCGAATGCTGCAGCCGGACAGGGGAATGCGGCCATGCATCAAGGCATAAAAGATGAAAGTGTCGTTCGGGCAGGGCGAATAGCCGAGACGCAGGGTCGAAGAGTTCATGCAGAGACCTGACCGGGTTCGGTGCACAACAGGGCAATGAGAGCTTGTTGGGCAATCTCTGCGGCGCCGGCGAGATTCCAACGCTCAAGGTTGCGATCTTCGACAAGGTTGGAGATGCCGCGCACTTCACAAAAGGGGATATTGGCGCGCGCGCAGACCAGAGCGGCCGCTGCTCCCTCCATGTTTTCACAGATGCCGCCGCTGCGCCGGGAAAGGATTTCGCCGCCGGCGGTCGTCCCTGAACAGGTCGAGACCGTGACAAAGGGGCCGGTAGCCAATGTAATCCCTGCGGCCGCGGCAAAGGGCGTTAATTGCTCCCCCGCGCGCTGCTGCCAGTCCGGATCGACGGGGCAGGTATTGTACAGGGGGGGAGAGGAACTGCTGAGCAGGGGGAGGCGCATTGCCGCGAGATCTTGAAATCCTTGTGGCGTCAGCACCCCTTCGTCGCCAAAGATTTCGCTGCTGGCCAGGGCGAGATCGCCGACCTGCAAGCGGCTGCCAGGGAGGGCGCCGCCGCAGCCGATCATCAACAGTGCTTGCGGCTGGTGCAGGGCCAAAAGCGTGGCAGCAGCTGCCGCATTGGCTTTGCCGACACCGCTGTGCAGAAGTTCGAGCGTCATCCCCGCAGACTTGCGTTTGTAAAGATGGAATCCACCCAGATCCGAGACCTTCCACGGCCCCCAATAGGAGCGGATCAGTTCCGTCTCCTGGGGGACGGCTGCGAGGATGGCGATGGTCGGTCGGATCGAAGTCGATTTCATGAATTACTTATACCAGCCGCTGCGGATCAGGTCGCGGCGCAGATTAGCGCCCTGGGCGGCAATCACGCCGTGGCACCAGAAGCGATCGGAGCGTATCGGGATCGAGCCGGGGGCATCGATCCGCTTGCGTTGATCCTGAAGGAGGCTGCGAAAGATGGCGTCACTTTCAGCCATGACCTCTTGCAGTTTGTGCTGGAGGGGTTCGCTTACCCCTTCACTGACAAACTGCAGGAGATCGCGCAATTGCAGGCCAAACTGATAATCAGCAAGATCACCGTCAAAGCCGGCCGCGCAGGCGTTGACAAAGTCTTTCCAGTCAAAGAGAAGGACACCGAAATCCCCTTCAGCCAGTTCAATCACCTGGGAAAATTCCGGCCGCTCTGCCAGTCGCCGGGCGATCTCCTCCTGCTCTTTGCGGCTCAAAAAGAAAGAGAGGGACTCTTCGACCGGGTACATTTCGAGCTGCTCAATAATCTCCCGGCAGAAGACCAGGTAGTCAAGCTGGTTGGGAGTCATGGCCGCGAAAGGGGCCGGTAGCTGCATGCGGTGATGGCAAAGGAGGGAGAGGTGGTCGTGGCCGAAGTCGGCGGGGAGCGGCAGGTGCTCCTTGTGCGGCAGGCCATGGCGGGTCAACAGATGGGTGAGGCGCAGGGGATTGTCGGTAAAGCAGGTCACAACCTTCTCTTCCGAGCAGAACATTTCGATGCCGGCACGGTTGTTGGCGAGGCCGAAACCGACAAAACCATCATGGACGAGCCGGGACAGGTAGGGGCGGATGACCTCAACGATCTCTCCGGTGGGGAGATAATCCGAATAGTAGACGCGGGGTGTCGCGTCTTCTTCGCTGCTGAGCTCACCATCATTTTCATAAAACTCAAGAACAAAGAAGGCTTCATCCGGCAGGAGCCGGCCGAAGTCCTGAAAGAAACCGGTGAGTTTGCCCGCCCCGAGGACGGCAGTCAGACGAAAGGCATCCGGAGAATTTTCCAGTCGTTCGAGAAGATAACCTTCTTTAAGCAGGGGACGGCGCAAGCGCTGGGGGTTCGGCCAGGGGCGTAAGCCGAGAGGAAAGTCGAAGGAACGGTCTGGCAAATGGAGCTCCGTAAGGACAAAGGGACTTAGGATGCTAATAAGTAAATGAATGGCGAATAAAAGTCAACTTAAGTGCAAAGGGTGTCTGTGGGGCTTGTATTTATGTAGGCCAGCTTTGGCAGGGCTGAAGACGGGTAGAACAGGCAGGAGGAAACAGGTTTTGATTTCGCATCAAATGCTTTTTTGAAATATTTTTATCGAAAATAAACCGATTTTACCTTTATGAAATAATTTATCGTGAATAAAATGTTGTTGTTGACATTTTGCACCATTTTCGGTATATCCGCTCCGTAAAACTACTTTATATTTTCATCGTCGGTACCTCCCCGTTGTTGGGTCTAACCCCTATTCTTGTCCAGCCAAAGGAATGAGCCCCATGTCGAAACAAGCGATTAAGCCGTCCCTGAAGAACCCGTTTGATCCGCCCGAGAAGGTCGAATTCAATATTCCCGGTGAAATATCCCGGGCGACCGGTGGTTATGAAGAGGCGATGAAGGAAGGTTACGACCTGATTCAGCGCCCGATCAAATCGGTGAGCATTGAGCAGATTGAAAAGCAGCACTTTAAAAAGCGCATGACCGTCTGGGAGCGGATCAACGTCCTCACCGAGAAGGAGCCGAATATTCTTTTCCAGAACTGGGGAAAGAATCTCGACGGCGCTTCGCTGGTCACCGGCATCCTTAATATTCGTGGTCGCGATGTTGCCCTTTATGGTCACGACTTCACCGTCCGCGCCGGTTCCATCGACGCCACCAACGGTCGCAAGCTCGCCCTCCTCTTCCAGATGGCGGGAGAGAAGGGGATTCCGGTCATCGGCATGAACGATTCCGCCGGCGCCTTTGTCCCGGCCGGGGTCGGTGGCCTTGATGGCTATGCCGAGGCCTTCACCGCCCTGCGTAAGATCAGCGGCGTCGTCCCTTCGATCATGTGCATGTTCGGTTTCAACGCCGGCGGGGGTTCGTATCTGCCGCGTCAGGGATCTTTTGTTATTCAGCCGAACGACACCTTCTTTGGTTTGACCGGGCCGGGCGTGGTTAAGTCGGTTCTCGGCGAAGATGTCACCCCGGAGGAGCTCGGGGGACCGCTGGTTCATGGCCAGACCGGCGTTGCTGACCTGACGGTTGAGGATGAAGTCGATGCCCTGCGCACCGCCATTCAGCTCCTCTCTTATCTCCCCGACAACAACCGGGTTATGGCCCCCTTCCAGGAAACCAGTGATCCCCTTGATCGCAAAACCTGGGAGATCAACACCCTGCTCAAGAAGGCCTTCAACTCGCCGACCGGCTTCAATACCCCCTTTGACGTCTCGATCCTGATTCAGCAAATCTGTGACCATGGCGATTACTTCGAGATGCAGCGCGACCGCGCCCGCAACGTCGTCACCGCTTTTGGCCGCCTCGGCGGCAACGTCGTCGGTTTCGTCGCCAACAACAGTGCCGTCGCTTCCGGCCAGATCGATATCGACGCGGCTTACAAGATTGCCCGCTTCAACCGTTTCTGCAACATCTACAACATCCCGATGATCTTTATGGAGGACACCACCGGCTTCCTCCCCGGCAAAGATCAGGAGACCCGCGGCATCATCCAGGCCGGTCGCGCCATGCTCGACTCGATCGTCGACATCCGCACCCCGCGTATCCTCCTCATCCTCCGTAATGCTTACGGCGGCGCTTATGCTTCCTACAACAACTATCCGACCGGTGCCGATCTCGTCCTCGCTCTGCCGACCACCCGCCTCGCGGTTATGGGCCCGGCCGGAAAGGAGTTCGTCTACAAGGATGAAGTCCGCAAGATGCGCAGTGATGGCGCCGCCCGTCTCAAGCAGGGGATTGCCGAGCGCGTGGCTGCTGGCATGGATGCCGGCGAAGCCCGCAACGAAGCCGAGAAAGAGACAGCGGAATGGCTCAAGATCCGCGATATTGAACTTAATCAGCGCTACGAAAAAGAGTTGATGAATCCCAAGGAAGCTCTCAGTCTCGGCTCGATCTCTTCCCTCGTCATGCCCACCGATCTGCGCAAGGTGCTGGGAGAAAATCTTAACTTCTTCCTCCGCCACTATCAGCCCTGTGCGATGCAGTCGGTTCAGCGCGAGTTCCATTGATCTTTAAACTAGCAGATTGGAGATAGAGACCTATGTTTCACGCTTCTGAAAATTATACCAGTAATCCTCTGATCCATCGCGATCGCCGACTGAGTCAGTCGACCTCCGAGTGGGTGCGTTCTTTTGCTTGTGAAGATCTCAAACCCCTCATCGTCTGCCGTGGTCCGATCCGCAAAGAGGCGATGGATGTCTACACCGAGATGGGGATCAGCCACTTCGGCATCCTCCTTTCCGAGAAGGACTCCATCGTTTATCCGAATGCTCTGGCCCCGGAACTGCGCCAGCTCACCGATTCGAGCCGTGTCCACCGCGTCCCCGACTACTCTGGAGCAAGCAAGGAAGAGCGCGTCGAGCGGATCAACCAGATCATCAGCATCGCCCATGACAACAACTACGATTCGATCTTTGCCGGCTACGGTTTCATGGCCGAAGATGAAGAGTTCGTGGCGGCGATCGAAGCGGCCGGATTGAAGTTTATCGGCCCCTGCGCCAAGACCCAGGCCCGCGCCGGCAAGAAGGACGAAGCGAAGCGCACCGCCCTCTCCGTCAATGTCAGCGTCACCCCCGGCATCAACAATGTCACGGCCCGGACTCTGGTCAAGAAGTATCCGGCCCGCGAAAATTTGGTCGATCTCGTCAAGGCCAACGGCCTTGCCTGCGACAAAGCTATCCTCACTGACAGCAATCTTCCTCTGGAAGCTCTGGCGGATCATATCCTTATGGCCTCCTACGCCAAAGGGATCGACCTTTACAGCATCGACGAGCTCTGTGCCCAGGTCCAGGAGGAAGTTGCCGAACTCTTCCGCAAACATCCGCGCAGCCGGTTCCGCATCAAGGCGATCGGCGGCGGCGGCGGTAAGGGCCAGCGGATCCTCGGCGGCTCGCTCCTCGCTGCCAAGAATGCCGATGAGAAGATGATCCTCAAAGCGGCGGCGGAAGCGCCGACGCTGGTGCGCGAAGTTCTCAACGAAGTCAAGGCGAACGGCGTCGGCGACAACAAGAACGTCCTCGTCGAGCTCAATATCGAACAGACCCGCCACAACGAAATTCAGCTCCTCGGCAACGGCGAATGGTGTGTCTCCCTTGGCGGCCGCGACTGCTCGCTGCAGATGCATGAACAGAAACTCCTCGAAGTCTCCGTCACCCAGGAAGGTCTGCTGGCGGCGATTGCCAAAGCCAAGGCGGCCGGCAAGAAAGCTGAAGTTGCGGCCCTGGAGAGCGATCTCAACGTCCTGCAACGGATGGAAGAAGAGTCGGCCCGCTTCGGTCTGGCGGTCGGCCTCGACTCGGCTTCGACCTTTGAATGTATCGTTGACCGCGATCGTCACTACTTCATGGAAGTCAATACCCGCATCCAGGTTGAGCATCGCGTCACCGAACTCTGCTACAGCCTGAAATTTACCAATCCTAAAGACAAGAATGACTTCTTTGTCGTCGAGTCCCTGGTCGAAGCGATGGCGCTACTGGCCCGGCATAAAGAGCGCCTCCCCAAGCCGGAGCGTTTTGTCCGCTATAATGCCTCGGTCGAAGCCCGTCTCAATGCCACCGACGATTCGTTGTCGCCGCACGCCGGCGGGATGATTCGTTACTGGTCGAAGCCGATCAACGACGAAGTCCGTGATGATCAGGGGATCTGTATGGTCAACCCGGATACCGGTATCTTTGTCAAATACAAGGTGGCTGGCGCCTACGATTCGAATATTGCTTTGTTGTTGACCAAAGGACACGATCGCCTGGAGAGTTATCAGGCTCTCTCGGATGTCCTTTGCAGCACGACGCTGCGCGGCAGTGCCTTGGCGACCAACCTCAACTTCCACTACGGTCTGGTCAGCTGGTTCCTCGGTCGCAACGTCATGGCCAAGCCGACGACGCGCTTTGTCGTCCCTTACCTGACCCTGGTCGGTACCCTAAAGGAAGAAGCGAACAAGCTCGATCCGATCTATGCCTTTTTGCAGATGAAGAAGCACTACGACAAGTTCATCTCCGATCGTTTTGCCGATCAACCCGAGGTCGCGGCCAAAGAGCGCAAGAATATGTCGGCTATCCTTGATCGCAAAGGGACGCTGATCACCCGGCCGATCGAGCGACTCCTCGCCGACCCGCATCTCCTTTCCGGTTGGCTGAGCGTCAACACTAAGAACTTCCGTTTTGACAACGGCAAGGTCATCTGGTTGCGTAATCCGCTCGGGGTTCTTAGTGAGACCTACGAGTTTCTGCACATGGCGCTCCGCCCCCATAAACCGGCGGCCGAGATCATCTGGGGGCATGATAATGAGCTCCTTCAGCAGTCGATCCGTTTTTACCGGACGCTGCGCGAGAAACTTGGCTTGGCGCGCGACGAATACTTCAAGCTTAACGACCTGCTAGCCAGCACTACGCCGCAAGGCGAATTCGATGCCAAGACCTGGGAGCAGATCCGCTCGGCCCACTTCGGCTATGAAGCTGGCATGGAACTGCTCGGCATGCTCTTTATGATCGGCGAAAAGACCAACTTCTGGGAGATGCGTGTCGAAGAAGATCTCGAAGTGACTATCCCTGACTACCTCTTTGATCTTGATCTCCAGGCCCGGATGAAGAAGATTCTCGTGCCGCCGCCGGCGACCAAAGCCGATGAAATTGTCGCGGTCTGTGGCGGTATGTACTATGCGCAGGAAGCGCCGGGGATGCCTCCCTTCGTCACCGAGGGGATACATTTTGAGAAGGGAGACCCTCTTTATATCGTCGAAGTCATGAAGATGTTTAATAAAATCTATGCACCCTTCTCTGGCACCATCGACAAGATCGTTATGCAGGGTGGTGATGGTACGATCGTCAGCAAAGGGCAGCCCCTCTTCAAGATTACCCCAGATGAAAAGTTTGTTGAAATCGATCAGCAAGAGGTTGATCGCGAACGGCGTACCCGCACCGGGGAATATTTAAAGGCAATTCTTCACTAAAGACTCAAAGATGAGTGGAAAAAAATCCCCCGGCCCGGAACGGACGGGGGATTTTTTGCCAAGGAGCCCGGAAATAATCTGGAACATTAGTCGTAATAAATTTATTGACACCCCTTTTTATTTAATTTAAACCAAGGCAATCACGAATTCCTGACGGACAGAGGGCGTAATGGCTATGCAGTTCAATATCGGTGCGAAGATCAAGAAGTTACGCAAGGCCCGGAAGCTGACCTTGCAGGATGTTGCCCGCGAAACCGGCTTCTCGCCCGCCTTGATCTCGCAGATTGAGAACAATAATGTTTCGCCGCCAATTGCCACCCTCTCGAAGATCGCCCGTTTCTTCGATGTGAAGATCGGCACCTTCTTCGATGACGAAGAAGAGGATCGCAAGTTTGAGGTGGTGCGCAAGGAAGAACGGCGGGTCGTCAGTCGCGTCATCTCCAAATCCGGCAGCGGCCACGGCTACACCTACGAAGCCCTCTCCTTTCGCAAGCGCAACAAGAAGATGGAGCCGTTCATGCTCACCGTCAATGAGCGCCCGGATGAAGAGACCCTGTATAATCACGACGGCGAAGAGTTTCTCCTGATCCTGCAGGGGAAAGCGGAAATTCTTCTCGAAAATGAACGTTTGATCCTGGAAGAGGGGGATGCGATCTATTTTGATTCCTCCCTGCGCCATCGCATGCTCTGCGTCGAAGGTGAAGAATTAAAAGTCTTGGCCGTCGTCACCCGTTAAATCCCCCTAAGCCGGACAAGCCGGACCAAACAGATAAAAGACAATTTCACACGGATCAAATCTGATAACTCCAGATAAAAGCGGATGAGACCCTTTAACCGTTTGATCAGATTTTTATCAGATTCTATCCGAAGTTATCCGTGTGAAACGATTTTGGTTTGTTCACGTTTGCTCACAAAAGAATTCAAGGAGTTTCGCATATGAAGATCCAAGAAGAGAAAAAGCGCTGGGAAGCCTCGACCCTCAAGAAGGTGATCGACAAACGCGCCGAGCGCAAAAAGACTTTTCTGACCAGTTCCAATCTTGAAATGGAGCGGGTCTTTACCCCGGATTTCGACGTCCCCGGCTATAGTGAGAAGCTCGGCCTCCCCGGCGAGTACCCGTACACCCGCGGCGTGCAGCCGACCATGTATCGCGGCCAGTTCTGGACGATGCGTCAGTACGCCGGTTTCGGCACCGCCAAGGAATCGAACGAGCGCTACCGCTATCTCCTCGGCGCCGGTCAGACCGGACTCTCCGTCGCTTTCGATCTGCCGACGCAGATGGGCTACGATTCCGACAGTGCCATGGCTAACGGTGAAGTCGGCAAGGTCGGGGTTGCTATCGATACCCTCGCTGATATGGAGATCCTCTTCGACCAGATCCCCCTCGACAAAGTCTCGACCTCGATGACGATCAACGCCACTGCGGCGGTCCTCCTCTGCATGTATATTGCTGTTGCCGAGAAGCAGGGGGTCTCTTCCGACCAAGTCATGGGGACGATTCAGAACGATATCCTCAAGGAATACATGGCGCGCGGCACTTACATCTACCCGCCGCAGGAATCGATGCGCGTCATTACCGACATCTTCGCGTACTGTAAGGATCATGTGCCGCAGTGGAATACCATCTCCATCTCCGGCTACCACATCCGCGAAGCCGGCTCTTCGGCCGTGCAGGAAGTCGCCTTCACCCTCGCCGACGGGATCGCCTACGTCGAGGCGGCGATCAAGGCCGGCCTCAAGGTCGACGAGTTCGCGCCCCGTCTCGCCTTCTTCTTCAATGCCCACAACAACCTCTTCGAAGAGGTTGCCAAGTTTCGCGCTGCCCGCCGCATTTGGGCCAAGGTGATGAAAGAGCGCTTCGGCGCCAGCGATCCCCGCTCAATGATGCTCCGTTTCCATACCCAGACCGCCGGCTGCACCCTCACCGCCCAGCAGCCCGACAACAACATCATGCGCGTGACGATTCAGGCTCTTTCGGCGGTCCTCGGCGGCACCCAGTCTCTGCACACCAACAGCCGCGACGAAGCCCTCGCCCTGCCGACGGAAGCGTCGGTACGCATCGCTCTCCGTACCCAGCAAGTCATCGCCTACGAATCGGGCGTGGCCGACTCCATCGACCCCCTCGCCGGTTCTTACCTGGTCGAGAGCCTCACCGATCAGATCGAAGCGCAGGCTCTCGCCTACATCGCCAAGATCGACGAACTCGGCGGTGCCGCCGAAGCGATCAGTCGCGGCTACCAGCAGAAAGAGATTCAGGATTCCGCCTTTGCTTATCAGAAGTCGATCGAGACTAACGACCTGATCATCGTCGGCGTCAACCAGTTCACCGTTAAGGAAGATCCCCCCACCGGCCTGCTCAAGATCAAGCCCGAAGTGGAGATTGCCCAGAAGAAGTCCCTCGCTGCGATCAAGGCCGGTCGCGACAATGCCGCCGTCGCCGCCAAGCTCGCCGCCCTCAAGGTTGCCGCGACCGGGACCGAGAACCTCCTCCCCTTCATCCTCGACGCGGTCAAGGTTTATGCTTCCCTCGGGGAGATTTCCGACGTGCTGCGTGGTGTCTTTGGCGAGCATCAAGAGACGGTGGTGCTGTAATTAATTTTGGATAGTTGTAAGGGCGGCCCTGTGTGGCCGCCCTTTTTTATCGGTTAACGGGAGATTCAGACGATGACCAAAAAAATCAATCATATCGGCGTGGCGGTGAGGAGTATTGAGGCTTCCGCCCCTTTTTATCGGGATGTCCTTGGGATGGTCTTTGAAGGGATGGAAGTTGTCGCCGAGCAGAAGGTCAAGGTTGCCTTCTTTGCCGTCGGCGAGAGCCGGGTCGAACTCCTCGAACCGACCGCCGACGATTCGCCGGTAGCGAAGTTCCTCGAAAAGAACGGTGAAGGGACGCATCACATTGCCTACGAGGTCGATGATCTTGTCGCCACCCTCGAAAAGCTCAAAGCCGCAGGCGTCCGCCTCATCGATGAAGTCCCGCGTTGCGGCGCGCACGGTACCCGCATCGCCTTCCTGCACCCGAAGGCGAGCGGTGGGGTTTTGACCGAGCTTTGCCAGGGGAGCTGAAAGGAAAGCGCAAAGTCCGCCGCTGAATGAATGCTCATCTTCTGCTCTCCGTTTGCTGTTTCTTTAGGCAGGTTGTCGCCAGGACAACTACAACAATTGCTGTGCTGCTGAGGCTATCCCTTTGATTTAGCAGGAATGCGCAGGGTTGGCACGCCCCGTGCTATAGGTATTGTCACAAGCAAGCGACACAAGGTGGTGTCAATTTTTATCAGGCAACGAAGCCCGCAGGAGAGCGATCTCCCTCGGGCTTTTTCTGTTTTTCTCCACATCTAATTGCGACTCCATGGCGGAGTCGCCGGGCAATGCCGCCCCATCCGGATCGTCCGGGTGGGGCTGCTTCGTTTTCAAGGATCGTATAATTAACCAGAAAGTACGGAGGACGTCATGGCTGAAAAAAAACTGCGTCAGATTGCAATTTACGGTAAAGGCGGCATCGGCAAATCGACCACCACCCAGAACACCGTCGCCGGTCTTGCCTACCTCGGCAAGAAGGTGATGATCGTCGGCTGCGACCCCAAGGCCGACTCCACCCGACTCATCCTCCACGCCAAGGAGCAGAATACCGTCATGGATCTGGTGCGCGAAAAGGGGACGGTTGAGGATCTCGAACTCGAAGATGTTATGAAGGTCGGCTACGGCGATGTCAAATGCGTTGAATCGGGCGGCCCCGAGCCGGGGGTCGGCTGTGCCGGTCGCGGCGTCATTACCGCCATCAACTTCCTCGAAGAAGAGGGTGCCTACACCGAAGACCTCGACTTTGTCTTTTATGACGTCCTCGGCGACGTTGTCTGTGGCGGCTTTGCCATGCCGATCCGCGAAGGGAAGGCCGAAGAGATCTATATCGTCTGCTCCGGCGAGATGATGGCGATGTACGCTGCTAACAACATCGCCAAGGGGATTCTCAAGTACGCCTCTTCCGGCAAGGTCCGTCTCGCCGGTCTGATCTGCAACGCCCGCAAGACCGACAAGGAGTTTGAACTGGTCAGCGCTCTGGCCGCCAAACTCGGCACCCAGATGATCCACTTTGTCCCCCGCGACAATCAGGTGCAGCGTGCCGAGATGCGGCGTATGACCGTCATCGAATATTCCCCCGAGCATCCGCAGGCGCAGGAGTACCGCAATCTCGCCGAGAAGATCCTCAACAACAAGATGCTCGTCGTCCCGACGCCGCTGGAGATGGAAGAGCTCGAAGACCTGTTGATGGAGTTCGGGATCATGGAAGCCGAGGATGAGACCGTTGTCGGCAAGGCGGAGAAAGCAGCGTAATAAGTTTTTGTCCCCCTTTGTTAAAGGGGGGAGGTGCAGTCAACATCAATTCAGGAGTCAGCCCATGACTGAAAAAATAAGAAAAGTGCCCGGCATCACCAAAGAGTCGACGCAGGAGATGATCGACAAGGTCCTTGCCGCTTATCCTGAAAAGGCGCGTAAGAAACGCGCCCCGCACCTCGGCCCCAACGATCCGGCTTCGGGGAAGAGCTGCGTCCAGTCGAACAAGAAGACCGTCCCCGGCGTCATGTCTGCCCGCGGCTGTGCCTACGCCGGCGCCAAAGGCGTCGTCTGGGGACCGATTCGCGATATGGTGCACGTTTCGCACGGTCCGGTCGGCTGCGGCTGGTACAGCTGGGGCACCCGCCGCAATCTGATGAGCGGCATCAACGGCGTCACCCAGTTTGGTATGCAGTTCACCTCCGACTTTCAGGAGAAGGATATCGTCTACGGCGGCGACAAGAAGCTCAAGACCCTGCTCGCCGAGGCGCACGAGCTCTTCCCCCTGGCCAAAGGGATCTCGGTCCTCTCCGAATGTCCGGTCGGACTGATCGGTGACGATATCAACTCCGTTGCCAAGACCGTGGCCAAGGAACTGGATCTGCCGATTATCCCTTGCAACTGCGAAGGCTTCCGCGGCGTCTCCCAGTCATTGGGTCACCACATCAGTAACGATACGATACGCGACTACATCATCGAGACCCGCGAATTCACCGAGCCGGAAACACCGTACGATATCGCCCTGATCGGCGACTACAACATCGGCGGTGACGTCTGGAGCGCCAAGGCCCTCCTCGAAGAGATCGGCCTCAACGTCAAGAGCGTCTGGACCGGCGACGGCGAGATGGAGAAGATCGCCGCCACCCATAAGGTCAAGCTCAACATTATCCACTGCTACCGTTCGATGAACTATATGTGCAAGGTCATGGAAGAGAAGTACGGCATCCCCTGGCTGGAGTTCAACTTCTTTGGCCCGACCAAGATCAAGGAGTCGCTGCGCGCCATCGGCCAGTGCTTCGATGCGACGATTCAGGAGAAAGTCGAAGCGGTCATTGCCCGGCATGAGCCGATCATGCAGGCGATTATCGACGAGTACAAGCCGCGTCTCGCAGGCAAGAAAGTCATGCTTTTGGTCGGCGGTCTCCGTCCCCGTCACACCATCGGCGCCTACGAAGATCTCGGCATGGAGTGTGTCGGTGCCGGCTACGAATTCGCCCACAGCGACGACTACGACCGCACCGCCCCGGAGATGCCGGACGCGACCGTCGTCTACGACGATCCGTCCGAATACGAGTTCGAAAAGTTCGCCGAAACCCTCAAGCCCGACCTGATCGGTTCCGGCATCAAGGAGAAGTACATCTTTCAGAAGATGGGGATCCCCTTCCGGCAGATGCACAGCTGGGATTACTCCGGCCCTTACCACGGCTATCAGGGTTTTGCCATCTTCGCCCGCGATGTCGATATGGCGGTGAACAGTCCGACCTGGGGGCTGGTGAAGAGTCCGTTCTAAATTCAGAATTCAGAATTCAGAATTCAGAAGACAGGATTCAGAATGAGGGTCGATTTTCTCCTGACTTCTGCATTCTGACTCCTGAATACTTTCAGAGGAGAATCGATCATGGCCAATGCCCTCGGACTGGACGTCAAACCGGTCACGGAATATACCGCCGAAGAAGTCGAGCGGGTGAAGAACTGGATCAACAGCAAAGAGTACAAAGAGAAGAACTTTGCCCGTCAGGCTCTGGTGATCAATCCGGCGCATGCCTGTCAGCCCCTCGGCGCTCAGCT
Organism: Desulfuromonadales bacterium; assembly: GCA_014859605.1. Classification (GTDB taxonomy): domain Bacteria; phylum Desulfobacterota; class Desulfuromonadia; order Desulfuromonadales; family UBA2197; genus UBA2197. The sequence goes on from JACUTW010000040.1 coordinate 23,288, forward strand.
CGTTGCGCACGGCTTCGAAGGGACCCTCCCCTTTGTGCATGGCTCGCAGGGCTGCGCTTCCTACTACCGCTCTACCCTCAACCGTCACTTCCGCGAGCCGGCGCCGGCGGTCTCTGACGCCATGACCGAGGACGGCGCTGTCTTCGGCGGCCAGGCCAACCTGCACGAAGGGCTGGAGAATGCCTATACCCTTTACAAGCCGAAGATGATCGCGGTCTTTACTTCGTGCATGCCCGAAGTCATCGGCGACGACTTGACGGCGTTCATCAAGAACGCCAAGAACAAGGGGATCGTTCCGGCCGATTTCCCGATCCTGTATGCCAACACCCCGAGTTTCAACGGCACCCATATCCACGGCTACGATTCGATGCTCGTCTCCATCCTCCAGACCTTGACCGAGGGGAAGAAGATCGAGGGGCGCTGCACCGGCAAGCTCAATCTCATCCCCGGCTGCGACTTCAACACCGGTGATTACCGTGAATACAAACGCATCTTCAAGGAGTTCGGCATCGCTGTCACCGTCCTCGCCGATATCTCCGAGACCTTCGATTCCCCTTGCGACGGCACCTACAGCGTTTACGCCGGCGGCACCAAGCTCGACGAAGCCGCGGACTCAATCAACGGCAAAGCAACGATCACCCTCGGCCCCTATGCCACCCCCAAGACCTTCAGTTGGATCAAGGACAACTATGCCGGTGAGCACGCCTCCCTTTCCATGCCGATCGGTATCGTCAAGACCGATGCCCTGCTGATGAAGGTCGCCGAACTCTTCGGCAAGGAAGTCCCGGCGGCCCTTAAGGCCGAGCGTGGCCGCGCTGTCGATGCCATGACCGATGCCCAGCAGTACATGCACGACAAGAAGTTCGCAGTCTACGGCGACCCTGACTATCTCACCGGTTACGTCTCCTTCCTTTTGGAGATGGGCGCCCGGCCTTATCACATCCTCTGCAGCCGCGGCACCAAGAAGGTCGAGAAGGAGCTGCAGTCTCTCCTCGACGCCTCCGCTTATGGCAAGGGGTGCAAGATCTACATGAACAAAGACCTATGGCACCTGCGCAGCCTCCTCCTCACCGATCCGGTCGCTGCGGTCATCGGCGATACTCATGGCAAATTTGCCGCACGCGATGCCGGCATCCCCCTCTTCCGTTTCGGCTTCCCGGTCTTCGACCGCGTCAACCTGCACCGTTCGCCGATCATCGGCTACCAGGGGGTGATCAACATGGTCACCGCCATCTGCAACAAGTTCCTCGATATCAAGGATGAAACCTGTGAGGACCGCTTCTTTGAAATGATGCGTTAAATTGTTTTTGCAGGGGCGACCCGGTGGGTCGTCCCTGCAATGAACCTGAAAAGGGCGGTTTCACACGGATGACACGGATGACACGGATGACACGGATAAAAGAAGGATTAATCAAGGGGATAAACGACTAATGTTTTCATTGTTTGAATCCTTGTAAATCCGTCCAATCAGATTTTATCCGTGTGCAAAATGCATTTGACCCGATGGCAACCAAACCCCTCGCCCTCACGAGGTACCAACCATGTCGAAACGCGATTACTACGAAGTCTCCGAATGCGAGACCAACGAAAAGGGCGCCCCCAAGTTCTGCAAGAAGTCGGAACCGGGGGAGGGGACGGAACGCTCCTGCGCTTATGACGGCGCCCGCGTCGTCCTCATGCCGATCACCGATGTTATCCACCTCGTGCACGGCCCGATTGCCTGTGCCGGCAACTCCTGGGACAACCGCGGCGCCCGCTCCTCCGGCAGCCAGCTTTACCGCCGCGGCTTCACCACCGACATCATGCACAACGACGTCGTCTTCGGCGGCGAACAGAAGCTCTACGACGCGATCATCGACCTCGGCACGAAGTATCAGCCGCAGGCGCTCTTCGTCTACGCTACCTGCGTCACGGCGATGATCGGCGACGACCTCGAAAAGGTCTGCGCCGCCGCGGGGAAAAAGGTGACGATGCCGGTCATTCTCGTCAATACCCCCGGTTTTATCGGCGACAAGAATATCGGCAACCGTCTTGCCGGCGAAGTCCTTTACAACTCGGTTATCGGCACCGCCGAGCCCGACTACCTCACTGACTACGACATCAACCTCATCGGCGAGTACAACATCGCCGGCGATCTCTGGGGGA
>JACUTW010000003.1 GCA_014859605.1 Desulfuromonadales bacterium
GTGTCTGTCAAGGGTGAGAGCGGCAAGGGGTCAAGAGTTGGGGTGTTGGCAGGTCGGGCCGGTTTTGAGGGGGAGAGGTGGTCGGCGGGTGGGGGAAAAGCAACAGCCCGCGCGGGGCGGGCTGTTGGGATGCCCACGAAATGCCTCTTGATAACCTTATGAACCAATGAACAGCGTCCTCGCGAGGTGTCCTCTATCAGTATCCGTAAACTTGCATAAACCACTCTTCTGCGATGTCGTATTTTTCATCAATAGTACCGATGTCAACGCGATTGGAATTATTCGGGTCGAAATACGTGAAGAATGTCTTCGCACCGACGTAGCCACCGAAAAAACTTCAACTGTCTAAAATTAAATAGAAAACTATGGAATCCCCTGTTCCCTTGTCAACGCAAATCCTATATCAACCCTTTTCTCAAGATCTCAACTAACACATCAATCACACGACGAATTTTTACATCTTTCAGGTGGCCGGTTTTATACAAGACAATATGGTGATCGGCGGTAAAGAGCCGATTAGGCCTGATATTGCTCGGCTTATTCAAACTCCCTGAATCGAAATCGCTGTCGAGCAGTTCAAGGGCATACTCGTCACGAATATCCTGACTGGTTATCTGGCAAAGAATGATGTCATCACCCGAAAGTTCTGCAATCACCAGCGCCGGGCGACGTTTGGACATGGTCAGATCGCTGAAGGGGAAGGGAACAACGACCACATCACCTTTTATAAATCGCCCCATGCTTGATCCTCCTCGGCACAGAGCCAATCTTTTTTCAGTGAAGACTCGCTGGCAATGGCCGGATAGATCCCTTCGCGAATCGATCTGGCTTTCACAAACTGGACAAAATCCATCACTTCATTGAGGAGAGGTTCAGGTACAGTTTCGATTTCTTGTATCACAGCAGCTCTGTTTGGCATGATAAACTCCTTGGGCCGTCACCGAGGCCATTGTTTTTATCTGTAGACTACCCCTTGTTTCCCCAAAGATCCATCCTTTGCAGCCATCAACACAACCACCGCGCTTGAGGCGGTATCGTTTGTTGGAACGATCGGTTTTTAACAAAGCCCCCGGCCGCATCTGCGAACCGGGGGCCTTTATCTTCATCCGATTAAATTACAATCCCAACTGCTTGAAGAAGTCATTCCCTTTATCATCCACCAGGATGAAGGCCGGGAAGTTTTCGACTTCGATCTTCCAGACTGCTTCCATGCCGAGTTCAGGGAAATCGATGCACTCGACCTTCTTGATGTTCTCTTCGGCGAGAACCGCCGCCGGGCCGCCGATCGAGCCGAGGTAGAAGCCGCCGTGTTTCTTGCAGGCGTCGGTGACACCTTGGTTGCGGTTCCCCTTGGCGATCATCACCATCGAGCCGCCGTTGGCCTGAAGCTCGTCGACATAGCTGTCCATGCGGCCGGCCGTGGTCGGGCCGAAGGAGCCGGAAGCCTTGCCTTTGGGGGTCTTGGCCGGGCCGGCGTAGTAGATCGGGTGTTTTTTGAGATAATCCGGCAGCGGCTTGCCGCTATCCAAAATCTCCTTGAACTTGGCATGGGCGATGTCGCGACCGACGACGATGGTGCCGTTCAAAAGGAGCGGGGTGGAGACCGGGTGCTTGCTCAGCTCGGCAAGGATCTTCTCCATCGGCTGATTCAGGTCGATCTTGACGCCGTGTTCATGCTTGCCGCGATATTTTTCGGGGATGAGACGGCCGGGATTGCGGTCCATCTCCTCGACAAAGAGGCCGTCCTTGGTGATCTTCGCCTTGATATTGCGATCGGCGGAGCAGGAGACCGCCATGCCGACCGGGCAGGAAGCGCCGTGGCGGGGGAGACGGATGACGCGGACGTCGTGGGCAAAGTACTTGCCGCCGAACTGGGCGCCGATGCCGAGCTTCTGCGCATCGACGAGGAGACGGTTCTCCAGCTCGATGTCGCGGAAGGCCTGGCCGTGGGCATTCCCCTGCGTCGGCAGACCGTCGAGTTCTTTGGCGGTGGCGAGCTTGACCGTCTTCATGCAGGCGTCGGCCGAGGTGCCGCCGATAACGAAGGCGATGTGGTAAGGCGGGCAGGCGGCGGTGCCGAGATACTTCATCTTCTCGATCAGGTACTTCTCCAGCCGGTCGGGGGTGAGGAGGGCTTTAGTCTCCTGATAAAGCATCGTCTTGTTGGCGGACCCGCCCCCCTTGGCGATGAAGACGAATTTGTAGTAGTCGCCGTCGGTGGCGAGGATGTCGATCTGCGCCGGCAGGTTGGTGCCGGTGTTGAGCTCTTTGTACATATCGAGGGCGACGGTCTGCGAATAGCGCAGATTCTCCTCGGTGTAAGTTTTGTAGATCCCTTTGGAGAGCCATTCCTCATCCTTCACGCCGGTCCAGACCTGCTGTCCCTTCTTGGCGGCGATGGTGGCGGTACCGGTATCCTGGCAGACCGGCAGCTCGAAGTTGGCGGCAATCTCGGCATTGCGCAGGAAGGCGAGGGCGACGCCCTTGTCGTTCTGCGAGGCTTCGGGATCGCTGAGGATGGTAGCGACCTGCTCGTTGTGGGCGGGGCGGAGGAGGAAAGAGACATCGCGCATCGCTTCGTTGGCGAGGATGGTCAGCGCCTCGGGGCAGACGCGGACCACGTCTTTGCCGGCAAACTGCTCGACGGTGACGTACTTCTCCGAGCCTTCGATCTTGCGGTAGCTGGTTTCGTCTTTAGCGAGGGGGAAGGGGTCTTGATAAAAGAAATCCGGTGTGGCCATGCTCTCTCTCCTTATCGGTGAATGAAATGGCGGCGCAACTTAGACGCCGGGGATTGGCAGATGCCCATTATAGGGAGTTGTTTTGCGTTTGTCGATAACAAGTTGCGCGTCATGAAAGGGAATTTGCTTGAATCGTAGAGAGTTGGAAAGGTATGCTGGGCGCCTTAAAATCTGACCCCTTGCCAACCACCCCCAGCCCCTCCTTAACCAAGGAGGGGAGTTTGAAGCCTAAAATCCCCCTCCTATTTTAGGAGGGGCTAGGGGTGGTAAGGTTTCCGCGCCCCAATACAGGTGACCCATATGCAAAAGATGCTCAAGCTCATTCTCACCTCCCGCGTCTATGAAGCGGCGGTCGAGACCCCTCTCGACCCGGCCTTGGGTCTGTCGCAGCAGTTTGGCTGCCGCGTCCTCCTCAAGCGCGAAGATCTGCAGCCGGTCTTTTCCTTCAAGATTCGCGGCGCCTATAACAAGATCGCCCACTTGAGCGAAGCCGAGCGCCACTGCGGCGTGATTGCCGCTTCGGCGGGGAATCATGCCCAGGGGGTCGCTTTTGCCGCCAAGCAGCTCGGCATCCTCGCCACCATCGTCATGCCGGTGACGACGCCACGGATCAAGGTGGCGGCGGTCGAATCGTATGGCGCCGAAGTCATCCTCAGCGGCGACAACTATTCGGAAGCGGCCGAGTACTGTGCCGGTCTCGCCGTCGAGCGGGGGATGACCTTTGTGCATCCTTTTGACGATGAGTTGGTGATTGCCGGGCAGGGGACGATTGCCGACGAACTGTTGCGCCAATCCTCCGGGCGCCTTGATGTGGTCTTTGTCCCGGTCGGTGGCGGCGGATTGATCGCCGGGATCAGCGCTTATCTCAAGGCACTGCGCCCCGATATTAAAGTCATCGGCGTCGAGCCGGACGACAGCGACGCCATGGCCCGTTCACTCGAAGCCCACAAGCGCGTCACCCTCGATTCGGTCGGGATCTTTGCCGACGGGGTGGCGGTGCGCCAGGTCGGCAAGCTCACCTTTGAGCTCTGCCGCCACTGTGTCGATGAAGTCATTCGTGTCGATACCGACGAGATTTGCAGCGCCATCAAGAGCATCTATCAGGAGACCCGCTCGATCGTCGAGCCGGCCGGCGCCCTCGCCGTGGCGGGTCTGATCAAGTATTCCCGCAGTCATCAGGTCGCTGGATTGAGTCTGGCAGCGATCAACTCCGGGGCAAACATGAACTTTGAGCGCCTCCGTTATGTCTCCGAGCGCACTCTCATCGGTGAGAAGCAGGAAGCCCTCTTTGCCGTCACTATCCCCGAAGAGCCCGGTTCCCTCAAGCGCTTCTGCGGCGAAGTTCTTGGCGATCGCAACCTCACCGAATTCAATTACCGTCTCGCTGATCGTGACGCTGCCCACATCTTTGTCGGCATTTCCACCCGCAACCAGGCCGAGCGCCTGACCTTCGGCGCCACCCTCGCTGCTGCCGGTTTTGCCAACGTCGATCTCACCGACAATGAGCTCGCCAAGACCCATGTTCGTCACATGGTCGGTGGCCGTTCGCCGGATGTGGTCAATGAAGTCCTCTTCCGCTTCTGGTTTCCCGAGCGTCCCGGTGCTCTCGGTCGCTTTCTGGCGCACATGGGGGAGAGTTGGAATATCTCCCTCTTCCACTACCGGGCGCAGGGGGGCGACTACGGTCGGGTGCTGGTTGGGTTGGAGATCCCCGCCGGCGATCAGGCGCGGCTGCGGGAATTTCTTGATCGCCTCGGCTACCGCTATGAAGACGAGAGCGAGAACCCGGTCTATCGGTTGTTTTTGTAGATGGAGAGGTTCAACATTTAAATCATGTCTCACGCAACGGCGCAACGACGCAACGGTTTAAAATCAAGGAACTAAGTAGTTGTTTAAAGCTTTTCGTTGCGTCGTTGCGCCGTTGCGAGAAACGTATTTTCATTTCCGGTTTCGAAGGATTCTGTCTGGCGATCAGGCGATTTTTTTAGAAATTTTTTGCCACAATAATAGTTGACGGTATTAGTCGGGCATGCTATTAATCGACCAATTGAGTCAACTACTTTTGTTGAGGTGGTGAAGATGTTCAGAGCGATTCGTGAAGATATCAATTCAGTCTTTGATCGGGATCCGGCGGCGCGCAGCGTCCTGGAGATCATCTTCTGCTACCCCGGCCTGCATGCGGTCTGGTTTCATCGTGTTGCCCACTGGCTGTGGACGCACCACCTCTACTTCTTCGGCCGCCTGACCTCGCATCTTGGTCGCTTCCTGACCGGTGTCGAGATCCATCCCGGCGCCACCATCGGTCGCAAGTTCTTCATTGACCACGGTATGGGCGTCGTTATCGGCGAGACCGCTGAAATCGGCGATAATGTTACCCTTTATCATGGCGTCACTCTCGGCGGCGTCACTTGGGACAAGGTCAAGCGTCACCCCACCCTCGACGATAATGTCGTCATCGGTTCCGGGGCGAAGATCCTTGGGCCCTTTACCGTTGGTAAGGGGGCCAAGATCGGCTCCAACTCGGTGGTCGTCAAAGAGGTGCCGCCGAATGCCACGGTCGTCGGCATCCCTGGTCGGGTGGTGATGGGGGCGGAAGAGACCAAGGCGCCGGAGCGTCCTGATCTGCAGCACGGCAATCTCCCTGATCCCCAGGCCAAGGCGATGGCGTGTCTCTTTGAGCAGTTGCGCACCCTCGAAGAACAGGTCAAGATCTTGAGCGAAGAGCAGGTGCGTCTCCGCGCTGAACTTGCCGCTACGACAAAGGACTAAGGGATGCGACTTTCGACCAAAGCACAATATGCCGTGCAGGCGATGGTCAGTCTGGCTTTGTATGGAGATGGCGGACCGATGTCGCTGAAAGAGATCGCGACGCGTGAAGCGATCTCCCTGACTTATCTCGAACAACTCTTTGTCAAGCTGCGGCGCGGGGCATTGGTAGAGAGTGTGCGCGGTCCCGGTGGCGGCTATGTCCTTGCCCGGACGGCAGAGCGAATCCGCGTCGATGAGATTATCGATAGCGTGGAAGAGACGCTGGTGCCGGTCTCCTGTATGGACGGCGCCGGGCAGTGCGCTTGTACTGACAAGTGCGTCACCCAGAGTGTCTGGCACGGATTGGCGGAGCGGGTGCGCAGTTTTCTAGCCTCCATTACTCTGGAGGATTTGGTCCTCGAAGCGCGGCAGAAGATTAAAAAATAAATGTAGGGGCGCAATTTATTGCGCCCAGGGCGTGATGAATCACGCCCCTATTGTTTGCACACCATTGGAGATATCACCGTGAACCACATCTATCTTGATAATAACGCCACCACCCCGGTTCGTCCCGAGGTGCTGACCGCGATGCTCCCTTACTTCAGTGAACAGTTCGGTAATCCTTCGAGTGTCCATTGGGCCGGCCGTCAGGTCTCCGGTGCTCTGGAGAAGGCGCGGGCGCAGGTAGCGACCCTGATCAATGCCTCGCCGGCGGAGATCGTCTTTGTCTCCTGCGGCAGCGAAGGGGACAATATGGCGATCCTCGGCACCCTCGATGCTCTGGGCGACAAGGGAAAACACATTATCACCACCGCGGTTGAGCATCCGGCGGTCCTCAATACCTGCAAGTATCTGGAGAAGCGCGGCTATAGCGTTACTTATCTGCCCGTCGACCAGGACGGCATGCTCGATCTTGTTGAGTTGGAGGCGGCGATCACCCCGGAGACCGTCCTGATCTCGATCATGTGGGCGAATAATGAAACCGGCACCCTCTTCCCGATTGCCGAGATCGGCGCTATCGCCAAAAAACACCAGGTTCGTTTTCATTGCGACGCAGTACAGGCCGTCGGCAAGGTTCCCGTCGATGTGCAGGCCGCCAATGTCGATTTCCTTGTCATCTCCGGCCACAAGCTCGGTGCTCCGAAAGGGATCGGCGCTATCTATATCCGTCGCGGCACCAAATTGACACCGCTGCTGCACGGCGGCCACCAGGAGCGCAACCGCCGCGCCGGCACCCACAATGTTCCGTCGATTGTTGGCTTGGGCCTTGCCTGCGAACTCGCCGGTCAGGAGATGGCGGAGAAGTCAGTGCAGATCAAGGCGCTGCGCGATCGTCTCGAAGCTGGGCTCTTTGCTGCCGTGCCGCAGATCAAGCTCAACGGCCATCCGACCGCGCGTCTGCCGAATACTCTCAATGTCAGCTTTGCCTGGATCGAGGGGGAATCGTTGCTGATGAGTCTCGACATGAAGGGGATTGCTGCCTCTTCCGGTTCCGCCTGTACCTCCGGTTCGCTGGAGCCGTCGCACGTTCTCGGCGCCATGTGCGTCGAAGTGACCCTCGCTCATTCGAGTACCCGGTTCAGTCTCGGCGCGAATAATACCGAAGCGGAGATCGATTATGTCATCGAGATCCTGCCACCGATCGTGCAGCGGCTGCGTGACATGAGCCCGCTATATAATTGCCGGGACCGCGAGACCTGTACTGTCGGCTGCGAGTCGCTGCAGAAGTTGTGATCCTGAATATTTAGGGGCGTGATAAATCTCGCCCCTACCAAAAAACATCCAATCAAAGGAGTCCCTATATGTATTCCGAAAAAGTCATGGATCACTTCAGTAATCCCCGTAATGTCGGTGAAATTGAGAATGCCGATGGCGTCGGTGAAGTCGGCAATGCCTCCTGCGGCGACATCATGAAGATCTTTCTCAAGGTTGACAATGGCATCATCACCGATGTGAAATTCAAGACCTTCGGCTGCGGCGCGGCGATCGCCACCTCGTCGATGGTGACGGAGATGGCCCTCGGCAAGACGATCGCCGAAGCTCTGGTCCTGACTAATGCCGCCGTAGCCGAAGCCCTCGACGGTCTTCCTGCCCAGAAGATGCATTGCTCCAATCTCGCGGCTGATGCCCTGCATGAGGCGATCAAGGATTATCAGGAGCGGCATCCCAACGCATAAATAATGGTAGGGGCAGACCTGTGTGTCTGCCCGTCTTCAGGGCGCACACATAGCTGCGCCCCTACGAAACGAAATCATGGGGGCGCGACTTTGCGCCCCTATACGGTTTTATTATGACCCAAAAGAAAAAACGGATTGTCGTGGCAATGAGTGGCGGCGTCGATTCCTCGACGACCGCCGCTTTGCTCAAGGAACAAGGGCACGAAGTTATCGGCATCACCATGCAGATCTGGGACTACTCGCGCTTTACCGCGCCGGACGGCCAGCTCTTTGGCTCTTGCTGCTCTCTCGACGATGTCTACGACGCCCGCCGCGTCGCCGAGGCGATCGGCATTCCTTTCTACGTCGTCAATTTCGAGGCCGACTTTCAGAGTCAGGTGATCGACCCCTTCTGCAACGAATACTTTGCCGGCCGTACCCCTAACCCTTGCGTCCTCTGCAATCAGAAACTCAAATTCGAGCGCCTCCTGCAACGCGCTCATGAGCTCGAAGCTGATGCCCTGGCCACCGGGCATTATGCGCGCATCGTTGCCGGCCCCGCGGGCTTTGAACTGCGCAAGGGCCTCGATCCCGCCAAAGATCAAAGCTATTTTCTCTTTACCCTGTCACCGCAGCAACTTGGCTCAGTCCTCTTCCCCCTTGGGGATATGACCAAGGAGGAGGTGCGCGCTCATGCCGCGCGCTTTGCCTTGCCGGTGGCGGAGAAGTCCGAGAGTCAGGATATCTGCTTTGTCCCGGATGGCGATTATGTCCGTTTTCTCGAAGAAGAGCGGGGGAGCGGCCACAAGGACGGGGCGATCCTCCATGTCTCGGGGAAGGAAGTCGGGCGCCATCGCGGCACCTATCGCTATACCATCGGTCAGCGCCGCGGCCTCGGCATTGCCTGGCCGCACCCCCTTTATGTCGTGCGCATCGATGCCGAGCGCCACGAGGTGATCGTCGGCGAAGAGGAGTTTCTTCAGGTTTCGTCCTTGCTCCTGCGCAATCTGAGCTGGACGCTTCCCGCCCCGGTCGCCCCGCTGCGCGCAAACTGCCGCATCCGTTACCGCCATCACGAAGCTCCCGCCCTCCTCACCCCCAACGCCGATGGCAGCCTTCTGGTCACCTTCGATCAGCCCCAGACCGGAGTCACACCGGGGCAGGCGGCGGTCTTTTACGATGGCGATCGCGTCCTTGGTGGCGGGTGGATTCAATGACTCTGCCCCGCACCGCTGCCCTTGCTACTCTTGGCTGCAAAACCAATCAGTTCGAATCAGCCGCCCTCGAAGAGCAGCTCGGCGCGGCCGGCTGGACCATCGTTCCCTTCGATGCCGGCGCAGAACTGGTGATTGTCAATACCTGCACCGTCACCGCTGCCACCGACAGCCAGTCGCGCAATCTCATCCGCCGTGCCCGCCGCCTCAATCCTGACTGCCGGGTGGTGGTCACCGGCTGTTACGCCCAGATCGATCCCGCGACATTGCGTGCTCTCCCCGGTGTCGCCCTCGTCCTCGGCAACGCCGAAAAGCAGGATCTTCTCCGTCTTCTCGGTGAGGAGGGGGGCGAGATCGTCCACGTCTCCGATCTGCGCGAAGACGGCGGGAGCGTGCCGACTTTGACGTCCTTTGCCGAGCGCAGCCGCGCTTTTGTCCAGATCCAGAATGGCTGCAACGCCTTCTGCTCTTATTGCATTATCCCCTTTGCCCGCGGCCCGAGCCGCTCGGTGGCACCGGAGCTGGTTCTGGAGCAGGTGCAACAGCTGGTCGCTGCCGGCTATCCAGAGGTGGTGCTGACCGGCATTCATATTGGCGGCTATGGTCTTGATCTTGAAACTCCCGGCAATCTTGTTTCACTGATCAAACACCTCTTGGCGTCCTCTTCAGTGCATCGTCTCCGTCTTGGCTCGATCGAGCCGACCGAGATCCCCGCGGAGCTGATCGAGCTGCTGGCAACCGCGCCGGCCCTCTGCCCGCATCTGCACATCCCTTTACAGTCCGGGGATGATGCTGTTCTCGCCCGCATGAACCGGCACTACGATACGACCTTTTTTCGTGCCTTGATCGAGCAATTGGTTGCCAAAATTCCCGATCTTGCCATCGGCCTCGATCTCATCGCCGGCTTCCCCGGCGAGAGTGCTGATGAATTCGCCAATACCCTGGCGTTGATCGAAGCGTTGCCGGTAACGCACCTGCATGTCTTCCCTTACAGCAAGCGCCCCGGCACGCCGGCCGCGCTCATGGCTGAACAGGTTGCGCCGGAGGTGATCAAGGAACGGGCAGCGCAGCTCCGCACGCTCGGGGTTGCCAAACTGGACGCCTTTATCCGGCGCTTTATCGGCCGTGAGTTGGAGGTGGTGGTCGAAGGGGGCGGCAAGGGCGGCGTGCTGCGCGGCATCAGCCGCAATTATCTGCCGATTCGTTTTAGTGGTGATGCTGCCCTGATCGGGCAGGCTGTGGCGGTGCGGATCGTCGCCGTCGATGCGCAGGGAGCACTCGGGGTAAAGTTGTGAGTGCGCAACGTCGCGAGCGCCTGCTCGTTCCGTCGACAGCCCAGGGGACGCGTCTCGATCACTATCTGGTTGAGGCTCTGGCCCCCGCCTCGCGCAAGGCGATCAAGCGTTCTCTCGATAATGGCCAGGTCTTTGTCGCCGGGCGTTGCGTCGTTCGCGCCGGCACCCTTCTTTCCGGGGGGGAACAGATTGAACTGACCCTCGATGGCGCGGCTCCTCCTTCGCCGGTCCCGCAAATCGCCATTATCTGGCAGGACGAGAGTTTGCTGGCGATCAACAAGCCGGCTGGGCTGCCGGCACATCCGACTGTCAGCGGGCGTGCCAATGCCCTTGATCTTGTCACCGCATTGATCGCCGCAAACGGCGAGAATGCACGACCAATCCTCCTGCACCGGCTTGATGCCGACACCACTGGCCTCCTCCTCTTTGCTTTGACGCGAGCGGCGAATCTCACTCTTTCTCGTCAGTTCAGCGAGCACCGCATTGAGAAGACTTATCTCGCGCTGGTGAGCGGCCGGCCGCCCGAACGCTTTTCGGTCAGCAATCATCTCAAGGCCGGCGTGCGCGGCCGGACAGTGACGGTTGTCAGTGGCGGTTTGGCGGCGCAGACCGATTTTACCACTCTGGCTTGCCGCAACGGAATGGCCCTGGTCCTTGCCCGCCCCCGCACCGGGCGTACGCATCAGATCCGTGTCCATCTCGCCGGGCTGGGATTTCCGCTATTAGGTGATATCCTTTATGGCGGTATGGCAGTCCTGCCCCTGGTCACCGGAAGCCTGCCGCTGCCACGCCACCTTCTCCATGCCCATTCTTTAAGCATGATACATCCGCACTCCGGACAGCGGCAAAAGTTGACGGCGACCCTGCCGGAAGATTTTCGAATGATCCTGAATGCTCTTGAAATTGATACAAAAACGGTAGACTTTACTTGGTAAATAAGCTAATTTTAAGCCTGCCGGAACCTCCGGTTATCTTGAAAATAAAGGGAGATCAACAATGAAGAAATGGCGTTGTCAGATTTGTGGATATATTCATGAAGGGAATGAGCCGCCTGAGACCTGTCCTGATTGCGGCGTCGGACCTGATCAGTTTGAAGAAATCTAAATGGTTGCTACAGGCATAAGGTCACGATCTTGAGGTGAAAGCATGAAAGCAGTTGAAATAAGGGATTCGATTTATTGGGTCGGAGCAATCGATTGGGGGGTTCGCGATTTTCACGGGTATGTCACCCCGCGTGGGACATCGTACAATAATTATCTCCTCCTGGATGACGAGATAACCCTCATCGATACGGTGAAGTATGACTTTGCCGAAGCCACGTTGCGTTGCATCGAAAATCTCATTGATCCTGCGAAGATCAAAAATGTCGTGATCAATCACATTGAGAATGACCACGCATCGAGTCTCGACCGGATTATGGAGTTGGCACCGGACGCAACCATTTTCATCACAGAAAAGGGGAAGCGCGGTCTCGATCGCTTCTTTGACACCACGCGCTGGAAGATCAAGATTGTCAAGACCGGTGACACCTTGAAGACCGGGCGGATGACCCTGCAGTTTCTCGAAACGCCGATGCTGCACTGGCCCGATTCGATGATGACCTATATTGCCGAAGAGAAGATCCTCTTCAGTCAGGATGCTTTCGGTCAGCACATTGCTGCCGCCGAGCGTTATGACGACGAATATATCAAGTCGGTCTCGGTCGAAGATCTCGATGATGCTGTCATCGAATATTATGCCAATATCCTTATGCCCTTTGGCGGCCTGATCCGGCGCAAAATCGAGGAGATCGTTAAACTCGGGCTCGAGATCGAGATGATCGCCCCGGATCACGGCGTGATCTGGCGCAAGGACCCCCGCCGTGTTCTGCAACTCTACAACGATATGGCGATTGGTAAAGCTGATTTAAGTGTTGCCATAATCTACGACACCATGTGGCACAGCACCGAAGAGATGACGGTTCCGATTGCGGCCGGTATTCGTGATGCCGGCGTGGATGTGAACGTTATGAAACTGCGTGCCACCCCGACCAGTGTTGCCATCAAAGAGTTCTGGCGGTCGCGCGGTACCTTGATCGGTTCACCAACTCTGAATAATTTGATGTTTCCGTCGATTGCTGAATTTCTTTATCATATGCGCGGCCTGCGTCCGACCAACCGGATTGTCAGCGGGTTTGGCAGTTACGGCTGGGGGGGCGGTGCTCTCAAGGAGATTCTGGCCGAAGGACAGAAGATGGGGCTCGAAGTGGTCGAACCCGGGATCCATCTTGCCTATCGTCCGTCGCGAAGCGACGAAGAAGCCTGCTTCGAATTTGGCCGGAGTTTTGCCGAGCAGGTCAAGGCCTACCACCAAAAGTTCTGAGCGTGGAAAACGGCCCGTTTTTTGTATGATAGTACGGCGGAATCATCGTGGGTTCCGCCGTATTTTTTTGTAATCATTGAGGTATTTCATGAGATCTTCAAAAAATTGGCTTGTAAAACTTTACCAGCCCGAGGCCGACAGTGTGAAATGGCGGTTTCTTTTCGATTTTCTCGGTGTTGCATCGACGCCTCTGCGTAAAGAAAAAGAGTTGGTACAGTCCCTGTTGTGCGACGAACCCGGACTGGTGGTGATTGATCGCAATCTCTTGGGGGAGGCCTTTGCAACCATCGAGGCGAGTTGCACTACATGGCTTGCACGGGGCGGGGGGATGGCGTTGACGGGGCATGCCGGACTGTGGCCGCTTCCTGCCGCATTTCTTGCCCAAGTCCCCGATATTTCGGAACGCGACCCATTTATGATAAATGCCCTGCTGCATCGATTTGTTCCGACCTATTCCCGTCTGCATCCGCGCTTAGGGACACGCCTGCCGGGGCTTTATACGCGTTCGAGCGGCCATTGTCAGATCTGTGAGATCATGAACCTGAGTCCGGGAGGGGCTTTTATCCGCACGACTGAGACCTTGCCGGTCTTTGGTGAAGAACTGCAGCTCAATGTGCCGTTAATTGGCATGAATAAGGAGATAGAACTCAGCAGTCGTGTGGTCTCACAATTTTTTCCGAATGAAGAGAACAATTACGCCCAGGGAGTCGGTGTCAAGTTTGTCACGGAGGAAAGTTCTCCGCTCATTGTCGAATTAAACAACTATGTCCGTTACGTCCTGGCAAATGATGAAATGCTAGTTCCTCGGATCAGTCCTTTTGTCGATGAGGGTTCGAAAAAGATCGGGCACGATGTCAAGGCGTTGCCGTCGCGGATTGAGGTTGGCAAGGAGCGGCGGCTTGTCGCGAATTTTCGATAAATTTTATCTAAGTCATACAAAAATGCCGGTTACCGGGAGAGCCTCTCGCGGTAACCGGCATTTCGTTTTTTCTTGCGATAATTTCCTTGAATCGATAAAATTTCGAGCTTTTTCAAGATCTTTTTCTTTTTAAGACGGGATGGTCTGTTGAAATCACTCATTCTTTTTATCTTGATAGCTTTTACCCTTGCGGAGTTTTCTCATGCCACGCCTGAACCGGTGCGTGCCAAATCGTCCGGGGTAGAAAAGGGGGGGGCGACAACTCCTGCCAAGAAGACCGGTGCCGCGAAAAAGACGATCAAGGTTGCTACACAGAAATACAAAGTGCGCTCCGGGGATAATCTCAGCACCATTGCTCGACGACACGGGATGAAAGTGGCTGATTTGCAACGTATGAACGGTCTGAAAGATTCCCGTTTAAAGATTGGTCAAATCCTGCTGGTTGCTGGAAAAATACCGCAGTCGGACAAGGTTCGCGCAACGGAGCTTGTCGAAGAAACCGGCCGGCGTATCACGCAAATTGCCGTCCCTAATGCAGAAGGGCATTTTACCGATTCTCTTGAGGCCGTTGGTGTCGAACCGATCGCCCGAACCTACCTCTCTATCCCTTACCGCTATGGTGCCCAGAGTCGTACGTCAACGGACTGTTCCGGTTTTGTCCAGCAGGTCTTTCGTGAGTTTGATATTAAACTTCCCCGTACCGCCCGTGAACAGTTCACTGTCGGCATGAAGGTTGACCGCACCGATCTTGCCAGTGGCGACCTCCTCTTTTTCCGCATGCGTGCCAAGAAAAATTATCCCACCCACGTCGGCATTTACCTTGGTAATGGCAAGATGATCCACGCCTCCAGTCGCTCGCGCAAGGTAGTGATTTCGGATGTGAATCATCCTTATTATGTCAAACGGTATGTCGGTGCCAAAAGGACGGCGACCTTCCTCCCCGGCGAAATCGATCTGGAGATGCTGGCCCGTCAGGTGACAGGGACGGATGCTGATGCCCCCCTTGCGGCGGCAATTACTGCGGATGTGAGAGATGAAATTGCCGCCATGTTATTCGATTCCGGGGCCGTGACAGCCGATGCTTCTGCGGTCGGGGGTTTTTTTGAGGCCGGGCACGATCTTCAGGATGAAGATCCGAAAGAGGAAGGGGATGATTTTGACGATGATCTCGAGCCTGAGGCGGAAGAGATTATTCCTGCATCGCCGCAACTCGGGCTTTTACCCCTCCCGGCAGAAGAGCTTGCAACCGAGGCTTCAGTCCCGATGGGTTATACGGCCACAACTCTCTCCGCTCAGCGATAATGCGCTCCGCACCTTTGTTTTTTCATTCCAGCGCATAAAAAGGCCGTCCCCCGGAAAAGAGGGACGGCCTTTTTATGTGCTGAAATTTGTCCGGTTACGAAGGATATTCATCGCGCTCGGAGCGATTTTCAAAACGGGTATATTCGCCGCGGAAGATGAGTTTGACGGTGCCGATCGGGCCGTTACGCTGCTTGCCGATAATGATCTCGGCGTCCTTCTCATGCCCCTTTTCGCAAACCTTTTCCCGATTTTTGCACTCTTCACAATAGACGGCATCACGATAAATGAACATGATCACGTCGGCGTCCTGTTCGATAGCGCCGGATTCGCGCAGGTCGGCCATGATCGGACGTTTATCGGTGCGGTTCTCCAGGGAACGATTCAGCTGGGAAAGGGCAATCACCGGTACGTGCAGTTCCTTCGCCAGACCTTTGAGCGACCGCGAGATTTCCGAGATCTCCTGCTGCCGGCTCTCGGGATTGGTCCCCGACATCAGCTGCAGATAGTCGACGATAATCAAATCAAGATTCTTCTCCGCCTTGAGTCGCCGCGCCTTGGCGCGCAATTCCAGGATCGAGATGGAGGGAGTATCATCGATAAAGATCTGCGATTTGGCAATACGATCGGCGGCTTCAAAAAGTTTCGGCCAATCGGAATCGCTAAACTGGCCTCGCCGCATCCGGCTGGCGTCGACATGAGAGATCGAACTCAAGAAGCGTTGGATCAGCTGTTCTTTACTCATCTCCAGAGAGAAGATCAGCGCTGATACCGGTTTTGGGCCGGAAATCGCTGAGTTTTCGACAAGGTTGAGCACAAAAGCGGTTTTCCCCATCGACGGACGGGCTGCGATGATAATCAGGTCCCCGGACTGGAATCCGGCCGTCATGTCGTCGAGTTGGGCAAAACCGGTGGGAATCCCGGTGACCAGTTCTTTGCGTGTGTACAGGGTCTCAAGGATAGCAATGGTCGATTTGACCACTTCGCGAGCGGAAAAATACGATTGCTGGGTCTTCATCGACGTGAGTTCGAAGATCGACTTCTCTGCCCAGTCGAGGAGCGTATCGGCCTGCCCGCCATCGTAGCCGCGGCCGGCAATCTCCGTCGCAACATTGATGATCTGGCGGTTCAGTGCCTTTTCTTTGACGATGCGGCTGTAATACAGGATGTTGGCAGCAGTCGGAACATAATCGACCAGGGTCGCCAGGTAGGAAGAGCCGCCAATCGCTTCGAGTTCGTTGCGACTTTGCAGCGCACCCGTGAGGGTGACAAGGTCGGCCGGTTCACCGCGATCTGAGAGTTCGAGGAGGGCGGAAAAGATCTTACCGTGGCTGCTGCGGTAAAAGTCGTCAGGGCGCAGGATTTCGACGGCGCGATTGAGCGCGTCATTTTCGAGGAGGATACCGCCGAGGACGGACATCTCGGCTTCGATATTTTGCGGCGGCAGCCGGCGTGACGCATACTCTTCGGACATAACAGGGAATAACCAGGATGAGAGCAAAGGGGACGGAGGAGCTTGTCTCCGCCGTCCCCTTTGTTATTGAAGCAGATTAAGCAGCAGCATTGACCACAACATTGATTGTGGCAACAATACCCGCTGTGAGTTTGATCGAAACGGCGTGTTCGCCAAGAGTCTTGATGTGATCGTCAAGAACAATCTTCTTGCGATCAATTTCGATCCCTTGATCCGCCAGTTTTGTCGCGATGTCAAGGGACGTAACCGAACCGAAGAGTTTGCCTTCCTCACCGGCGCGCAAGGCGAAGACGAAGTTGATTTTTTCGATTTGTGCTTTGAGCAATTCAGCGTCCTGAAGCTGTTTTTGCACTTTGTGTGCGAGTTGACGCTTGTTATGCTCAAGTTCCTTGAGATTTTTCAGGTTTGCCATGACGGCAAGGCCCTGGGGTACGAGATAGTTGCGGGCATAACCGGGTTTGACCACGAGTTGGTCGCCGATTTTGCCGAGACCCTCGACGTTTTCGGTGAGAATGATGTTCATCGCTATCCTCCTGCGAGAAAGTATCTTAGTCTGAGTTCGGTTTGACGCGTTTTGTTCTGAAATTACCCCAGAGATCAAAGAGTCCCACCCCGGCCAGAAGGAAGGGAAGAGGATTGAAGAGGGCTAAAAACAGATAAGAAATCGCGCGCAACCACAGCGAAGTGCCGCGTTGCTGAAAATAATAAGTGACGATAGCCAGTCCCTGCAGATAATAGAGCGGAAATAAAACAACCAGCAGGTTAATGGCGATCGTCTGGAACGTTCCCGTTGCAAAAAAAGCAGCAAACCCGGCGGTTATCATTGGCCAGACAAGATAGTCCGGCAATTTCCAGTCAATAAACGCTGGTCCGGGAACCAGGTTCCGGGTCGTCGGGAGCAAGCAAAGGAGACAGACCTGAACCAGGAGTAAAAAACCGGCTAAAAATGCCACTATCGCCGGCCAGATGATCCCCATGGTCTTTCCCAGATCATCGAGAACTGTCAGGAGTTGTTCTTTTTGTTCAGCCGGCAGATCTTCTGACTGGCTGTAGAGTTCCTTGAGTTGTCCAATCTCTTTCCCGATATAATCATTGAACATGGAATCAAGAGCGATGCCCCGTGATGCTGCTTCTGCGACTATAACAATAGCCACGGTCAGAATCATCACCGCCCAGGAGAGGGCGATTGCTTTGTCCCAGTGTCGTCCTTGCCGCAACAATAAGGGGAGCAGCAGAGACGCGATGCTGAATTGCAGCAGATAAGCAACTGTCCCGCCGGCCGGACTGACTGCAGCAAGCAAAGCTGAAGACGCGAGCAGAGCGATGAGGCCCGGACGCAATCCTTGACGCAAGGTCAATGCTGCAATCGGTAACGGGACCAGCAGGTTGAAAAAGAACGACGTTGCTTTCAGTGCGCCGGCCGCAAAGACGAGGCCGACAGTTGCCAGTATGGCCCCCAAAAGAGGGGCGATGCCCGTTAACATAGGGGCAGATGTCTCAATTTAATCGCCCTGTCCCGCAGTGAAGGGGAGCAGTGCAATGTTGCGTGCCAGTTTGATCGCTTCGTTGACTTTACGCTGGTGCTCCGCACAGTTGCCGGAAATACGCCGCGGCACGATTTTGCCCCGCTCCGAGATGAAGTAGCGGAGGGATTTCGTCTCTTTGTAATCGATCTTCAAGGCAGAGTCAGCACAGTAACGGCAGCCTTTGCGGCGGGTAAAACGTCTACGGGCACCACCCGGGGCGCTCGGTCTCTTTTCGTAAGCCATCTTTTATCTCCTCCGTGACAGTAATCAGGCGTTTTCTTCGGTAGCTTCTTCGGCGTTTACCAACTCAACATCCTCGGTCGGCGCTTCAACGACCGGTGCGGCAACAGCTTCGACTGCCACAGCTGGCATCACGAAGCCTTTTTCGAGGTGAATGTTGATAAACTTGATGATCGATTCGTCGAGGCGCAGACGGCGCTCATACTCGAGAATGATCTTCGGATCGGCTTCAAAGATGACCAGGACATAACTGCCGCGGTTCTGTTTTTTGACCGTGTAGGCCAACTTGCGGACGCCCCATTCATCGACCTTGATGATCGATGCGCCCTGATCGGTCAGGACCCCCTTGAACTTGTCGATAACAGCCGTATAGGCGTCACCGGTCAAATCCGGGCGGACGATGAAGATTGATTCGTACGTACGTGTCATGCTGAACTCCTTGTGGGTATTAAGCCCCGGCACCATGCCGGAGCAAGGAGAGATGGTTCGCTTGTGCAAGCGCCATCACCTTATCGAACGAAAACTTTTATCACAATGGCTTGTCTGGAGCAAGGTTTTTTCGATATACAGCTCCGAGCAGGAAGCCGGTGTTAAACATTAAAGCGGAAATGCATCAGATCTCCGTCCTTGACGACATATTCTTTACCTTCCAGGCGCATGAGACCTTTTTCTTTGGCTCCGGCTTCACCGCGGCAGGCGATAAAGTCTTCATAGGCGATGACTTCGGCGCGGATAAAGCCTTTCTCAAAGTCTGTATGAATGACTCCGGCCGCCTGGGGTGCCTTGGCCCCTTTGGGGATAGTCCAGGCCCGAACCTCTTTGACTCCGGCGGTAAAGTAGGTGATCAACCCCAGGAGTTTGTAGCCGGCATGAATCATCCGGTCAAGGCCGGACTCTTCCAGGCCGAGATCCTGCAGAAAGTCGATCTTTTCGTCCTCAGACAATTCGGCAATTTCCGACTCGATCTTGCCGCAGATAATGACAAATTCCGATCCTTCCGCCTGCGCGTAGGCGCGTACCTTTTCGACAAAGGGATGTTTGCCGTCCAGATCGTCTTCGCTGACATTGGCGACATACAGGACGGGCTTGTCGGTAATCAGGTGCAGATCGCGCAGGATCAGCCGTTCTTCGCTGCTGAGAGTACAGGACAGTGCTGTTTTGCCGTTGTTCAAGGCTTCGCGCACCTTGATCAGGACGGCAAGCTCTTCCTGAAGCTTTTTGTCGCCGCTGCGTGCCTGTTTTTCTGACCGGGAAATGCGTTTGTCGACCGTATCAAGGTCGGAAAGGTTGAGTTCCGTCTGAATGACTTCAATATCACGCAGTGGATCGACGGTGCCATCGACATGGACGACATTTTCATCTTCGAAACAGCGGACAATATGAGCGATCGCTTCGACTTGCCGGATGTGCCCGAGAAATTGATTACCCAATCCTTCGCCTTGGCTGGCGCCTTTCACCAGACCGGCAATATCGACAAATTCCATGGCAGTCGGCAGCACCCGTTGCGGGTTGACGATTTCGGCAAGGGCTTCCAGACGTTTGTCACGCATCGAGACGACGCCAACGTTCGGTTCTATGGTGCAAAAAGGGTAGTTGGCCGCTTCGGCCCCGGCGCTGGTGATGGCATTGAAGATGGTCGATTTGCCGACGTTCGGCAGTCCGACGATGCCGCATTTGAAACCCATGGAGAATCCTTCCTCAAACGGAGAATAGCCGGGGCGCTGTGGCCCCGGCTATTCTCCGGAAAATAACTGGAACTTTATGGCGAGCTATCAGACCAAAAGCGGAGCGATAACCAGCGACACGACACTCATCAATTTGATCAGGATGTTCATCGCCGGGCCAGAAGTGTCCTTGAAGGGGTCGCCGACCGTGTCGCCGACAACAGCTGCCTTGTGAGCATCGCCGCCCTTCTTTTCACCGGCCAGTTCACCTTTTTCGATGAACTTCTTGGCGTTGTCCCAGGCGCCGCCGGCGTTGGACATGAAGAGGGCCATCAATACCCCGGCCAGGGTGGCGCCGGCAAGCATACCGCCGAGGGCTTCTTTGCCGAGGAGCAGGCCGACCAGAACCGGCGAGACGACAGCGACGACGCCGGGGAGGATCATCTCGCGCAGAGCGGCGCGAGCAGAGATGTCGACACACTTCTCCGGTTCGGGCTTGACCCCCGGTAATCCTTCAAGGAGGCCGGGGATCTCGCGGAACTGACGACGGATTTCGTCGACCATCTTACCGGCAGCCCGGCCGACCGAAGTCATGGTCAGGGCACCGATGAAGAAGGGGATCGCTCCGCCGATGAGGAGGCCGATAACGGTCAGCGGCTGGATCAGGTTGATCGATTCGAGTTTGACAGCGCTGGCATAAGCGGAGAAGAGGGCCAGGGCGGTGAGGGCGGCAGAGCCGATAGCGAAACCCTTGCCGACTGCGGCAGTGGTGTTGCCGATGGCGTCGAGGCCGTCGGTGATCTTGCGGACTTCCGGACCGAGGCCGGCCATCTCGGAAATGCCGCCGGCATTATCGGCGATCGGGCCGTAGGCATCGACGGTCATGGTGACGCCAACGGTAGCGAGCATGCCGACGGCGGCAATGCCGATGCCGTAAAGACCGGCAAAGTCATTGGCGACATAGATGCCGACACAGATGACCAGAATTGGCAGGACACAACTTTCCAGTCCGACCGCCAGTCCGTGGATGATATTGGTGGCCGGGCCGGTTTTGCTGGCATCAGCAATGCGGCGGACTGGTGACGCGGAGGTGTAGTACTCAGTAATCAAGCCGATACTGATCCCGGCCAGGGTGCCGGAAAGGACCGCCCAGAAGACACCGTTGCTGATGTGCATCGCCTGGATGATGAAGAAGGTCGCGACCAGGAAGCCGCCGGCAGCAACAAAGGTGGTATAACGCAGGGCGGCGGCAGGATCGATACTCTTGAGGAATTTCATCGAGCCGACGCCGATCAGCGAGAAGATCAGTCCAGCCATGGCAAGGACCAGCGGCAGGAGCATGGCATTCGACTGGGTAAGGAGGAAGAGGTCTGAACCGACTTCAACCGTTTCACCGGCCAGAGTACTCATCAGCCCGGCGCTGGCAGCAGCGGCAATGGCGACAGTGGCAATGATCGAGCCGACGTACGATTCAAAGATGTCGGCACCCATACCGGCGGTATCACCGACGCAGTCACCAACGTTGTCGGCAATGACGCCAGGGTTACGGGGATCATCCTCAGGAATTCCCGCCTCGACCTTGCCGACCAGGTCAGCACCGACGTCGGCAGCCTTGGTGTAGATGCCGCCGCCAACGCGGGCGAAGAGGGCGATGGACGAAGCGCCCATGGCGAAGCCGTTGATGTAGATCGAAGTCTTGGGGTCACCGCCGAAGACGATATAGGCAATACCGACGCCAAGCAGACCCATCGATGCAACCGAGAGTCCCATAACGGCACCGCCGTTGAAGGAGATCATCAGCGCTTTGCTCTGGCCGCCGGTACGGGCCGCTTCGGCCGTTCTGACGTTGGCATGGGTCGCCGCTTTCATGCCGATAAAACCGCAGAGCATCGAGCAGAAAGCGCCGCCGAGAAAGGCTAGGGCAGAATTGATACCGAGACTCGGGGCAATGCTGATTAAAATAAAGACCAGGACGATGAAGACCGCCAGCACTGTGTACTCGCGTTTCAGGAAGGCCATCGCGCCTGCGCGGATGGCGTCGCCGATCTCTGCCATTTTTTCGTTGCCGACCGGTTCGGCTTTAATGACATTGTAGATCATGATGGCGATGACAAAGCCGATGATCCCCAGTACGGGGGCTAGATGTTGCAGTTCCATCTTGCGGTAATCCTCTCTTTCGTGGGCGATATTAATCTATGGGTCAGGAAAGAACCTGTTGATTGTTGAACTCGTTCATGGCTGCTGCGCTGCCATGTGTGGCGATAGTCTTGATGACCTGGACTGCTAGGTCGAGCAGTTCGGGGAGTTGTCGCCGTTCCGTTGCGTCAAAGTTACCGAGGACATAGTCTGCAACTTCTCCGGATTGCGGTCGACCGATTCCGATTTTGAGTCGGCAGAAGTCACCGGTGCCGAGGGTTGTAGCAATGTTGCGAATACCGTTGTGCCCGCCGTGTCCGCCGCCAACTCGTAGCCGCAAGCGACTGAAAGGGAGGTCGATGTCATCGTGGATAACAATCAAATCCCCCGGAGGGACGCCGAGGGATTTGTAGGCTGAGGAGACGCTGGCGCCGCTGACATTCATAAACGTTTGCGGTAGTAGGATCATTGTTTCGATCCCTTCTATGCGACCAACGCCATAAATGCCCTGATGACCTTGGCGCTTAAGGGCGACCCCTAATTGTTCTGCCAGTCTTCGCGCGACCATAAACCCGATATTGTGGCGGGTTCCTTCATACTTAGAGCCGGGGTTACCCAGGCCGACGATCAGTTTCACGCGTTAATGGGATCAGGCCTCAGCCTGTTCCTCAGTTACCGCAGTAACGCCGGTAACGGTGAGAATAGTAAAGTTGACATCGTGCGGTGCTTCGACCCCGACAGGGAGTTTCAGGTCGTTAACATGAAGAACGGTACCGATTTTCAGGGCGGTCACGTCGATTTCTATCGCCGCAGGAATCGCTGTCGGCAGGCAGGAGACTTCAAGCTCATGACGAATCAACTGCAGGCTGCCGCCATCTTTTTCCCCTTGGGATTTACCGATGGTGTGCAGGGGAACCATAACCTGTACCGGTTTGGTCAGGTCGATTGCCAGAAAATCAACGTGCATGATGGTGCGACGAATCGCGTGCTTCTTGATTTCCTTGACAATAACCACCTTGCCATCAAAGGGACCTTCACCCTTGAGTGTGATCAGGGTGTTGATGTCACGACCAAGGGCTTTTTTGAAGGTTTTCGGGTCGATGGTGATCGCGCAGGGTTCCATCCCTTTGCCATAGACAACGGCCGGAGCCTGCTCCTGGCTACGCAGAACACGGTTGCCTCCTTTGCCGAGGCGGGTGCGGGTAGAAACGTTTAATTCAGCTTGTGACATGATCTTCCTCCATTCACTCTTAAAAGAGACGTGCAGCGTTTATATCGTTGTTCGGTTCAATGATTCAGTGGATTAGACGAAGAGAGAACTGACTGATTCGTCGCCATGAATACGTCGGATGGCTTCGGCCAGAAGGTCGGCAACGGAAAGGACTCGAAGTTTCGGGCACTCTGTTGTCTTGTCCTGCACCGGTATTGTATTGGTTACGACCACTTCATGAAGACAACTGGCGTTGATCCGCTCAAGTGCCGGGCCGGAAAGGACCGCGTGCGCTGCATAAGCGTAGACTTCTTTGGCGCCGCTGTCTTTGATCGCTTTTGCCGCCTGACACAGGGTGCCGGCAGTATCGATCATGTCATCGACAATGATACAAGTCTGATCTGCGACATCGCCGATGATGTGCATAACTTCTGAGACATTCGGCCCGCTGCGACGTTTGTCGATGATGGCCAGGCCGGCATCAAGGCGCTTGGCGATCGCCCGGGCCCGTTCTACTCCTCCGGCATCGGGAGAGACGACAACCACCCGCTCTTTAAAGCGATTCCCCATGTCATGGAGCATGACCGGATTGGTGTAAAGATGGTCGACCGGGACATTGAAAAAGCCTTGAATCTGGCCGGCATGCAAATCGATGGTCAAAACGCGGTCAGCGCCGGCGGTCTCGATAAGGTCGGCGACAAGTTTACTGGTGATCGGTGTCCGTGGGGCAACCTTGCGATCCTGGCGTGCATAACCGAAATAAGGAATAACCGCGGTGATCTTCTTGGCCGACGCACGTTTCAGTGCATCGATCATGATCAATATCTCCATGAGGTTATTGTTAGTCGGGGAGCAGGTCGACTGCAGCACATAGACTTCAGAGCCGCGGACGTTTTCGCCGATCTCCACCATGATTTCGCCGTCAGAGAAGTTTTTCACTTTGGCGTTGCCGAGATTGATATTCAGGCAATCACAGATTTCACGGGCCAGGGCAGGGTTAGAGTTTCCGCAAAAGATCTTGAGTTTATTCATTGCCGCTACCTTCTTTGGTTGCCCGGAAAAACTCAGGTCATGGCGAGCCATGACCTGACGGCTGCTGTTATGCCGCGTTACTGCTGTCGCGACATAAACTGATTTTGTGGCTGGGGCGCCAGGGATCGAACCTGGGAATGCCGGAATCAAAATCCGGTGCCTTACCGCTTGGCGACGCCCCAATTAATTGAAATTTCTTTATTTATTCCCAACGGGTAATGGTTTTGTTGTGATTATACGCCAATTGCTGCTGCTACGAAGGGTTTCTGCCGCGGCGTGCGCTTGTGTCTCTTCAGCGAAAACACCGAAGAGGGTCGAGCCGCTTCCGGACATCAACGCCCCCCTGGCGCCAAGCTCGATGAGTTTCTCTTTGATTTCAGCAAGTAATGGATAGCGTTCGATCGTTATCCGTTCCAGATCATTTTCCAGAAGCGCGACAAGATCGTCCACGGTAGTAGGAAACCGGGGAAGTTTAGTCAGAATGGGGGGCGCTGTCAACCCCAAATTTTGATAAACCCACGCTGTCGAGATGAAGATTCCCGGGTTGACCAAAACATACCAGACCGGCGGCAGGGGGGGGACGGATGCGAGTTGGTCACCAATCCCGGTCGCCCAGGCTTTGTCGGCAAAGAGGAAGAAGGGGACATCGGCGCCGAGTTTGACCCCTTCGGCCATCAATTCCTCTTTTGTGAGTCGTAGGTTGAGGAGTTTGTTCAGCCCGAGCAGGGTGGTCGCAGCATTGGAGGAGCCGCCGCCAAGACCGGCCGCCACCGGAATTTTTTTGTCGATGACAATCCGCACCCCGACTTTTTTGTCGCTCAGGGCCAGCATTCGCCGCGCCGCTTTCGCTGCGATGTTTTCATCGCCAGTCGGAAGGTCAACCCCCGCACAGTCGACAAGTACCTCACCGGGGCGATCGGTGAGTTCCATCTCCAGAGTATCGCCAAAATCGAGGCTCTGCATCAACATCGCCAGCTCGTGGTAGCCATCATGGCGTTTGCCGAGAACATGCAGGCAGAGATTGATCTTGGCCGGGGAGAAGAGGGTTAAAGTCATGCCGCGCTCCTGTTTTCGTGATTCAACCGGAAGGGTAAAGGGAGGAGGTTGGCGCTGAAAAGGAGAGCACATCCCAGCCATTCCCTGCGGCTTAGATCTTCATGCAGAAAAAAGAGTCCAGCGAGGAGGCTCCAGACCGGGTCGAAGGTGTAAAGGAGTCCCGCCTGGGTCGGATTAATAAATCGTTGCCAGGTATTTTGCAAAGTAAAAGCGATAACCGTCGGAAAGATGATGCAGTAAGAAAGGGAGATCGTCGTACCACTAATACCGATGACAAACATAATGTTCGCGGCGGCCAGAGCGGTGCCGATCAGTGCCCCGCGGGTCGTCACCACGAGGTTGAGTTTCTGCAGGCGTCTGCCGCAGAGCGCCGCCATCAGCAGGGCGGCACCGATAAAGCGCAGAGTCATGAAGGTGATCGGCGGAAAATCACGCAGGCCGATCTTGGTAACGAGAAAGCTTCCGCCCCAGAGGAGTGTGCAGAAGACGAGCAAGAAGACGGCTCGGCGCTGCAGGGTCGGGTCGAAGGTTAAGGGATGCGAATCGGTGGAGGTCATTTAGCTTCCGTGATTTTTCGAGGATATTTTTGACCCATTAACACCGCATTTTCTGAAAGTGCGGTGTTAATGGGTTGTTTGATATAGATGTTGTCAGGGTTTTAACAGCTTGTCGAAGTCGCTCTCGAACAGTCGATCCTGGATAATGCGGTATTTCTCGAATTCGCTTTCGGCATGGGCCTTGGCTATCTCCGCCGTCACTTTCCCCGCATCCTGCAAAATTTCACGGTCTGTGGCTTCGATGAAACGGTTCAGCCGGGTTTCCCAATCCTGCATGGTCATCGGGATCTTGCGGTGCGCCATATCTTCCGCAACATCCAGATAGGCCGAAACCAGCCGCTGCAGTTGCGCCATTTCGTCTTCGTTAAGGTAGTTTTTGGCAACGGAGACATCGAATTTCTGGATTTTCCCTTGCGGCGCGTCCTTCCAGGTGGTCAGCCCCATCTTTTCTTTTCCGGCATCGGCACGGTTATAGATGAGTTCTGCCGCCGTCTGGCTATGGATGGCCCAGTGCAGTTTGTTCTGTACGGTGGAAAAAAAACGCTTGGTGGCCTGTGCCGTCAGGTCATAATCGATGGCGGTGGCGTAGATGTCGGTGATCTTCTGGTAGAACTTGCGCTCGGAGAGGCGAATCTCCCGGATTCGCTGGAGTTGCTCTTCAAAGTACTGGTCGGTGAGGATGGAACCGCCGCTTTTGATGCGCTCGTCATCCATGACGTAGGCTTTGATGGTGTACTCCTCGATTACGCCGGTGGCCCATTTGCGGAACTGCACGGCACGTTCGGAGTTGACCTTGTAGCCGACGGCGATAATAGCCGCGAGGTTGTAGTGCTTGGTGTTGTAGCTTTTGCCGTCGGCGGCAGTTATCCGAAAATTTCGGATAACTGAATCTTCCTGTAATTCGCTGTCGCTGAAGATCTTTTTCAAGTGATAGTTGATGGTGCGCACGTCCACATCATAGAGCGTGGCCATCATCTTCTGGGTCAGCCAGATGCTTTCATCGGCGTAAACCGTTTCGACACCGCCGCTGCCGCTGGCGGCGACAAAAGTCAGGTATTCAGCGGCCGAGGAACGGACGATAGAGACTTCCTTGCCTGTTTTGCTCTTCCTGCTCATGCCTTGCCTCCCATACAGGCCATCAACTCAAACTTGAGCGCCTGCTTGCGCCTATCCCTCATACAAACGATTGCAGGCGGCGCAATCGTTCCCGAACTTAAAGCAACATGGCTTGAGCCAATCGTTCATGACCTCGAACATACTCATCTCAGCAAGCCTTCGATTCGGCGTCGGACAGGGCGCGCTTGACGACGGCGAGAGAGACGCTGCTCTCAGCTCCTTGAGGGTGGGGAGGAGGCGGGTGAAGAGGTTCACAGCGCCCTCCAGGGGAGTCCATTTATTTTGTCTGGTGCAATCAATGGTAAGAGGGTGAGGTGGAGCGCATACGGATTAAACCTGCAAACTACCGATCACCTGGCGAATATCATCCAGCCCTTCCTCGATCAAAAACCGCTCCAGTCCGTCGATCACTGCCATCATCGCCGCCGGATCGATAAAGTTGGCGGTGCCGACCTGCACGGCTGTGGCACCGGCGATGAGGAACTCCAGCGCATCCTCGGCGCACATAATCCCGCCGATACCGATGACCGGAATCTTCACCGCCTGCACCACCTGGTGGGTCATGCGCACTGCCACTGGTCTGATGGCCGGGCCGGAGAGGCCGCCGGTGCGGTTGGCGATCTTTGGCTGGCGGGTGCGGATGTCGATGGCCATGCCGGTGATGGTATTAATGCAGCTGATGGCGTCGGCGCCGGCTTCTTCCGCGGCGCGGGCGATAACCGTGATGTCGGTGACGTTGGGGGTGAGTTTGACGATCAGCGGCTTGTTCAGGGCTTTGCGGACCAGGGAAACAACTTGGCTGGCGGCCGCCGCTTCAGTGCCGAAGACGATCCCCCCCTGCTTGACGTTGGGGCAGGAGATATTGAGTTCGACCGCCGTCACTTCCGGGACGTCGTTGAGCTTGCGCGCTACTTCGCCATATTCTTCCAGGGTGTTGCCGAAGAAGTTGGCGATGATCGGGGTGGTGATGCCGCGGTAGTAAGGAACTTTACTCTGCACAAAGGCGTCGATGCCGACATTCTGCAGGCCGATGGCGTTGAGCATGCCGCTGGTGGTCTCGGCGATGCGCGGGGTCGGGTTGCCGGCCTTGGGATTGAGGGAGAGGCCCTTGGTGACGATGGCGCCGAGGCTGTTAAGGTCGAGAAAGGGTGCGTACTCCTCGCCGTAGCCGAAGGTGCCGGACGCGGGCATGACCGGATTTTTCAGTTTGATCCCGGCAATCTCGACAGCCAGATTCGGGCGTTTGTTGTTGACGTTTGTCATTATGCGCATCCTTTCGTGCAACTCTCGCTCTGACTCTCCATCCGCCCCCAGTCGAGTTCGCCGGCTGAAAAGACCGGACCGGCCTTGCAGGTGCAGAGGTAGCGGGGATTGCTGTCGCTGTGGCCGACCCCCTTGACAACACAGCCGAGGCAGGCGCCGACACCGCAGGCCATATGCGCTTCGAGCGAGACCTGCAGGGGGACATGATCGACCGAGCAGATATGCGCCACTGCCGCCAGCATCGGCATCGGGCCGCAGGCAAAGACTTCCGCTTGCGGGTATTTATCGAGTTTGCGCTTGAGAACATTGGTAACAAATCCGGCTTCGCCGAGGCTGCCGTCATCGGTGGAGACGTAGGTCTCGACCCCGAGGCGCTCGAATTCGGTGACGCAGAGGATGTCGTCGCGGGTGCGGCCGCCGATGAGGACGCGGACCTTGCCGCCGCGCTCGATCAGGGTCTCGGCTAACAGATAAAGGGGGACAAGGCCGATGCCGCCACCGACCAGGATCTTCTCGGTTCCGATCGCTCCGAGATCGAAGCCGCGCCCCAGGGGGCCGAGGACTTCGGCGCGGTCGCCAGCGTGGAGTTCGCTCAAAAAGGTCGTCCCCTTGCCGACGACTTTGTAGAGGATCTCCAGATATTCCCGTTCCGGCAGGCCGTCACACTCGGCAGGGAGGAAGCCGCAGCGCAGGATGCCGAAGGGGCGGCGCAGCATGGTCGGTAGGCCGGTCTGCGGCCGGATCATGATGAACTGACCGGGCTGCGACTGGGCTTTGATGCCAGGAGCAAGGAGTTTCATGCGAAAATAACCGGGGGAAATCTCGTGATTGGCGAGGATGGTGGTGCTGTAATTCTTCATAAGGGACTCCACGGGAAGATCAAAAAAGGTGGGGCGCACTATACGCAATTATATCGGCGCAAATCAATCAGGATACGCTGCTGGCGAGGCGCAACTCCATGAGCAGCGCATCTTCGCCATCGGGGTAGTAGCAGCGGCGGCTACCGCAATCTGTGAAGCCGAAGGCGCGGTAAAGATGAATGGCGCCGAGGTTGCCGACGCGGACTTCGAGGAGCGCTCGGCTGATCCCCTCGGCACGGGCGGTTGCAAGGACGGCGGCAAGCAGGCAGCGTCCGACTCCGTGGCGGCGATAACGCAGGGCGGTCGCGACGTTCTGGATCTCAACCTCGCCGCAGATTGTCCACCAGCACAGGAAACCGGCAATCTCTTCTTCCGCGACACAGACCCAGAGGCGAGAATGGGCGCTTGTCATTTCGTCGCGAAAGATCTCTTCCGACCAGGGATAAGCGTGACATTGGCGTTCGATCGTAAGAATGCGGGGGAGGTCATCGCGACAAAAAGGACGAATCGTTAACATGGTTATTTATATTATCTTTCGTAACAAGGATTGTTTTGCATCATAAGGGGGCGTGCTTTTTAGAGTAAAGGAGTTTTTTCATCCTTAAGCTGCCTCTTGTCGGCTTTTTACCCTTTCCTTTGCCGTTGACAAGAGGAATACGCCTGATTTATTAATGACAGTCTTAAATCCCTGTAAGGAGCCCCCCTTTGTCTCAGAAAGATTCCGTGACCTATAAAGATGCCGGCGTTGATATTGATGCCGGTAACCGCTTTGTGCAGATGATCAAACCGTTGGTCAAGGCGACCAATCGACCGGAGGTCATGGGCGACCTCGGCGGCTTTGGCGGTCTCTTCTCTTTGAACGCCGCCAAATACAAGCAGCCGGCCCTGGTCTCTTCGACCGATGGCGTCGGTACCAAGCTCAAGATTGCCTTTATGATGGACAAGCATGACACGGTCGGCATCGATCTAGTGGCGATGTGCGTCAACGATGTTATCGTCCAGGGCGCCGAACCCCTCTTCTTCCTTGACTATCTGGCGACCGGCAAACTCTCGCCGGAGAAAGCGGTGGAGATTGTCCGCGGCATCTCTGAGGGGTGTATCCAGGCCGGCTGCGCTCTGGTCGGCGGGGAGACCGCCGAGATGCCGGGGATGTACAGCGAAGGCGAGTACGATCTCGCCGGTTTCACTGTCGGCGTTGTCGATCGGGAAAATATCATCGACGGTTCGACGGCCACGGTTGGCGACAAGATTATCGGCCTCGCCTCCACCGGCCTCCATTCCAACGGTTATTCGCTGGCGCGCAAGATCCTCTTCGAGCGCATGGGCTTGAGGATCGACAGCACGGTGAGCGGACTGGAGCGGAGCATCGGTGAAGAACTCCTCACCCCGACCCGCATCTATGTCAAGAGCCTCCTCAATCTCCTTAAAAGCTTTTCGATCAAGGGGATGGCGCACATCACCGGCGGCGGTTTGGTCGAGAATGTTCCGCGCGTCCTGCCCCATAACTGCCGGGCGGTCTTTCACAAAGCCAGTTGGCCAAAGCTGCCGATCTTTGAGATCTTGCGGGAAGGGGGAAATATCCCCGAACTGGAGATGTATCGCACCTTCAACTACGGTATTGGCATGATCCTGATTGTTCCGGCCGTTGAAGTTGAAGATATTATGTCGCGTTTAACCGGTCTGGGTGAGCAGCCTTATCTGATCGGCGAGATCGTCAAGTGTCCCGAAGGGGGCGAGCAGGTCGAGCTCGTTTAAGGAGTCGCTCATGTCGGAACCACATAAGTTGCGCCTTGGCGTCCTCGCCTCGGGGAGTGGCTCGAACCTTCAGTCGATTATCGATCGCTGCGCTGATGGCAGCATCGATGCCGAGATTGTCCTGGTTCTTTCCAATGTCCCTGGCGCCGGCGCTCTTGATCGGGCGAAGAAGGCGGGGATTGCAACCGCACTCATCGACCATCGGACCTTTACCGAACGCGCCGACTTCGACCGGGCTATCGTCGCGACCTTGCAGGCTTCCGGGGTCGAGCTCGTCGTCCTGGCCGGTTTCATGCGCCTTATTACCGCTCCCTTTATAGACGCTTTTCCGGAACGGATTATTAATATTCATCCGGCGCTGTTGCCGGCCTTTCCGGGACTGCATGTGCAGAAGAAGGCGATAGAAGCAGGTGCCCGTTTTGCCGGTTGTACGGTGCATTTTGTCGATGGCGGTGTCGATACCGGTCCGATCATTATTCAGGCGGTAGTGCCGATTCTCGACGACGATGACGAAGCCAGTCTATCGGCGCGCATTCTGGTGCAGGAACATCGTATTTATCCCCGCGCCATTCAGTTGATCGCTGCAGGCCGCTTGCGCATTGAAGGCCGGCGGGTTCGGATTGCGGCTGCCGCCGTTGTTGATGGTGTTATGGTGAATCCCCCGTTGCACTGAATCCGATATTTTATGAAAAAAAGCAGCAAAAATGGCGAACCCGCGGGTTCGCCATTTTTGCTGCTTTGCAGAAGTGTCGATTTATTGCAGGACGTAGAACTTACCGTCATCCGCGCCAAAGAGAACCTTCTTGCCGGCCACAATCGGCGATGAGCGAACCCAGCCGCCAGCCTTGAAGTCCCAGAGTTTGTTGCCGGTCTTGAGATCGACGGCATAAAGGTGGCTGTCGCGACTGCCAAAGTAGACGGTCTCTCCCCCTACAGCCGGCGATCCATTGACCATGCCGCGAGTCGGGTGCTGCCATTTGAGGGCGCCACTGGCAGCATCGAGAGCATAGACCTTCCCATCGTCACAACCAAAGATAACCAGGCCGCCGGCAAGAGCTGCCGCAGAGGCGACTTCATTGCCGGTGCGGAACTGCCACTTGAGCGTTCCGGCCTGCATGTCGACAGCATAAAATTTACGATCACGGCTGCCGATATAGACAACGCCGTCGCCGACCGTCGGACTGGCAACGATTTCGCCGCCGGTGGAAAGACTCCAGCGCGGTTTGCCACTGGCGATATCGACGGCATGGAGCACTCCGCGCACCGTCGTGATAAAGAGCGTTTTGTTGCCGACGGACGCAGCGGCGCCGATGGGGCCACTGAATTCAGCCGTCCAGATCATTGTCCCCTTTTTGGCGTCCACAGCATAGAGATTGCCGTTCATCGCGCCGATATAGGCAACGTTATCGACGATCAGCGGGGTGGCGCGCAGTTCGGCGCCAACGGAGAACTTCCACTCTTCCTTGCCGGTGGTGCTGTCGATCGAGCGCAGCATTCCACCATTGTCGGCAATCAGAAGTGATTTTTTAAAGGGGGCAGGAGTGCCGAGGATGCTGGCGCCGGCGTCAAACTCCCATTTTTTCTGCCCGCCGGCAAAGTCATAAGCGTAAAGTTTGTGATCCATACTCCCGAAATAGACGGTGCTGTTTAGGGTAATTCCTGAACCGACAATTGCATAGCCGCTCGGCGCGACCCAGGCCGGGCCTTTCAGGGTGCGGGGACCTTCACTTTTAAAGAGACCGCTATGGGCTGTGTCACCACGAAACATGGTGTTTTCAGGCTTGTTGCGGTCGCAGCCGGACAGGTTGATGAGCAGGGAGATGAGAAGCAGGGGGAGTGCAAAAAAAGATCTATTCATTGCTATCGATGGCTCCTTTATAACAACATTGGCGGCCGTGGAAAATAATCCCTGATATTAATGATTTGTTTGCCGGCAGTCCAGTCCTACTTCACGTATCGATTAAAATAATTGCTTTCCACGAAAAAGATATTGACAGAGAATGGCCCCTTTGGTATAAACCGCCACACCAATTAGCGGGGCTGTAGCTCAGTTGGGAGAGCGCTTGAATGGCATTCAAGAGGTCAGCGGTTCGATCCCGCTCAGCTCCACCAGTAAAAAGAAAAGGGTCAGGCATTTTTGCCTGGCCCTTTTCTTTTTCGAGTGGAATCAGGGAGGATATATGGGCGAACAGATCTTGCTCGAACGTTTTTTGTGGTTCGATCAGCAGTTACGGCAGCGGCTTTATCCGAATGCGGGTCATTTGGCCGAGCGTTTCGAATTTTCGGCCAAGACAGCGCAGCGATCGATCGAATACTTTCGCGACCGGCTGCGGGCGCCGCTCGAATACGATGCTCTGCACCGTGGCTATTTCTATCGTGCGGATTTTGAACTGCCGGCCGCACGGATTTCCGCAGGGGAACTCGCGGCGTTGCTGATCTCGCGCCGTCTCCTTTGTGATGCTTCCGCCGGGAATCTCGAAGGGGAGCTTGCCAGCGTTGTCAACAAGCTCGGCGGTATCATTTCCAGTCATCTCCCCGGCACCCTGGCGCCGGACGAGGCCTTTTCTTTTCGCTGGAACCAGTTTGTCCCGACCAAAAATGACGACTTCCAGCGGGTCTGTCAGGCGCTGCTCGGTGCCCGCCTCCTCACCTTTGACTATCAGTCTCCCGCCCGCACCGGCATCGTGCGGCGGAGCGTTGAACCCCATCATTTGGTCAATTATCTCGGTACCTGGCATCTCATCGCTTATTGCCGGCTGCGCCACGACTGGCGGGATTTTGTCCTGCCGCGCATGGCGGCGCTGGTGGTCGAGAGGGATGAATTTAACTATCGCCCCCGCGCCGACTGGAAGCCGCTTCTGACTGACACCTTTGGGATCTTTCAGAATCGCCACAGCTTTACGGTGGCGTTGCGCTTTACGCCGGAGCGGAGTCGATTGGTTCACGGGCAGGTCTGGCATCCCGATCAGCAGGTCGCTTATGACGAGGCCGGCGCCCTTATCCTTACTCTGCCGGCCAGCCATCCGGCTGAGATCCTGATGAGTATTCTCAGTCACGGCGCTGAGGTCGAAGTCTTGGCGCCGGACTGGCTGCGGTCACAGGTGGCAGGGGAGATCAAACGGATGGGGCAACGCTATGCGGTGCGGGGGAAGTGAATCAGCCGACGTTGTCGTATTCGCGTTCGCGCAGGGGGACGCCGAGTTCAGCGGCGACCTGGCGGCAGGCGGCAAGATCGAGATCGGGGAAGGTGACGACGCTGGCGACGACGGTCGGAATAATGTCGCGTGCAGCGCGAATGAAGGCTTTGACCCCTTCGTAGCCGGCTTCGCCGAAACTGGAGTGACAGAGACGTTGGTAGGTGGCGGGATCGGCAGCATTGAGGGAGATGGAGAGGGTGTCAACCAGGCCGACCAATTCGGGGACGATATTGCGGCCGTGGACGAGATTGGCTTGGCCGTCGCTGTTGACCCGTACCTGCACGCCGCGCGTTTTCAGCCAGGCGGCAATCTCCTTGACCAGATCGAGACGGAGCAGCGGTTCGCCGTAGCCGCAGAAGACGACCTCGTCGTAGCGGGTCGGATTGCCGATAGCGCGGCGCACTTCGGCCGCATCCGGTTCGTGGCTAAGGAGGAGGTGATGCCCCTTGACCATGCCGCCGGAGAATTTCGGGCAGAAGGTGCAGGTATTGGTGCAGCGGTTGGTGATGTTGAGATAAAGACTGTTGCGGATAGTGTAGGCGATCTTCGCCCCTGCCGGCGTACCGATCCGGAAGAGATCGTAGCTGTTGCGTCGCACCAGACGGGCAATATCTGCAGCGCTGATGCCGCGCAGTTCGGCAATCGCATCAGCGGTGTAGCGGACAAAGGCCGGTTCGTTGCGTTTCCCCCGTTGCGGCACTGGGCTCAAATAAGGGCAGTCGGTTTCGATGAGGAGGCGGTCATCGGGGACGATCTTGACGATTTCGCGGGCAGCGCTATTGGCGGGGTAGGTGATGGTGCCGGGGAAGGAGAGATAAAAACCCATCTCCAGACAGCGCTTGGCCATGGCGAGATCGCCGCTGAAGCAGTGAAGGACGCCGCCAACTTCCCGGGCCG
The DNA here is from genome assembly GCA_014859605.1 of Desulfuromonadales bacterium. Classification (GTDB taxonomy): domain Bacteria; phylum Desulfobacterota; class Desulfuromonadia; order Desulfuromonadales; family UBA2197; genus UBA2197. Next base: position 34,717 of record JACUTW010000003.1, read on the forward strand.
CTTCTTCTCTGAGAATGGTTTCGACTTCGGCATGGGCGTCGCGGTCATGGATGATCAGAGGCAGGCTGACTTCGCGGGCAAGCCGGATCTGGCGGCGAAAGGTTTCCCGCTGCACGTCGCGGGGGGCGCGGTCGCGGTAGAAATCGAGACCGATCTCGCCGATCGCCACGACCTTGGGGTTCGATTTCGCCAGATGGCGCAAGGTGGTGATCCCGTCGTCGCTCCCCTCCAGGGCATCGTGGGGATGAATGCCGACGCTGGCGTAGATCTCCGGATATTCCTTCGCCAGCGCTATCGAGGCCTGCGAAGAAGCCAGGTCACAGCCGACCGTGAGGATCTGGCTGATGCCGCCCTGACGGGCACGCTCGATGACCGTGACCCGATCGCTATCGTACTGGCTGTTGTCGAGATGGGCGTGCGTGTCGACCAGATCCGGAAGCAAGGGCGATTCCATGTCAGATTTATTCAATCTCAAGGCGGGGAAAGAGCGGGGCCGCCTTTTCAATGGGCGTCCCCGGCTGCAGACCACCCCACTGGTCGTTGGCTTCCAGGGTGCTGGCCGGATCACAACCGACGATGGTCAAGATTTTCGCTCCGGTCGTCGGCATAAAGGGGCTGACCAAAAGAGCAATGACCCGGATCGCTTCGATCAGGTTGTAGATAACGGTGGCGAGGCGTTCCTGTTGCGCCGGATCCTTGGCAAGGGCCCAAGGGGCGCAGTCGTCAATGTATTTGTTTGAAGCGCTGACCAGTTCCCAGATCGTCTGCAGGGCTTTGCTGAAGGCGAGGTCGTCCATCTGCTCGTCAAGATTGCTGACGGCGGCCGGGAAGCGCGCGACATAAGTTTGATCGGCTTCGGTGAGGGCGCCCGGCGCGGGGAGGGCGGCGCCGAAATATTTGTGAAGCATGGCGGTGGAGCGGCTGACGAGATTGCCGAGATCGTTGGCGAGGTCGGAGTTAATGCGGTGCATCAGCGCTGACTGGGAAAAATCGCCATCGAGGCCAAAGGGGACTTCGCGCAGGAGGAAATAGCGGATAGCATCGACACCGAACTTGTCGACGAGCATATTCGGCTCGACGACGTTGAGCAGGCTCTTACTCATCTTCTGCCCTTCGACCGTCCACCAGCCGTGCGCAAAGACCTTCTTCGGCAACGGCAGGCCGGCGGCGAGGAGGAAGGTTGGCCAGTAAACGCTGTGAAAGCGCAGAATATCCTTGCCGATGACATGGACGTCGACCGGCCAGAATTTGCCAAAGTTCCCTTCTTGGTCCGGGTAGCCGAGGGCGGTGATGTAGTTGCTGAGGGCGTCGAACCAGACGTAGATAACGTGGGCGTCATCCTTGGGGACAGGGATCCCCCAGGAGAAGGTGGTGCGGGAGATGGAGAGATCGCGCAGCCCTTCCTTGACGAAGTTGACGATTTCGTTGCGCCGCGAGCGGGGCTGAATAAAGTCGGGGTTGGCTTCGATATGGTCGAGGAGCGCCTGCTGGTACTTGCTCATCCGGAAGAAGTAGGACGGCTCCGAGAGCTTCTGGGTCGGGCGGCCGCAATCCGGGCAGTTACCGTCCAAAAGCTGGGTTTCGGTCCAGAACGATTCGCAGGGGGTGCAATACCAGTCGACATACTCGCCGAGGTAGATATCGTTTTTCGCCTGAATCGTTTCAAAGAGGGCGCATACCCCTTTTTTGTGGCGTTCCTGCGAGGTGCGGATAAAGTCGGTGTGGCTGATGTCGAGTTTGTCCCACAGAGCGGCAAAGCGCATCATCACCCGATCCGCCAGTTCCAGCGGGGTCTCGCCTTTGGCTTCGGCCGCCTTCTCCACCTTCTGCCCGTGTTCGTCGGTGCCGGTCAGGAAGAAGACCTCGTAGCCGCGTGAGCGCTTGTAGCGGGCGAGGGCGTCGCAGGCAAGGGTGGTGTAGGCATGGCCGATATGCGGAACGTCGTTGACATAATAGATGGGGGTCGTGACGTAAAAGCGTTTAGCCATGGCTATTCTCCTGATTCGCTGGTAGTGGGGGCGCCGGGTTTGCGATTCGAACGCCGGCGATTGCGTTGGCGCCGCCGACGTGCTTCCGGCTCTCCTGGTGCTGTCGTCCCCTCGGCGGGCTCGGTGACCCGTTTGATCTGATGTTGCGGCGGCTTGGCCGGCACCTTCACGTCCGCCAGCACGGGCGGGGCTGGTCGGTTTTGCCGGGAGTTGGGCTGTTGCCGACCCGGTCCTTGCGGCCGGGCTGTCGGTTGAGGAGGCGGCGTCTTGGTCTCGGGCGGATTGGCGGGGGGAGTCCCGGGACGCGGGCGTTGCTGCCGGCTGTCACGATTCTGTCGCTCCGGTCGTTCCGGCCGTCCTGTCGCGCCCTGACCGGACGAACGTTCCGGCCGTTCCGGCGGCGGGCTGCCGGCTGCTGCCAGTTTTTGCGGCATGATCCCTTTTTCGACCTCTTCGGTCGTCATTTCGATCCGCTGTTGCGGTCCGAAGTTGACGGTGACGGTTTGGCGGAGAATATGCTGGCTGATGACTTCCCCTTCGCGCCCTTCGACCGTCACCTTGCGGCCGCATTTCGGCAGCCCTTTTTTCATGTCGCAATAAGTTTCATACTCAAAAGCCAGGCAGCAAAGGAGCCGGCCGCACTGTCCGGAGATCTTGTTCGGATTCAGAGCGAGTTCCTGCTCCTTCGCCATCTTGACCGAGACCGGCGCGAACTCGGTCAGGTAGGAGGAGCAGCAGAGTTCGCGGCCGCAGATGCCAATGCCGCCGATCAGTTTGGCTTCGTCGCGTACCCCGATCTGGCGCATTTCAATGCGGGTATGAAAATAATGCGCAAGGTCTTTGACCAGTTCGCGAAAGTCAATGCGACCGTCGGCGGTGAAGTAGAAGATAATCTTCGAGCCGTCAAAGAGGTATTCCGCCCGCACCAGCTTCATCGCCATCTTCCGTTCAGCGATGCGTTCCCGGCAAAAACGGAGGGAAAACTCCTCCTTGGCGTTGAAGTTGGCACCCATCGCCAGATCGTCAGCGTTGGCCAGACGCATCACCCCCTTTAATCCTTCAGGAAGATCCTTGTCGGCCACATTGCGCGGAAAGGTCACGACCGTGCCGAGGGCGCGACCGCGATCGGTCTCGACGACGACACGGTCCCCTTTGGTCAGAGGAATCTTGCCGGCGGCAAAGTCGTAGTGCCGCCCGGCGGGACGGAATTTGATTTTAACCAGGCGCGTCGTAGCCAGGGTCGGTTCTTGCTCCTCCTCCAAGAAGGGCGCGGAGGCAGCAGGGGGAGGGCTATTTATTTCGTTTTCTATATTCTCTTCAAGATCAGGCATGTTGAGTCATTATCCGGGAATCGAGTTCACCACCGCAAAAGATGACGATCTTTTTAGTGTTGGCTCTGGGTTGCAGTCAAGCGCATCAACAGAACCTCAAAGATGAGTTGTCCGTTGACGTTGCGCTCCAGATAAAAATAGGCGGCATTGATCGCCTCGATCTTGCGCAGGAGCGTTTGCGGGCTCTCCTGGGCGGCGATGCGCCGCACCTTTTCGATAAGATCGCGATTGACCAGATCGTCTTCTGGCCAACCGTGCTGGCAAAGGAGGAGATCCCGATAAAAAGCGCGGAGGATGTCGAGAATTTCATTCAGCCGCTCCTTCTCTTCGGCCAGCTCGGCGGCGAGTTCGAAGAGGGGGATATAGCTGCCGTGGCTGAGGGCGGTCACGGCTTTGAGAATCGTTTTGCGCCGCTCCAGATAAAGGTCGCGATCCCGGCCCAGGGCTTTATGGAAGGAGCCGTCGGAAAGGGTGGCGAGGATGTGGGCGTGCGCTTCGTTCCCGGCATCAGCTTCAGCCAGGGCCCGCCGGATTGTTGCCGTCGGCAGGTGGGAAAAGGGGAGGCGCTGACAGCGGGAGCGGATGGTCGGCAGCACCGCATCCGGCCGCGCGGTTAAAAGGATCAGGAGGGCGTGACCGGACGGTTCCTCCAGCGTCTTTAAGAGGGCATTCCCCGAGGAAGCGTTCATCTTTTCGGCAGCTTCGATAACGCAAATCTTGCGCTCTCCCTCCAGGGGCCGGAAGGACAGTTCCTTTTGCAGCGCCCGGATCTGCTCGATCTTGATGGTGTTGCCGTCGGCTTCGACGATATGCAGATCGGGATGGTTCTGGTGGTCGACCTTGCGACAGGCCGGACATTCGCCGCAACCATTTTTTGTGACACAAAAGAGCGAGCGCGCCAAGGCCAGGGCCATCAAGCGTTTGCCGACCCCTTCCGGGCCTTCAAAGAGATAGGCGTGCGCCAGGCGTCCCGAACTTTGCGCCCGTTTCAGGATCGCTTTTTGCCGTTCGTGGCCAAGGATGCCGGCGTAGGTCATGACGCGCCGAGAAAGGCGTCAACACGGCGAGTCATCCGTTCGCTGACCTGTTCCGGGGTTCCCGTTGCATCGATGATGCTAAAGCGTGCTGACTGGCTTGCCCCCTGCAAATAACCGTCGCGCACGCGCTGATGAAATGCCAAAGATTCAGCTTCAAAGCGTCCCTCGTTCTCCAGTGCAACGGCATTGCGGGCCAGGGCCCGACCCAGGCCGGTTTCAACCGGGAGATCGAAGAGCAGGGTGAGATCGGGAAGGAGTCCCGAGCTCGCCACTTGATTGAGCTGATCGATCAAGGCGAGATCAAGGCCGCGGCCGAAGCCTTGATAAGCGATGGTGGCGTCGATATAACGATCACAAAGGACGATGGCGCCTTTGGCCAGGGCCGGACGGATGACTTCTTCGACATGCTGGGCGCGGGCAGCGGCATAAAGCAGGAGCTCGGCCGTCGGGCAGAGTTGCTGATTGGCCGGGTCAAGGAGGATGCGGCGGATGTCATCGGCAATCGGACAGCCGCCCGGTTCACGGGTGACGATAACTTCGCGGCCTTGATTGCGCAGATGAGTAGCGAGGTTGAGGATCTGCGTCGACTTGCCGCTTCCTTCGATCCCTTCGCATGTGATCAGTTTCGCCATGAATTCCATCCGTATCCCGTAACTCGTCGCATTATAGGGAGCAAGTGCGGTTGAATCAAGGAAAAGATCAAGAAACAAGGGAGGATGGGGCTTGCCGGCGCGGGAAGGCGGAAACTTTTTTATCACCTGGCTGGTATTTTATGCTAAAAAACGGACAATCATAAGCCGGTCCAAACGCCATCCGGCGTCGGGACTTCGTTGTAAATCAATAAAAATAGGAGCTTGAAATGATGGAAAAGATTTCAGTAGCGATTTGTTGTCTGGTGCTGTTGACGGCTTGCGCCGAACCGTTGAGCAAGACGCAGAAGGGGGCCTTGATCGGCACCGCAGGGGGTGCCGCTGCCGGAGCGTTGATTGGCCAGGCGACCGGTAAGGATACCAAGGCGACACTTCTTGGCGCCGGGATTGGAGCGACCGCCGGCGGTGCGACCGGAGCAGGAATCGGTTATTACATGGACAAGCAGGAAGCCAGGATGCGTGAAGCATTGAAGTCGGTCGAAGGGGTGAATGTTGTCCGTGACGGGAATAATCTTCATGTGTCGTTCCGTTCCGACAACCAGTTCAAGGTCGGTTCAGCGGTGCTGCAAGGGGCGGCACAAAGCGATTTGAATCGTTTTGCGGATGTGCTCAAAGAGTTTGATAAGACCAATGTTACGGTCATCGGCCATACTGATAGCGTCGGTTCGGAAAGTTCAAATCAGACGCTCTCCGAGCAGCGGGCGGGGGCGGTGCGTAATCTGGTGGTGGCACGCGGGGTTGCGGGCAATCGGGTGACAACTCTGGGGCTGGGTGAAGGGAAACCGGTGGCTGACAACAATACCGAGTATGGTCGTCAGTTGAATCGGCGCATTGAAATTCTGGTTATCCCCAAAGGCTAATGTGACTGAGCCAGCTTCTCGTCTCTTTTTTCGGAAAGAGACGAGAGGGCGCTCTGGATATCCTCTTCGCTGATCTTGGCGTATTCGGGAGCTGTTTTATTCAGATAACGTTCGAGATTATTCAAGTGGGCATGATTAATCGGCATTTTCTCCAGGTAACTGGAGCTGAGATATTGCCAGGTCGCAACCCGTCGATTGATGAGGTCGGCAATGAAGATGCGATCGTTCATATCAATATACAAAGAGGTCGGTTTCGCCAGACCCATGGGGGCAAAGCTTTTAGTGCCGCTTCCGGTCGCGAGTAAAACTTTCCCTTCAATAGAATATGACAGCAAAGCGATCAGCCCCTGATCGATGATGTGGAGGTTTCCGGCGCTGTCCAAAGCCAGGTCGGTTGGTTCGATAAAATTGTTCACTCTGGTTCCCCGATTGCCAAACTCTCCCAGATAAAGACCGTCCTGGTCAAAGATCTGGATGCGGGCATTGCCGCTGTCAGCGACGAATAACCGTCCTTTGCGATCGAAGATCAGTCCCTGGGGACGGAGGAATTCACCGCGGTCACTCCCTTCTCCCCCGAAGGAGAAGAGTCGGTCCCCGGATAAATCGTAGACGATGATGCGGTTTAGGCTGTTGTCGCTCACATAAAGACGATTGAGGTTTTGGTTGATGGCCAGATGGGCCGGTTGTTGCAAGCTCTCGGAACTACCGATGGACCGGATCAAGGTAGCGGCGGCAGAAAAAACCAGAACTTTGCGGGCGCCGGCATCAGCAATGTAAAAGTTCCCTTCCTGGTCAGCCGTCATATCGAGGGGTTTGACAAGGACTCCCTCGTTAAACATCAATTTGGTCGAGCGCGCCACCAAGTCAAAAATGATGATATTGCGGCGCCCCTCATCCGCAATATAGATCCGCTTGCTGTCGGCAAAGACGCCGCGGGGTTGAATCAGGAGCGGCTCCTCCCCAGCTTTGCCGATCAAGGATTCAATGAGGCGGCTAAAGCGATGGTGAGGTAAATCCCCGGCCGTTTTGTAGCTGCCGATAAATTCGAGCCGGGGCCGGTCCGGAGGGAGGGGCCAAAGCATCCGCACCTCCGATTCCCTGCTCTGAACGCACCCTGCCAATAAACTGATGACGACAAGCACGCAAATTTTGCAATAAAGTGATTGGCAGGTCATAGCGGCCTCCTCTGGCGGGACGGCTGATGTGCGCTGTTCTTATTTGATGTGGCATCTCAGGCACAGGGCCGAATCGACACTGCTAACGCGTAGCAGTCCTTGTAGTTGGTTACCTTCACTCTCGACCGGATGGACTTTGTGGCAGGTGACACAGCGAATCAGGCAACCTTCCCCACCGGTAGATTCGCTTGTGACGCAGACCAATTTGGGCCCCTCCGGATTGGCAATGAGCCCCTTCGTGTCTTTACTAGGCTCATAAACGATTTCAACGGGGTGATTGATTTTTTCGATAAAGCGTGTTTCGTGACAGTCGATGCATAAATCGGCCAGACCGTTGTCTGCGGTGTTGGCGAGTAAGACATAAACATCGGCGAGAACCGTTTCACGACTATTCCACTCGGTCGGCCCGGAGAGGTCGGGATCGTCTTGCGGGGCGGGGTGGCAACTCAGGCAGATAGCCGTACAACACTCCTCGGCTTCCTTGCTGGTCAATTCGTGCGTCAAGCAGTATTGGGCGGAGGAGTGTGGGCTGTTTAAGTCACACGTTTCAATACCTTCCTCGGCATCCACCGTCAGGCCCACAAGTCCCACCATCAATAATACGCCCCACAGAATGAACCGGTTCATGAGCGCCTCCATCCGTCCCTGCGGCGGCGCGCCGAAACAAGCGCGACCGTCACCGCCAACGTGTAGAAAAGAGCGTCTTCCAGGCGGAATGATTCGACAAATAAGTTCACTAGCATCGGGAGATCTTCCGGGATGCGCCTGGCAGTGAGGACTTGCCCGTAGCTGATCCCCATATTGCTGCTGAACAGCGCCAGTCCCGCCAGCACGTTGGCCACAATCCCCCCGCACAGAGTCAGCAAAAGTGTGCTGCTATGGTGCGCCCAGCGCGGCACCGCGGCGAGCAGGTGATGGGCATTGCCGACCGCCGCTCCGATCAGGATGACCATGGCCACGCTAAAGAATCCGGAGACCAGGGCCAGCATGATCCACAAACCGTCGGCAATGACCAGGGCTCCCACCCGCACCCCATAAATTTTCATCAGGAACCAGCCATCCTCGTGCTCCTCGTGTATGGCAGTGTGCAACCATCAACATCAGTTGATCGTAGGTTAGTTTCATGGCGTGCCCCCTTTCTTCCTCAGGGTGCATTCTTAGGCATCGTCATTTCAAAAGATGCCTTAAACGAAAAAGTCGATCAGGGCGGCGACTTCCTTTTCAAGGAAACATCCGGCAACCTGACCGACTTGACGTATAATTTATTGTTCCGGCAAAAACCGGACGATCATAGAAGCATTACACGGCCCCGTTGTCTTTCCGTCCCCTGATGACTCAAGGTTTGTCTGGTATTTCCCTTTGTTAGTTAATGGTTTATCACGACTCATGGCATTGTCAAGGGACGCGTCACGATTGTCTTTGGCAGGCACCTTTACCTTGTTCAGCTATGACCGTTGCTGTACATTGAAGGCCTTTCAACCTCTTGGGTTGTGCGCTTTGTTCTGGTACTGGTCAGTATTTCATGATGTATCGTTTTTTTATTGAAGGAAATGAAGATGTCTCGTCAGCGACTGCAGCACTCTCTGCTCCTTGTTACTTTTTTTGCCCTTGTCACCATCACCCTTTCCGGCTGTCATTCTGCCATCCCTCCAAGTGTGGTCGGTAATCCCAGTCGTTCGCCGGTCGTTACCGCCATGCTCGACGCTTACGGCGGTGCCAAGGCGCTGTCAGAAGTGCGCACGGTGGTAGCGCGGGGCCGGATCGACGATGACCTGCGCCAGGTGTCCGGCGGCTACGCTCGCATTATGCAGCGTCCCGGAAGTTTACGGATTGAAATTCGTCCGGAACAGGGGGGAGAGATCAGGGTTCTTGCTGGCGAGCAGGGCTGGCAGGGGGCCGGCGACCGTTTCTATCCGGCCAAGCCGATCTCCCTCAGTTCAATGCGCTACCAGTACAGTTATCTGGATGTTCCGATGTGTTTGGCGGATCAGAGCTGCACGGGGCAGGAGGGAGGGATAAAGGATTGGGCGGGGCGCCCCTATGATCTCCTGTTGATTACGACTGCCGGGGCACCGCAACTGCGGGTTTATGTTGATCGCGACAGTCACTTGATCCATCGGGTGGCCGCCGAGTTTTCGATGGGGACGATGGGGTCGAGCGAATTGGCCACCGAATATGCCGACTTTCGCGCTGTCAACGGCGTCCTCTTTCCCAGGCTCCTGACCAACTTTGCCGGAGGGGGAAAAATCTCCCTTCTGACCATAGAGACGCTAGAGCTCAATGTCCCGCTAGCGGCGGAGGTTTTTACTCCTCCTGTGCCGTTTTTCCGGCAGGAGTAATTGAGGGCTGCAGATGAAGTCTTTTTTGAAACTGATTAGCACTCATCTTCCGCAGAACCCTAACCGTGTCATTCCCGAAGCGATTCTGATCGGGAATCCAGCTACTCACCGAGCGAAATCATGGATCCCCGATAAAGACATTCGGGGATGACAAACTTATTGCGGAAGATTGAAAATCAGGTTTTTGAAAGTATGTAGTGTAGCAAAGGCAACTTTTATTCTAATCGCAGTTCAAAGAAAAAGGGTTACAGCTTGTCGCTGTAACCCTTTGACTTAATTGGAGCCGTTGGTCGGAATTGAACCGACGACCTGCTCATTACGAGTGAGCTGCTCTACCCCTGAGCCACAACGGCGAACGTAAGATTTTAGCTTTTTACGGAAGACTTTGTTTCGTGAGAAAGTCGACAACGGGTCAATATGTTTACAGCAAAGATAAAAACATGTCAATCACCCTGTTGTCGGCATGGGCGATTTTCCCAATTAGATGTTTACTCTCCCCGGTCTTTCTGTTAAATGCATGAAGGTTTAAAGGGATGAGATTGTATGATAGCCGAAAATCGTGAAAAGTTGCAGGTACGGATCGGGTATCATTTTTCCGATGCCGCTCTGCTCGATGAAGCTTTGACGCACCGTTCCTATGCGAACGAACAGCGGGAAAAATGTGCCGATAATGAGCGACTGGAATTCCTTGGGGATGCGATTCTCGGGCTGGTCATTGCTGAGGCTCTCTTTGTTGATGATCCCCCGCGTCCGGAAGGTGAACTCAGTCGTTTGCGCTCGGAGCTGGTAAATGCCGGGACCCTGGCCCGGTTGGCGCGACAGATAGAGCTTGGTTCTTCTCTTTACCTCGGGCGCGGCGAGGTTAAGGCCGGAGGAGGGGATAAAGAGAATATTCTGGCCGATGCCTTCGAAGCCCTGCTCGGCGCGATCTATCTGGAAGGGGGAATCGCAGCGGTTCGACCGGTGATCCATACCCTCTTTGCAGCGGTGATCATTGAGAAGACCGGGGAGCAGGGGAACAGTGATTATAAATCGCAGTTGCAGGAATATTTGCAGGCGTTACAACAAACACCGCCAGAATATGTTTTAATTGAGACGGAGGGGCCGGAACATGACCGGACCTTTGTCGTTGAAGCCCGGACTTCCGGTCGGGTGCTCGGTGTTGGTCGCGGCCGGAGTAAAAAGGAAGCGGAACAAGTCGCGGCAGGGGCTGCTTTCAAAGCGCTGCACGGATGAGACGAAGAGCGATTTACCCGATCTTCCTCCCTCATGCCGGTTGCCTGCATCGCTGTATTTTTTGTGCGCAGGTCCTCACCAGTGCCTGCACGACACCGCCTGATCCCGCTTCAACCTTGGCGGCCATTTCAGCTTCTTTGCCGCCTGGCGGCAATGGAGAGCTGGCATTTTACGGGGGGAGTTTCACTCTGCTTGCGGAGCTTGAGCAGGAGCGCTGGCTGGAGGTCGGTGCCCGCTTGCTGGCTGCGGGACAGATTTCGGCCCTGCGGATTTCGACCCGGCCGGATGCGGTCACGCCAGCGATTGCCCGTCGGCTGGCTGCGGCCGGAGTGGCGACTGTCGAGTTGGGTTGTCAATCATTTGACCCCGAGGTGCTGCGCCGGGCGGGGCGCGGCCATAGCGCCGCTGCGGCCGCGCAGGCGCTCCCTCTGCTGCGGGCGGAAGGGATTGCCGTCGGCCTCCATCTGATGCCCGGACTTCCCGGTGCGGATGCCGGCGAGGCGCTGCATTCACTGCAGGTGGCTCTGGCGTTGCAACCCGATTTTTTACGGATCCATCCGACAATTGTCTTGCGCGGGACCGCTCTGGCAAAACTTTATGAATCCGGCGAGTACACGCCCCTGTCGTTGTCTGCGGCGGTACAGCTTGGTGCGACGATGCTCCGACGGGCGCGGGCCGCCAATATCCCAATCATCCGCTTTGGCTTGATGGCGAATGAGAACCTTGACCGCGGCACCGCGGTTGTTGACGGCCCTTATCATCCCGCCTTTGGCCAGTTGATTCGTTCGCGCCTCTGGTTTGAGCGGATTTCACTCCTGGCGGAGCGCGGCGGTCGCTCATTTCGCCTCCATCCGGCTGATCTCGCGGATGTCTTTGGCCAGCGACGCAGTAATTTTATCGAGCTCAACAGTCGTTACGGCCCGTTAACCTATGAATGCAGCGAGACTCTCCCGCGCGAAACGATCGAGAGTGCCGGCGTATTCTATTCCCTCTTTTCAGAAAAAGATTAAGGACAGCTTTTTATGCAGGCAGAAACAACAGAGAAATTTCATTCCGGCGTCGTCGCGATCATCGGCCGGCCGAACGTCGGTAAGTCGACTTTGCTCAACCGCATCCTCGGACAAAAGATTGCGATTACTTCGCCCAAGCCCCAAACGACGCGCAATCGCATCCTCGGGGTGGCTCATCTGGAGGGGGGGCAGATCCTTTTTCTCGATACCCCGGGGATTCATCAAGCCAAGGATCGCTTGAATCAGTTTATGGTCGAACAGGCGATGAGTTCTTGCGGTGAAGTCGATATGGTCCTGTACCTGATCGATGCCACCGACCATGCGCCGCACAGTGCCACTGAAGAGAAGATCTTCACGCATCTGCGCAACTGCGGTCGTCCCGTCTATCTGGTGATCAACAAAATCGATGCTCTCAGTCGCGAGCGCCTTTTGCCGATCATGCAGACCTATGCGACGAAGTATCCCTTTGCCTCCCTTGTGCCGGTCTCGGCGGCGACGGGGGACGGGGTCGATCTTTTGGTAAAGATGCTGCGCGACGCATTGCCGGAAGGGCCGCAATACTATTCTGAAGACATCGTCACCGATCTGCCGGAGCGCTTCATCGTCGCCGAGATGGTGCGAGAACAGCTGTTGCGGCAGATGCGCGACGAAATCCCCTTTATGGTGGCGGTGGTCGTGGAGGAGTTTAGCGAAGAGCCTGAGCGCAATCTCGTGGTGATCAAGGCGGCGATTAATGTCGCCCGTGACAGCCACAAGGGGATCGTCATCGGCAAGCAGGGGGCGATGATCCGTGCCCTCGGCCAGTCGGCGCGGCGGGATATTGAAAAATTCCTCGGTTGCCGCGTTTATCTTGAACTCTTCGTCAAGGTGCAGAAGGATTGGACGGCGTCGGAGCGGATGTTGCGCGAATTCGGCTACCACAGCTAATCCCTATTAAGCAAAAGACAGGTTTAAACATGCTCCCCATTGTTGCTATCGTCGGCCGTCCGAATGTCGGAAAATCGACCCTTTTTAATAAAATCCTCGGCCAACGCAAAGCGATTGTCGATGACTTCCCCGGTGTGACCCGTGACCGTAACTATGCGGTGGTGACCCGTTACGGGGCGCCCTTTACCATGATCGATACCGGTGGGTTTGAGCCGGTGAGTGAAGAACGTCTCCTCGTGCAGATGCGTGAGCAATCGCAGTTGGCGGTCGAGGAAGCGGATTTGATCATCTTTCTCCTGGACGGTCGGCAGGGCTTGACCCCGGCGGATCGTGAAGTGGCCGGAATTCTGCGGCGCTCGAACAAGAAAATCCTCTTTGCGGTCAACAAGATCGATGGTGCTCGCCAGGAAGAGCAGATGGTCGACTTCTTTGCTCTGGCAGCAGAGGAGCTCTATCCGGTCTCGGCAGAGCACGGCCACGGGGTCGGGGAGCTCATCGATGCGGTCTTAAGCAAGCTCCCCCATTCCAGTACCGCGGAAAACATTGAAGATATGACCTGTCTGGCGGTGATCGGCCGGCCGAATGTCGGCAAGTCTTCGCTGATCAACAAGTTGTTGGGAGAAGAGCGGATGGTCGCAAATCCCCTGGCCGGGACGACCCGCGACAGCATCGACACCCCCTTTACCTATAACAAAAAGCGCTATCTCCTCGTCGACACCGCGGGAATCCGGCGCAAGGGGAAGGTTTCGGCGCATCTGGAGAAATTCAGTATCGTTCAGGCCCTCAAAGCCATGGATCGGGCCAGTCTCGTCCTTTTAGTCATCGATGCCCAGGAAGGGGTCACCGATCAGGATGTTACCGTCGCCGGCTATGCCTACGAGCGCGGCAAAGCGATCATTCTCGTTGTCAATAAATGGGATCTCGTCGAAAAAGATAATTCGAGCATGGGCAAGTTTGTCGAGAAACTCCGTCTCGCCTTCAAGTTCCTGCCGCAAGTGCCGATCGTCTTCGTTTCGGCGGTGACCGGACAGCGGGTGACGAAGATCATGAAGGAAGTGGAGATCGTCGCCGAGCAGTACAGTCGCCGCGCCTCTACCCCGGATCTTAACCGCATGCTCGAAGATGCGGTGCGACTGCATCAGCCCCCCATCGTCCGCGGCCGGCGAATGAAACTCTTTTATATGACCCAGACCGGCACCTGTCCGCCGCACTTTGTCATCTTTGCCAACTCAGCCGAAGAGGTACACTTTTCCTATGAGCGCTACCTTTTGAACCACATTCGCGAAACCTTTAAATTTGGGGGTGTGCCATTGCGCCTGAGTTTCCGTGCCCGGCAATAGTCCGGGGAAAATGCTTTACTTAGCTTCTGCGCTGGGCTATATTTTATTTTCTTTTTAATAATAAGCCGTTACGCAATATCAACGGTCAACCCTTTCCTGCTACCACAATCGAGTCCGGTCCTTTATGAGCCTTGTAGGAAATCTTGAAGATCTCGGCCTTGGCGATATTCTGCAAATAGTCAGTCTCAGCAGAAAGTCGGGAGAACTGATTCTGCGCGGTCCGAATCGCGAGGGGCGGATCGTCTTTAAGAATGGTCAGGTCAACCGTGCGGTCTCCACGGATTTCCGGGAAAATATCGGTGATCTTTTGGTGCGGCGCGGGATTGTCAGCATTGATGTCATCAAACAGGCGGCAGAGTTACAGCGCACCAGCTGTTCAACCCAGCGTCTCGGCACGATCCTTACCGAAAGACATGGTATTGACAAGGAGGTTATCGATACTCTTGTCAAGGAGCAGATCGAAAAGATCGTGTACAGTTTTTTTACCTGGAATGAGGGGACCTTCGTCTTTGATCTTGGCGACACCGACGAAATCGCGGCTACCAGCTTCGACCCATTGCAGTTTATGCTCGATCAGGGGCTCAACCCCCAGTGGCTGGCGATGGAGGGGAGCCGGATCCTTGACGAACGGCGGCATCGCGGCGAGTCACTCGACATGGTTGGCGACGAGCCGATTCTGGATGTCGCCAGCCTCTTTGCCCCGGTCGCTGCGCCCTCTGACCCGGATGCTCCGTCGCCTGTTACGTTGCCCGAACGCGGGACTTCACGGCGCGCGGCGGATTCGGGGACTTTCAATCTCGGTGCCGAATTACGCCTGGAGTTGGGCGAAGATGCTTCTGAGCAAGGCGGAGATAAAGCTCCGGCGACACCGGGATTGCATCTTCTGCGCGGCATGTTGCAGGAGCTGAACAACCCGACGTTAGGGGGCGGGATCATCCTCCTGGTGTTACGTTTTGCCAGTGAGTTGATGAACCGGGCTGTCATCTTTCTGGTGAAGGAAGATGAAATCGTCGGTCTCGGTCAGTTTGGCATCGACGCAATCGCCGGCCTTTCCGCCGATGAGCGGGTGCGGCGGATGCGTGTCCCCCGCAACGCCGGCTCAGTCTTCGAGCAGGTCCTGCAATCCTGGTCAGCCCTCAAGACTGTCACCGGTTCAGGGCAATGGGATCGCTATCTCGTCGAAGAATTGGGGAGTGGCGTGGCGACGGAGATCTTTCTCGGGCCGATTATCAGCGAAGGGAAGGTCGTGGCTATCCTTTACGGCGATAATGCTCCGGACAAGAGAGCGATCGGCGATACGGAATCTTTGGAGATTTTTTTGTCGCAGGCCGGGTTGGCGATGGAAAAGGCCTTGCTTGAACGCAGGCTGCGCAGCAAGGAAATGTTGGTCTAAGTAAGGAGAACAGCTGGCGTGCAGAAGAAAATTCTGGTAGCGGAAGATTCTCCGACAATGCGCTACCTGATCGCTTCGACGATCGCGGCGCTCGGAGATTATACAGTGATTGAAGCCGGCAACGGCTTTGAAGCATTGCGGATATTACCGCATGAGCAGGTCGATCTGGTGATCACGGACATCAATATGCCCGATATCAACGGGCTGGAACTGGTCAGCTTTATCCGTCAGAGTCCGAATTACCGGACAACACCGCTCTTTATCATCAGCACTGAAGGGAGCGCCCGGGATCGGGAAAAAGGGATGAGTCTGGGTGCCAATGCCTATCTGGTCAAACCCTTCGCCCCGGAAGAACTCCAATCCCTGATCCGTCAATATCTTGGAGAATAGACCTTGAGCGATTCTAATTCCTCCCGCGCGATCAAGGACTTTCTCGCTGAATCGGAAGAGATCCTTGAACAGCTCAATCTCGACCTGGTGACCCTTGGTGATGCTATTGAAACCGGCGGCGAGGTTGATCCGGGGGTGCTCAATACCATCTTCCGCGGTGCACATTCCTTTAAGGGCATCTCCGGGATGTTCGGCTTTGATGATCTGTGCGAGCTTTGTCATCACATGGAGAATCTCCTCGATAGTTTGCGCCTCGGCAAAGTGCAACTCTCCGAAAAGCTGGTTGAAACCCTCTTCTCCCTGTTGGAAGTCCTGACCCGTCTGGTGCACGGCAAGGCCGAATCCGAAGATTTTACCCTCGATATCACTCCCTGCATCCAGCGGATCGATGCCATTCTGCACGGCGATGAGGCGTCGGCGCCGGCAATGGCCGCGCAGGGGATTGATCCGGCCATTCTCCGGGTATTGACAGAGTACGAAGAGCATCGCCTGAACGAAAATATCAAGAACGGCAAGAATATTCTGCGGGTTGCGGTCAACTTCAGCCTGATGAGTTTTGATGTCGAGCTCGCGGCCCTGACCGATCAGCTCAAGCAGTACGGCGAAGTCCTCAGTACGTTGCCGTCGGCCGGGGATGTGCCTGGCCATATCGGTTTCCAGCTCCTGTTCGGGAGCCGCTGCAGCAGCGAAGAGCTTGCAGGTATTTTGCAGTCCGATGACTTGTCGGTCGTCTGCCTTTATTCGCCAGCTTTGGTTGTTGCCCCTCTCGGACTTCCGGCCACCCCGCTGCATTCCGCGCGCGCGGTTGCCGTCGAAGTCGAGGTCGTGGCCAATGAGGGGGAGGGGAATGAAGAAGAGCGCGCCGCTTCTTTGCGTTCTTTAAGTCGGACCGTGCGGGTTGATATCGACAAACTTGATAATTTGATGAATATTGTCGGCGAACTCGTCCTCTCCAAGAGCGCCATTACCGCCCTGGCCGTACAATTGAAGCAGCTGGCCGCAAATGATTTGACTGCAGAACTGCAAAAGGCGACGCGGGGATTGGAGCGCCGTCTCGAAGAGCTGCAGCAAGGGGTTATGGATGTGCGGATGGTGCCGATCTCGCAAATTTTCGATAAGATGGTGCGGATCATCCGGCGGGTCTCGAATGAACAGGGCAAAAGGATTGCCCTGGATATCCGCGGCGCCGATACAGAGTTGGATAAGTTGATCGTCGAAGATTTGTCCGATCCGCTCATGCACCTGATTCGTAATGCTGTTGATCATGGTATTGAACCAGCGGAAGAGCGTCTCGCTGTAGGAAAGCCTGAAAAAGGGACGATTACCCTCTGGGCGGCGCAAAAAGGGAATCATGTTGTCCTGGAGATCGGCGACGACGGCCGCGGGATCGATGCGGATCGGGTGCGGAAGAAGGCGATTGAGCGGGGACTGATCGCTGCCGAGACCGAGTTGAGCCGGGAGGATGTTTACAATTTGATCTTTCTCCCCGGTTTCTCGACGCGGGATGAGGTGACCGATCTCTCGGGGCGCGGCGTCGGTATGGACGTCGTCAAGAATAATATTGCCGCCCTTTCCGGGGCGATTGAAATCGATAGCGAGTTCGGTCGCGGCACCTTGATGACGATCACCCTGCCGATTACTCTGGCCATTATCAAGGCCTTGATTGTGCGGGTCAGCGGTCGGAGTTATGCGATTCCCATCAACTCGGTGCTCGAAACACTGATGATCGATGCGACGGTAATCCGGACGATTGAGCGCCGTGAAGTGATGGAGTTGCGGCAGAAGACTTTGCCACTGCTGCGGTTGACGGATGTCTTTGCCCTCCCGGTCGAAGCGCTGCCAGGGAGTACCCGCTCCTTCGTTGTCGTCACCGGTATGGCGGAAAAGCGCATCGGCATCATGGTCGACGAATTGATCGGTCAACAGGATGTCGTCATCAAATCGCTGGGGGCGACCCTTGCGTTTGTCCGCGGGATTGCTGGCGCCGCTGATCTGGGCAATCAGAAAACGATCCTGGTTCTGGATGTCGGTGGCTTGATGAATGAAGCGTTGCGGGGAGAGATCGCGCTGCATGTATGAAGCTTATTACGGCTTGCGAGACCGGCCATTCAGCAAAACTCCGGATCCGCGCTTCCTCTTTTTAAGCGGGACGCATCGGGAGGCGTTGGCGCGCCTGGTTCATGCCGTAGAAGAGCGGGATCTGATCCTTTTGACCGGCGACATCGGCTGCGGCAAGACCACCCTTTCCCGGGCGTTGATGGATGAACTCGGTGAAGAGTACAAAGTCCTTCTGCTGATCAATCCGCGCTTGACGCCGATCGAGTTTTTAAGGACCCTGGCCCTGCGCCTCGACATTGTTGCCCCTTCGCGTTTCAAGACCGATCTTCTCGAAGAGATTGGTCTGGCACTTTATACGGCTTATGAAAAGGGGGTCTGTCCGGTTCTGGTGATTGACGAAGCACAACTCGTCCCTTACAAAGAGACTTTTGACGAAATCCGCCTTCTCACCAATTTTCAGCTGGATGACCGTAATCTCCTCAGCGTTGTTCTTATGGGGCAACCGGAGTTACGCCGTCGTTTGGCACATCATGCTTATGAACCGCTGCGCCAGCGGATTGGCATGCAATACGCACTCAAGCCGTTGTCGCTGGCCGAGACCGGGGATTATCTCGACTTTCGTTTAACGGTCGCAGGCGGTGAGCCGGGGCTATTTTTACCGCAAGCAGTGGAACTTCTGTACCGCTTCTCCGCCGGTGTCCCCCGGAGGATTAATCACATTGCCTCTCTGGCGCTGCTGGAAGGATTTGGCCGTGAATCCCGGCGCATCGGTCCGGAGATCCTCGACGCCATTCTCAGTGAACTTAACCTTGTCGCGAAGAGCGGATGATCGATGAATATTGCCGAGATCAGAAAAAAAGCCCGGCAGGGTAAGGCTGAGCCGCAAGTTTCCGGGGAAGAAACTTTGAATGATGCCGTTTGTCCCCGGGCAGGAACAATCGTCGCCGAATCGTTGCCTAAAACAGAAAAAGAACCCTTTCCGGCGGTTGCGGTCCCGGTCCCTCCGGTTGCAGAAGTGGCGGCAGTCAATCCGGTCGGGTCGAAAGATCTTCTGACGGCCGGCGAAGATCGTCTTGACCAACTCTTCTCCTGGGTTCCGCAAGCAGAAGATCTTCTTCTGGAAGGGGGCGCAAGCGTCGCAGCTGGCGGGAAAAAGGTTGAAGCCATCTCCCGCCGTTGGCTGGCCTTTTCTCTTGGCAGCGAGGATTACGCCCTTGACATCAGCATGATCCGCGAGATTCTTAAACCCCGGGAGATCACCGAAATTCCGCGGGTGCCGGATTTTCTCCTCGGGATTATTTCTCTGCGCGGCAACATAATCCCGATCTTTGATCTCAAAAGGAGATTGGGGCTCGGAGAGGCGACGATTGATCAGGATTCACGGATTATCGTTTGTCAGGAAGGCGACCGTTTGGCCGGTCTGCTCATCGATCGGATCACGCAGGTAACATCCATTCAGGAAGAGGGGATTGAGCCGCCACCGGCGATCTTTTCCGGGCGCGATCGGGCATTGCTGGACGGCGTCGGTCGCGTTCAGGGGAATGTGCTGATTTTGTTGAATGTAGCGAATGTCTTAACGATCGATTCTAATGGTTTGTGAGGAGAAAGGGGAGCATAGCATGGCAAAACAGAAGATCATGGTGGTTGAAGACGAGGAAAGTCTGCTCAAGCTTGAAAGTATATTGCTGACCTCTCGCGGTTATCAGGTTTGCAGCATGCGTAACGGGAAAGAAGCCCTGGAGTGCATTGATAACGAGAAGCCGGATTTGGTCCTTCTTGATGTCATGTTGCCGGAAGTCGACGGGTTTGAAGTCTGTCGCCAGATCAAGGCAAACCCCTTGACCAGTCATATCCCTGTGGTTCTTTTGACCGCGAAAAAGGGACGGGAAGACATGGCCCGAGGAGAAGAGGTTAAAGCCGATTGGTATATTACCAAGCCTTTTAAGTCAGCGATGGTAATTGAGACAATTCAGAGGTTTTTGAACCGATGAGCAGCCCCCTTCTCGCAGGTGACCAGCCGCAATCCAGTGAAAAGGTGCTGCGTACTGAGGTCAAGGTGGCGACGTTCCGTGTCGGCAGCGATTTTTATGCCATCGATATCCTGCGCATCAAGGAGATTATCCGTCCGATTAAGGTGACCACGGTTCCGAATTCACCGCTCGCTATTGAGGGGGTCATCAACTTACGGGGGGCGGTGATTCCTGTGATCGATCTGCGTAAGCGCTTTGCGGTTGCGACAATTGTTGACGGTCGCGCGACCCGAATTGTCATCTGCCTGGTCTTTCGTCGTCTCTTTGCTCTGGTTGTCGACGAAGTTGTCGAAGTTCGCAGCTACGGGCGGGAGGAGTTGCAACCTGCCCCTAAATTTTTTCAAGGGCAGGAGACTGATATCTTTCTTGGTGTCGCCCATCGCGCCGACGACCTCTTGATGATCCTTGATCTCGAACGTTTTTTGTCCTTGTCACGCATGGCCGAGTTTATTCCCCCTTCCAGCGCAGCAGAGGACCGTCCTGCTATCTCCCTGTTATAGGTCATTGAGGGTTTCATGATCATCAGTTGTCAACATTGCGGAAAACGTGCTCGTATCGATGCCGGCAAGTATGCGGGAAAGCGAGTCAAGATGCGCTGCAGTCAATGCAGCGAAATTTTTGTCGTGGAGGTCCCGCTTCGGGCCGCTGCCCCTGCCGCTGCGGCATTACAGGTTCTCATTGCGCACAGTGATCCGGTTCTTTGTGATACCGTCGGGACGATTCTGAGCAGTCATGACTTCTCCTGGAAGGCGTGTCACGATGGTGAAGCCGCCCTGGAGTTGTTGGATCGCGACGCCCCGCAAGTTGTCATTGTCGACGTTGCCCTGCCGGGATTGTTTGCCTTTGAAGTGGTTGATAAGATCCGCAATCGACCCGGTCTGGCCAGCGTCAAGATCATGCTGTTGAGTTCGGTTTATAATAAAATGGCTTATAAACGCCGGCCGACAACGCTTTATGGCGCCGATGATTATATCGAAAAGCACCACATCCCGATCGACCTGATCACGAAAATTCATAAGTTGCTGGCGAGCAGTCAGCCTGCGCTGAACCGGGCGGCGACGGCTCCGGAAGGGATGCCGACTCTTCGCGAAATTGATGAAGTTCAAGGGCGTTTGCAGCGCGCCGAAGAATCGGAGGGGATCATCGCCCCCAGCGCACATGCAGAGTTGGAGAAGGCACGGCGCCTGGCAAGGATTATCGCCTCGGATATCGCTTTGTACGATGAAGCCAGGATAACAGAAGGGATTCGTTCCGGGACCTTCTTTGAACTCTTCGCCGCTGAGATTGCCGAGGGGCGTCAGCACTTTCTCGGACGAATCCCCGAAAGTCTTCCACATCGTAGTGCGATTCTTGATGACGCCTTTAACGAACTCATCGAGCATTTCCGCCGCGAAAATCATTTGTAATCTGAAATGTTACGGAGTCATTGCTTGTGAATCGTTACCAATTGATACAGGCAGCCCTTTTGTCGACAGACGAAGAGGTTCGTTTGAACGGTCTGCAAAGCCTTTACCGTTACGACGGCGAGGAGCGCATGGATCTTGTCTGTGCAGCGCTGGGAGACAGCAGTTGGCGCATTCGCAAGGAAGCGATCAATCTCTTCCTTGCCTTGCCCGGAGCGATTGTTTCTGCAGAGCGGATTGTTGCCCTCCTGTATGATGAAGAGAATGCCGGATTGCGGAATGCTGCAGCGGAAATCCTGATAAAACTCGGCCCGTCTGTTCTTCCGGTCTTGACCCGTGCCGCCGGGACTCCCGATCATGACGTTCGTAAGTTCATTCTCGATATTATGGGCGATATCGGTGACCGGCAGGCGACACCGTTGTTATTGCACTTGCTGCAAAACGATGGTGAAATCAATGTCCGGGCTGCGGCTGCGGAAAACCTCGGAAAAATTGGCGATGCCAGTGCTGTGCCGGAGATGGTCAGCGCCCTGTCAGTCCCCGACCTCCTCGTGCAGTTTAGCCTTCTCGATGCCCTCGGCCGCATTGGTTGCGCGATCCCTGTGGACGGTCTGGTCGGCCTTGGTGAAAATCGTTTGTTGCGCAAGCCCCTGTTCGATGCTTTGGGGCGGATTGGTGATGAAACCGCGGTGGTTCCGCTCGTAGCCGGACTGCATGACCCGATGCGTAATGTCCGTGAAGCGGCGATTCTGGGGCTGCAGAGATTGCTGTCCCGCTGTGGTGACAAGATTTTAGCCGGGCAGTTAGACGCAAACGCTCTGGAAGGGGTGGTCTCCTTGCTGGCGAGTCCGTCCCTGCCGGTCAAAAAAGCGGCCTTAGCCATTCTCGGCCGGTATTGTGATCCGGCCCGCGCCGTTCTTCTGGCGACTTATCTCGATGACGACCATCTTGCCGACGATGTTGCGGCGATTCTGGCGGCAAGGGGGCACGATGTTGTTGCCGGCCTCACCGTCTGCTGGGCCGGCGCATCCGACAGGAAAAAAGCCTACCTTGCCTATCTTTTTGGCAAGGTAGGGGTGACGCATGCCGTTAACCTCCTTGTTGAAGAATTGAAAGGGGCGGATGATTTCCTCCGGACTATTTTGCTGCGCGCCCTTGGTCAGGTGGGAAGAACCGAGGAGATCGCCCTTTTGGCCGGTTATCTTGAAGTGCCGGAAGATGACGTCCGGCAGGCGGCGGTCGATGGCCTGGTGAATATCGCCGAACGCTTTCATGCTCCGGTCATCGATCTGGTGCGCAACGCCTTTGCCCATGCTGAACCCGCGGTGCGTCAGGCCGCCCTGCAGGTGCTGGGGCGCCTTGGCGGAGTTGCCTCCGAGACGGTGTTGCTGCTGGCGATGAAGGATGAATCTGCCTTGGTCAGGCGTTCCGCCATTTATTACCTGGACGGGCGCAATCCCCCTCATCTTCCTGCCTTGACCCTGGCATTAACCGATGAGGAGAGCGACGTCAGGCGGCAGGCGGTAGAAGCTCTCGCGATGAGTGCCGAGCGCTCCCTGCTCGAACCGCTCAGCTTGATGCTGCAGGATGAAGATCCCTGGGTGCGTGCCACGGCCATCCGCGCTCTCGGTCGGATAGGCGGCGTCGAGGCTCTGGCCGTTATCCGCCGTGGTCTGCTTGACCCGGTCGGGTTAGTGACGATTGCCGTGCTCGAAACTTTGATGGAAGAGAGTCTTCCCTTTGACCCCCGGGAGATGCTCGGCCATCTCGATCATGCCGACGAAGATGTCGTCCTGGCGCTCTTGAAGTTGTTGGCAACAGCATCTGATCCGCACTGGCTCGAAGAGTGCGGTGAGGCGTTGCTGGCCCACCCCTGTTGCCTGATCCGGCAGCGGGTGGCAGAACTCCTTGGCCAGAGCGGAACCGTCCGGGGGCAGACCCTGCTGCAGCAGCGCTTGCAGCTTGAGGAGGAGGAGCTGGTTGTCGACGCCCTGCGCCAGGGATTGGCTTCTTGCGCCGCCGCCGGGGAGCGCAGCTAGATGCTCTTCTTTGCTCCGGATATTCCTCTGCCGGATGAAGAGTTCCGTTTGTTGCGGGACTTCGTCTACCAGCATTGCGGGCTATACTTCCACGAAGAGAACCGCTATCTTCTTGAGAAGCGGCTGTCCAAGCGCTTGCAGCAGCTACAGCTCAAAAATTTCAAGGATTATTATTATCTCCTTCGCTATAGTCCCCAGCGTGAAAATGAACTGACGGAAGTCGTCAATACCCTGACCACGAACGAGACCTATTTTTTTCGTGAAGACTTCCAGCTCAAAACCTTTGTCAAAGAGATCCTGCCGGAGATTCGGGCGCAAAAAGAGCGGGAAGGGGAACGGCGCCTGCGGATCTGGAGTGCGGGGTGTTCTTCCGGTGAAGAGCCTTATACCTTAGCCATGCTCATCCTCGACATGCCGGCCTTTCAGGGGTGGCAGATCGAAATCATCGGCACGGACATCAGTCAAAGGGTTTTGAATCTGGCCCGCAAGGGGGTTTACGGGACATCCTCTTTCCGGACAACGGATGACGACTACCTGCGGCGCTTTTTTGTCGAATATGAAGGCAAATACAAGATCATCGATCGCGTTAAAAATCTGGTCACGATCAGCCATCTCAATCTCTTTGATACAACGAAAGTCTCTCTTCTCGGCAAGATGGATGTTGTCTTTTGTCGTAACGTCATTATCTATTTTGATGCGACCGGAAAAAAACGGGTGATCGATACATTTTATCAACGTCTGCGACCGGACGGTTTTTTACTCCTCGGCCACTCTGAGTCACTGATGAATATCTCGAATCAATTTGCTTTGCGCCACTTTGCCCACGACATGGTTTACCAGCGCCCCGCTTCCGCCCCGCCATTGGCATTGGGGAACCTATGAATCCAGTTATCCGGGTCCTGGTCGTCGATGATTCCGCCTTTAACCGGCGGACCATTATAAAAATGCTCGAAGCCGTCCCCGGCATCGAGGTCGTCGG
The DNA here is from genome assembly GCA_014859605.1 of Desulfuromonadales bacterium. Lineage (GTDB taxonomy): Bacteria > Desulfobacterota > Desulfuromonadia > Desulfuromonadales > UBA2197 > UBA2197. The sequence continues at coordinate 58,902 of JACUTW010000003.1, forward strand.
TTATGCCTGTGACGGAGAAGAAGGACTGCGCAAGGTCTTTGATTTGCAGCCCGATCTGATCACCCTCGATTTGGAAATGCCGCGGATGGATGGCTTCACCTTTCTGCGCATCGTCATGGCTGGACGTCCGACCCCGGTGATTGTCATCTCGGCCCGCTCTGAGGATGAAAACGTTTTTCGTGCCCTCGATTTCGGGGCTGTCGATTTTGTCGCCAAACCATCGGCACGGATCTCGCCAGAGCTCTTTAATATCCGGGAAGATTTGGTGCGCAAGGTCCTGTCCGGCGGCCGTACCGATATGACGAAGGTTCTGCAGCGGAATCGTCAGATTGAGACCGCGGCGCTCTTACCCCCGACAAGCCGCAAAGTTGAGGAGCTATCCCTAGGCAACAAGCCGGCAAAAGCTCTGGTCGTGATTGGTGCCTCCACGGGGGGACCCCCGGCGCTACAAACGATTTTTTCAGCGATCCGGGAGCCTCTGTCGGTGGCGTTTGCCGTTGTTCAACATATGCCGCCGGGTTTCACCCGGGCCTTTGCCGAGCGGATGAATAAACTCTCGGGCTTAACAATCAGCGAAGCGGCCGATGGAGATCTGGTTTTGCCGGGCAAGGTCTTTATTGCGCCGGGAGGGAAAAATCTGGTCTTTGAGCAGATAAAGCAGGAGGTGCGGATCCGGGTGGTCAATCCGCTGCCGGGACAGCGCTATATTCCCTCTGTCGATATCCTGTTTAATTCCGCAGCGGAAACTTTCGCCGCTAAAACGGTTGCTGTCGTCCTTACCGGGATGGGGAATGATGGTCATCAAGGGGTTATGGCTATTAAAAAAGCGGGAGGCACCGTGATTGCTGAATCGGAAGAGAGCAGTGTGGTCTTTGGTATGCCCAAGGAAGCGATTGCAACCGGTTGTGTTGACACGGTCGCTCCTCTGTCTTTGGTTTGTGGAGAAATCATCCGGAAAATCGGTTTGTAAGTTTGGTTTGTAAGTAAATACGCCAAAATTTCTTAAAAAGTTAAAGAAGGAGATCGCTTTATGAGTGAACAGGACGACGACAAGAGTGCCAGCCGCCGCGCTGAGGAGTTCCTGCAGGTCTTTAAGCGGGGAGCGGATTTTACCCAGGATCTGCTCAAGGAAAATGAGCGCCTGCGGTTCTCGCTCCTTCAGCTAGAAGGTCAGCTCAAGTCGAGTAGTGGCGTCGATAATGACGAAACGATGCGCATGCGCAAGCGGATTGAAGAACTCGAAAAACAAAAGGAGGAAATTCTCGGACGCGCCCGGAGGGTCGAAGAAGAGAATGCCGACTTCGCCAATCGCTATGTTGAGATCGAAAACGAAAACAACATGTTGGCGAATTTGTACATTGCGTCCTATCAGCTGCATTCCACCCTCGATTTTCGTGAGGTCTTGCAGGTCATTACCGAAATTATCATCAACCTGATTGGCGCTGAAGAGTTTGCCATCATGCTTCTTGATGAAAAGACCAACAAGCTGCAGGCGGTGATGACTGAGGGGTTGGAAATCTCCGAACTCCCTGCGATCGCCATTGGTGACGGCCTGGTCGGACAGATGGCCAAAACCGGTGAAAATTACTTTATCGATCAGATGGACAACTACGAGCGGGATTTTCATCACCCCCTGGTCGCTATTCCCCTCAAGATCAAAGAACGGGTGATCGGCGTCATTGTCATCTATAAACTTTTGGTGCAAAAGCCCAAGTTTGCCGAAGTTGACTATGAGCTCTTTACGCTTCTGGCCGGGCATGCGGCGACAGCCATCTTCTCGTCCAAACTTTACTCGGAATCGGAGCGAAAGCTTTCGACAATTCAGGGTTTTATTGATCTTCTGACCAAGTAATCGTAACCAGGAGCCAGGACTATGTCTAACTATAATGTGTTGATCGTAGAAGATTCTCCGACCATGCGGCAATTGATCGTCTTTGCTTTGAAGCGGATCCGGGGACTCAATATTGTCGAGGCGGGGGATGGGGTTGACGGTTTGAAAAAGCTCTCCGCGACGAAGTTTGATATGATTCTCACCGACATCAATATGCCGATTATGGATGGCCTCAAGTTGGTCAGTCTGGTCCGTAGCGACCCCAACTATGCGGCGGTGCCGATCGTGATTATTACCACCGAGGGTGCTAACGAAGATAAAGAGCGGGCCATCGCTCTCGGGGCCAACGCCTATATTACCAAGCCGATCCAGACGACGCAGATTCTGGATGTCGCCCGGCGCTTGTTGAATCTGCCCGCCTGAGCGGACGATAAAGCAAACAAGTTGAATCTATAGAAAAATCATGCTATACACTCAACCTTGTCTGGATCTACACCCTGTGTTTGACGGAGGAACGTTTGTCTAAAGAAGAAGCAATTGAAGTAGAAGGTTCGGTCATTGAACCCTTGCCTAATGCCATGTTCCGCGTCAAGCTCGACAACGGCCATGTTGTTCTGGCGCATATTTCCGGAAAGATGCGCAAGTTTTATATCCGCATTCTTCCCGGTGACCGGGTCACCGTTGAACTTTCCCCTTACGATTTGACCCGTGGCCGGATTACCTACCGCGCCAAATAGTCCAGGTTTTGTGCTGTAAGATGCCGGGTCCTGTCATTGCACTGCGGGATGAATTGACCCTGTTTCCTTTGTACTGATTGTATCGCGAGAATACCGGCCTGGCCGGTATTCCTGTTTTCTGGGGCGATTAAGTGATGATGAGTGGAGAAATGAAGATGCAGGAGCGTTATACCCCGGCGGATATCGAAAAGAAGTGGCAGCAACTCTGGGACGAGCAGTCAACGTTTGTTGCCGATACGTCTTCAACCCTCCCCAAGTTTTATCTCCTGGAAATGTTTCCTTATCCCTCCGGCCGTATCCACATGGGACATGTCCGCAACTATTCGATCGGCGATGTTGTGGCCCGCTTCAAGCGCCTGCGCGGCTTCAATGTCCTGCATCCGATGGGGTGGGATGCTTTCGGCATGCCGGCAGAGAACGCGGCGATTCAGAATAATATTCATCCGGCAAAATGGACCTTCGAAAATATTGCCAATATGCGCACCCAACTCAAGTCCATGGGTTTTTCCTATGACTGGAGCCGGGAACTGGCGACCTGCGACCCGGACTATTACCGCTGGGAACAGTTGATCTTTTTGAAGATGTTCGAAAAAGGGCTGGCTTATAAAAAGAGCTCCTTTGTTAACTGGTGCCCTTCCTGTCAGACTGTTCTTGCCAACGAGCAGGTCGAGGATGACGGTTGCTGGCGCTGCGACAGCAAGGTTGAGCAAAAAGAGCTGGAACAATGGTTCTTCCGCATTACCGCTTATGCCGAAGAACTGCTCGAAGCGACCAACCATCTCCCGGGCTGGCCGGAGACGGTCTTGACCATGCAGCGCAACTGGATCGGTCGCAGCACCGGTTGTGAAATCGATTTTCCGGTCGCCGGACGGTCGCAGTCGATCCGGATCTTTACCACCCGGCAGGATACGCTCTTCGGCGCCACCTTCATGAGCCTGGCTCCCGAACATCCTCTCGCGCTGGAGTTGACGGTGCCGGAGCGCCGCGCTGAGGTCGAAGCTTTCATCGCCAAGGTGAAAACCCAGGATAAGATCAAGCGGAGCAGTGACGATTTCGAGAAGGAAGGGGTCTTTACCGGCTCTTACTGCATTAATCCCGTCACTGAGCATAAGATGCCGATCTATCTTGGCAACTTTGTGCTGATGGATTACGGCACCGGCGCGGTCATGGCGGTTCCGACCCATGATCAACGCGATTTCGAATTCGCCCGCAAGTTTGACCTGCCGATGGTGGTGGTTATTGAGCCGCAAGGGGTGCTGCTCAACCCGGAAACGATGACTGAAGCCTGGACCGGTCCCGGCCATCTGGTCAATTCCGGCGACTTTGACGGCCTGGCCAATGAGGTGGCAAAAGAAGCGATTGCTGATGCTCTGGAGCGTCGCAAGATCGGCAAGAAGACGGTCAATTATCGCCTGCGCGATTGGGGCGTTTCCCGGCAGCGTTACTGGGGAACACCGATCCCGATCATCTACTGCGATGATTGCGGCATGGTCCCGGTTCCGGAGTCGGAACTCCCGGTCATCCTGCCGACCGATGTCCCCTTTACCGGCGAAGGCGGCAGCCCCCTGGCCAAGTCAGCCAAATTTGTCGAGGTCTCCTGCCCCAAGTGTGGTAAAGCCGCGCGTCGCGATACTGATACCTTTGACACCTTTGTCGAGAGTTCCTGGTACTTTGCCCGCTATTGTTCGCCGCAGGCAACGGATGCGCCGGTCGATAAGGCGCAGGTCGATTACTGGATGCCGGTCGATCAGTATATCGGCGGGGTCGAGCATGCAGTCATGCATCTCCTGTATGCCCGCTTCTTCTGCAAGGTCATGCGCGATCTCGGTTTCCTGTCCGCGGATGAACCTTTCACCAACCTCCTGACCCAGGGGATGGTCTGCAAGGAGACGCAATCCTGCCCCACCCATGGCTGGCTTTATCCGGAAGAGGTCGTCGACGGTCAATGCACGAAGTGTGGAACATCTGCTTTCGCCGGGCGCACTGAAAAGATGAGCAAGTCGAAGAAGAATGTCGTCGACCCGGACAAATTGATTGCCCAGTACGGGGCTGATACCGCCCGCCTCTTCTCCCTCTTTGCCGCACCCCCGGAGAAACATCTGGAATGGAATGATCAAAGTGTTGACGGCTGTTATCGCTTTCTGAACCGGGTCTGGCGTCTGGTCTTTGAACATCGCCATCTCGCCTCCGCGGGCGGTTTTGAGCAGGATGGACCGGCCCGCAACCTGCGACGTCTGACCCATCGGACGATCCGCAAGGTCACCGAGGATATCGATGGCCGCTTCCATTTCAATACCGCTATCGCTGCTATCATGGAACTGGTCAATGGCATCAGCTCCTTTGAAGGCAAGACCACACATCCGGCGGTCATGCGCGAAGCGGTGGAGACGGTTGTCCGTCTGCTTGCCCCCTTTGTGCCGCATCTCACCGAAGAGTTGTGGAGTCATCTCGGCCATGCCGAAGGACTGGAAGCGGCGGGTTGGCCGGTGTGGGACGCCGAGGCGATCATCGACGATGAAAAGGTCATCGTCGTGCAGGTCAACGGCAAGATGCGCGGCAAGATCACCGTTGCCGCCGATCTCGGCGAGGACGAAGTCAAAGCGCAGGCTTTGGCGGAAGCCAACGTAGCGCGGGCGTTGGCCGGACAAACCATCCGTAATGTCATCGTCGTACCGAACCGCCTCGTTAATATTGTTATCGGTTAAGCGGATGCGACCGGCTTTGCTGATCAAGTTGCTGCTTGCGGTTTTTCTCCTCCTGGGTTGCGCTGCGTGCGGCTATCACCCCGAAGGCCGGCAATCGGTTGCGAGCGAACGTCCGCGCCTTTATATTGAACTCTTGGCCAATGATACACACCGTGCTTTTGCCAACGATGTCCTGACGGTGCAGATCATTGAACGCTTTGCCCGCAGCCCCCTCTTTTTCATCGTCGAAAATCCTGCTCAGGCCGATCTCCTCCTGGGCGGGGCGATCACCCTTTACGAAACCGCGCCGATTGCCTACAGCCAGGCTGACGCCATCAGTGCTTACAAAGCGGATCTGGCCGTACGTTCGACCCTGCGCCGTCCCGGCGCCGCGCGTGAAATGGTCTGGCGTGGGACATTGTCGACGAGCCAGGATTATACCGGCAACAATCCCGACCTGGTGATGCAGCAGAGTGCCGAGCGCTTGGCAAACGATCTTTATGTCCAAGTCACAGATGCGCTCTTCTGGAGCGGGGGCAAGTAAGGAGCATGACTGTCGCCGAGCTTGAGCGGGTTATTGACAACGGCCAATTTCCTTCGCTCCTCTTCCTGTACGGGGAGGAGCAGTTCCTCCTCGAACGCACCCTGCAACATCTTCTCGACAAAGCAATCCCTTTGGATGCACGGGATTTCAATCTCACCATCTTCCATCCCAAAGAATTTTCTGCCGCCAAACTCCTTGATACGGTTCGTACCTATCCGGTCTTCTTTCCGCGCCGGGTGGTGATTGTCAAAGGCGCCCACCAGATTGTTGCTGCCGAACTTGAAGGTCTGCAGAGCTATCTGCAGAATCCCCTGCCTGAGACTCTCTTGATCTTTGTCGGCGAAAAGATCGATGCCCGGAGAAAATTCTTCATCGATTTCAAGAAGTACGGCGAGTTGGTTGAGTTTAAGAAGTTGTATGACAACCAGCTGCCGGCGGCAATTCGTGATCTGGCGCGGCAAAATCATCTGACCTTGACCGATGCCGGCCTCACCCTTTTTTGTCGTCGTGTCGGGACCAATCTCCAGGAAGTCGAGACTGAACTGATCAAGTTGGTCATCTATCTCGGCGAGAAAAGACTCGCCGATGTCGCTGATGTTGAAGCGGTGGTGACAGGGAGTCGGCAGGAGACGGTCTTTGCCCTCAATGATGCCATCGGTGAGCGGCAGACCGCCCAGGCGGTGGCGCTGGTCGGGAGGATTCTTGATGAAGGTCTGGCGGCCCTCCTGGTTCTTAACATGCTGACGCGGCATATGCGCAACTTATGTAAAGTCGGGGAGATGGAGGCGCAGAAGCGCTCCAAGGGAGAAATCGCCAAGGGCGCAGGAGTAAATCCTTATTTCCTGGATGGTTTGATCCGGCAGTCGCGTAATTTCAATGGCGAGCAGATGCGGCAGGCCTTTGAGCGCCTGCTGGCGACCGACCTCGCGCTCAAATCGGCGGGCGCTCATCCGGCAGCAATGCTTGAGGGCCTGGTTCTGGCTCTGTGCAGCGAATAAAAAAAGGGCCATTCTTGCGAATGACCCTGGAAGAACACGGATAATTTTTCGATCAGGTCAAATCGTTGACCAGTTTGCTCAGGCGTGAAATTTTACGACTGGCAGTGGCGCTGTGAATCACCCCTTTAGTCGCAGCTTTGTCGATGCAGGGAATCGCTTTGGCCAGAGCAAGTTTTGCCCCGTCAATGTTCCCTTCGGCAACAGCTTCACGAACTTGTTTGACATAGGTCCGCATGGTGGAACGGATATGAGTGTTACGGGCGGTCCGTACGGCAGTCTGCCGAATCCGTTTTTCTGATGATTTGTGATTAGCCAAGGTCGTTACCTCCGAATAGTAGACATGTCGTCAATCTTGTGTATGCATATAGCATTAGAATGGCACGCTGTCAAGTTAAAATAATTGAATTAATCTTGAATTTTATCATTTAATCGGTGAGTTACGTCGTCTTTTCAATGAATTAATCAATAATAATCCTTCTTTTTTTGTTGTCAAGAAAATTTATTTTTTCTTAGAAAGGCCCTTATGTCTCCGTGCTGCTACCTTGATACCCCGGTCGGAATGATCCGGCTGGTTGCCAGCGAACAGGGGCTTCATAGCATCGCCTGGGATGAGGGGGCGGGCATTGATCCGGAACCGGACAATCCTTGCCTTCTGCTGGCGTGGCAAGAGTTAAGGATGTACTTTGCCGGCAAGTTGCGGACTTTCACGGTCCCCATCGATATTTCCCGTTGGCAGGGCTTTACCGCGCAGGTTTATAGTGCGTTGCGCGCTGTCCCTTATGGGGAAACGATCACCTACCGAGAGCTTGCCCGGCGGGCCGGTCAGCCCGCTGCCGCCCGCGCTGTCGGCGGAATTATGGCGCGCAATCCCTTGCCGATCATCCTCCCCTGTCACCGGGTGATCGCCGCCAATGGCGCCCTGACCGGTTACTCCGGCGGCGCCGGCATCGCCGCCAAGATCTTTCTGCTCCACCATGAAAAGGCGGCGTGAATGGATCTGATTACGACCCATGTCAATGCGGATTTCGATTGTCTCGGAGCGATGGTCGCAGCGCGCCGCCTTTATCCGCACGCCCTACTGGTCTTCCCCGGCGCGCAGGAGAAGGGGGTCGCTGCTTATCTTGCGCAGCACGACGATTGCGCTGCACTCTTCAGCAAGATCCGCGAGGTCGATCTGGCGGCCATCGATCGTCTGATCCTCGTTGATGTCAGCCAGCTTGAGCGCATCGGTCCCTTTGCCGAAGTTGCCCGCCGCAACGGGGTGGAGTTGCATATTTACGATCATCACCCCGGCAAGGAGAAGGAACTTTGTCCGGCGCTTGCCCGGATTGCTCCGATCGGGGCGACGGTGACGATCTTCTGCGAACTCTTTCAGGAACAGGGGATCGTCCCGACGCCGGGTGAAGCGACCGCGATGATGCTCGGTCTTTACCAAGATACCGGCAGTCTGCAGTTTACCTCGACCACCGAGCGCGATTATCTCGCCGCTGCCTTTCTCCTGCGCCACGGTGCCGAGCTCAGCGTCGTTGCTGACAATCTCGTGCAAGAGATGACAGCGGATCAGGTCGAACTCCTCCATGCCTTGATTCAATCCCGGCAGGTCCTCAACATCAACGGTATTGACGTCAGTATCGCTCATGCCAGTTCGCCGGATTTTGTCGGCGATGTTGCGACCCTGGCCCACAAAATCAAGGATATGGAGAGTCTGGACGCGATTATTCTCGTGATCCGGATGGGGGACCGGCTGATCCTCGTCGGGCGCTCGCGGCGCAGTGAAGTGCCGATGAACGATATCCTCGCCGAGTTCGGTGGTGGCGGTCACCCTCAGGCCGCTTCGGCCACGGTCCGCAACTTCACCTTGATTCAAGTCCTGGAGATGCTGCCGATGATCTTGACCCGGCACGTCACTCCCCTCTGGCGGGCCGAGGATTTGATGAGCGTCCCGGTCAAAACCGTGCAAAGCGGCACAACGATTCAGGCGGCGCGCGATTTTCTCACCCGTTATAACGTCAATGCCGCACCGGTCCTGGCCGGGGCAACAGTCGTCGGCGTCCTCACCCGGCAGACGGTCGATAAGGCCGCACAACATGGACTTGCAGGAACCGCCATCGATGAATTCATGAATCGCGATTTTTTTGCAGTGGCGCCGCAAACTCCGGTCGTCGAACTCAAAGAGTTGATGACCCGCCGTGATCAACGTTTTGTCCCGGTCGTCGATAGCGGGCGACTGGTCGGCGCCCTCACCCGCACCGACCTGTTGCGTCACCTTGTCTCCGGGCAGCGCGCTTTACCGGTACAGGGAACCACGGTGCATGGCGGCGCTCTCTTCAAACGCCGTCCGATCGAACGCTTGCTGCGCGACCGCCTCCCGCCGAAAATCATCGAGCTTTTAGAAGCCGTCGCCGCTGTCGCCGATCGTTTGTCGGTGGCGGTCTATCTCGTCGGCGGTTTTGTCCGTGATCTTTTGTTGCGCAAAAAGAATTTTGATCTCGATCTCGTCGTCGAAGGGGAGGGGATCGTCTTTGCCGAGGCCTTGGCTGCGGCCTTGTCGGGGCGGGTGCGGACCCATGCCAAGTTCGGCACGGCGGTGGTTATCTGCCCCGACCACTTTAAAATCGATGTCGCATCAGCGCGGATGGAGTACTATCTGCAGCCGGGCGCACTCCCCAGTGTCGAGGAGGCCTCCCTCAAACTCGATCTTTATCGTCGCGACTTTACCATCAATACCTTGGCCATCGCCCTGAATCAGGGGCGCTTCGGGGAGTTATACGACTTCTTTGGCGGACAGCTTGATCTCGAAAACCGGGTGATCCGCATCCTCCATAATCTCAGCTTTATCGAAGACCCGACCCGGGTCTTTCGTGCCATCCGTTTCGCACAGCGCCTCGGCTTCAATATCGGCCCCCATACCGAATCCCTGCTGCGCAGCGCGGTCCGGCTCGGTTTTGTTGCCAGGATCAGCGACGCGCGGCTGCGTAACGAGCTTATCGCCATACTGCAGGAAGAAGAACCGCTGCCGATTCTCCGCCAGCTTGCGACTTACGGTCTCCTGCCGCATGTGCAAAAGGATCTGGTCTTAACCGAAAAGATTGCCAAACTCTTTGTGGCGGCGGAACAAACGCTGAACTGGTTCCAGCTTTTGTATACCGGCGAAGTGGTCGAGCCGTGGCAGGTTTACTTCCTTTGTTTGACCTCGCATCTTGATGATGCCGCGATGGAGGAGATGACCATGCGGCTGCAGATGCCGGAAAGCCAGCGTCACGACCTTCTGGCCGGCCGCGCTGCGGCGCATGGACTCTTGACCCGTTTGACCCGCAAGAAGAAGCGCGCCCCTGCGCCGCGCGCCAGCGAAATCTATCACTGGTTCTCGCCCTGCTCGACGACCGTCCTCCTTTATCTCAGTGCCCGCGCTGACGACGAAATCCGCCGCTGGATCTCGCAGTACCTCATTCATCTGCGCGCGGTTCATCCCGAACTGACCGGCGACGACCTCCACAAGCTCGGCTTTGCTCCCGGACCGATTTATCGGGAGATTCTTGATGCCCTGCGTTTTGCCCGCCTCGATGCCGTAGTGGAGAGTCGCAGCGATGAAATATCTTTTGTGAAAAAACGCTTCGCTTCTGTGCTTTAATGTTCACCGGAATTGATTTTAAAGATCTATTGCTAAAGGATCAAAGGACCCTATGGAAGACTTTTTTGCCAAACTCTCGATCATGCTCGTTCCGGCTCTGCTCGCCATCACCGCCCATGAGGTGGCGCACGGTCTGGTGGCCGACCACTTTGGCGATCCGACAGCGCGGCTGCTTGGGCGCCTGACGATCAATCCGGTGAAACATCTTGATCTGGTCGGGACGATCACTCTGCTGATCTTCGGTTTTGGCTGGGCCAAGCCGGTACCGGTGATCTTCAGTAATCTGCGCAACCCCCGCCGCGATATGATTCTGGTGGCGCTCGGCGGTCCAATCGCCAACCTGATGTTGGCGACACTCTGTGCCCTGGGGCTACATCTCCTCGGCATGCTGTCGCTGCAATCCCGCTCTCTTGAAGCGATTTCGCTGATGCTCGGTTTTGGCCTCTATATCAACCTCCTCCTCGCCCTCTTTAATCTGCTGCCGATTCCTCCCCTCGATGGCGGCCGGGTTCTGATCGGGATTCTCCCGCCCCGGCAGGCCTACGTCTTGTCGCGGATTGAACCTTTCGGTTTTTTGCTGGTCATCGTCCTGATCTACTTTACCGGCTTATGGAAAGCGGTGATTGCGCCGATGGTGAATTTCCTCCTCTTCCTTTTTGCCGGAAAGCAGGTGGTGGTCGTCGAGCAGGCGATGCGCTTTCTCTTTGGCCGTTGAGTTGGCGGCCGCAAAATTTCTTTGCTCGCCGCGGTAATTCTTGATTGCCGGCGCGGCAACAGGTATAACAGCCGAAACAATTTACCCCCCAATGGTGGTTCATGAGATATTCACGAGTCTATATAGAATCAGTCGGTTATGAATTGGCGCCGATTGTTGTCACGTCGACGGAGCTGGAACAGCGCCTCAAGCCGATGTATGAAGCGCTGCACATTGCGCCGGGGCAACTCGAAACCCTCACCGGCATCCGCGAGCGGCGCTGGTGGAAACCGAATACCCCTGTGTCAATAGGAGCGATCGCCGCTGCCCGTAAAGCCCTGCAAGGGCGGAATATTACCCCGCAGGATATTGGCGCCGTCGTTTATGCCGGAGTCTGTCGCGAGAATTTCGAACCGGCCACCGCCTGTCCGGTGGCGGCCGCCCTCGGTGTCCATGGCGGCGCGGCCATCTACGATATCTCCAATGCCTGTCTCGGGATTCTCAACGGCGTCCTGGATATTGCCAACCGCATCGAACTCGGTCAGATTCGCGCCGGGCTGGTTGTGGCTTGCGAAAGCTCCCGCGAGATCAACGAAGTCATGATCAAGAAGATGAACGAAAATCCGAGTATGGAGCTCTTTACCACCTCGCTCGCCACCTTTACCGGCGGTTCCGGGGCAGCGGCGGTCCTTTTGACCGACGGCTCCTTTACCCCGGCCAGGCGCCCCAAGCTCCTTGGCGGCGTCAATCTCGCCGAGCCGCAGCACCACAAGCTCTGCCGCTGGGGGATCAAGTCCAACTCCGTCGAGAATCACGTCCCCTACATGCAGACCGATGCAGTGGCGGTGATGAAGCATGGCGTCGAACTCGGCAAGCGCACCTGGGATGCCCTGTTGAAGGAGCTCGACCTGAGCACCGAGCAGATCGACAAGGTCATCTGTCATCAGGTCGGTAATGCCCATCAGAAGCTGATTTTGCAGACGATCGGCGTGCCGCTGGAGAAGGACTTCACCACCTACGAATTCCTCGGCAATATGGGGACAGTCTCCCTGCCGGTGACCGCCGCCCTCGCCAAGGAGCGTGATGTCCTCCTCCCTGGCGATATCGTCGGTTTTCTCGGCATCGGTAGTGGACTTAACTGTTTAATGCTGGGGATCCAATGGTAAAGAAATCGCTCTATCCCTTTACCGGCCATTTTCACGATCTGAATGGTTTGAAGTACCACTACCTCGATGAAGGTCAGGGCGAAACCGTGGTCATGGTTCATGGCAACCCGACCTGGTCCTTCTACTACCGCAATCTCGTCCTCGCCCTGCGCGACCAGTATCGGGTGATCGTCCCTGATCATATCGGCTGCGGCCTCTCCGATAAACCGGTCGATTCCGGCTATTCCTTCACTCTCAAGCAGCGCGTCGACGATCTCGAAGCCCTCCTCGAAGCTCTTGGCCTGCGCGAGAAGATCACCCTGGTCGTGCACGACTGGGGGGGGATGATCGGTATGGCTTATGCCTCGCGTCATCCCGAGCGCATTGCCCGGCTGGTGATTCTCAATACCGGCGCTTTTCTGCTCCCCGCGGCCAAACCGTTTCCCCTCGCCCTGAAGATCTGCCGCGACACCCAGTTCGGCGTCTTCCTCGTGCAGGGTCTTAATGTCTTTGCCCGCCTGGCTGCCCGCGTCGGCTGCAAACGCCATCCGCTGAGCAAAGAGCTGCGCGACGCTTATTGCAGCCCTTACGACACCTGGCACCATCGCATCGCCACCCTCCGATTTGTCCAGGATATCCCCCTTCAGCCGGAAGACCCCGGTTTTGCCTTGATCCAGGAAGTGGCGGACGGCCTCCATCGTTTTGCGGCGTTGCCGATGCTGATCTGCTGGGGGGAGCGCGACTTTGTCTTTGATCACCACTTCCGCGACGAATGGCAGCGCCGCTTTCCGGCGGCGGAAGTCCATTCCTACCCCGATTGTGGCCATTACATCCTCGAAGACGCCCAGGAAGAGGTCATCCCGCTGATCAGTGATTTTTTAAGCAGGCATCCGCTGTAAGGGGAGGTCGCCACTCATGGGTAAACGACTGCCCAAAAACATTCAACAGGCACTGACAGAGACGCAGTCTCGTTTAAGAGATCTCTACGCCCAGCGGCTTAAGGAGATTATTCTCTTTGGTTCGTATGCTCGGGGCGATTATGCGTCGGGCTCGGATATTGACCTGTTGGTCTTGCTGGATCAGATGAGTGATTCTTGTGCCGAGCGTGAAGGGTACCTCCCCCTGGTTTGCGAACTTTCACTCAAATACGATACGGTCCTGTCGGTTGTGCCGATGGATTTTGACGTCTGGATGACTCAAAAGACGCCATTGATCCTGAATGCCAAACGGGAAGGGGTGAGACTGTGACTGATGGTATAAAAGAGTTGCTGGCCAAGGCGGCACAGAGTATCGATGCTGCCGAACTCTTATTGCGGGACGGGTATGTCGATTTCTCGGCAGGTCGGGCGTATTATGCCATGTTCTATGCCATCGAAGCGGTCTTGCTAAGCCGTGATTTGTCTTATTCCAAACACTCGGCGGTGATTGCCGCTTTTGGTAAGGAATTCGTTAAGACAGGAGACCTTGATAGTCGTTTCCACCGTTATCTCCTCGATGCTTTTGATCTGCGCAATGCTGGTGATTATGGCCTGATGAATACCGTAAGTGAGGAGCAGGCGGGGCGAGTCATCGCGGAAGCGCGTGAACTGCTTGTTGCCGTCAATATTTTCTTGCTTGGGGTATGATTTGACTGCGGAACCGATGTCTTTCACCAACATCGCCGCCCATCTGCCGGAGATGGCCCGGCTCCAGCCCGAGACCGCCGCGATCTATTGCCCGGCTGGCCGCAATTCCGACGGCACTCCCCGCTACACCTGCACCAGCTATTCCCAACTCGATCAGGAAAGTGATCGCATCGCTCACGCGCTCGAAGCCCTCGGCATCGTTCGCGGCGTCCGCACGATCCTCATGGTCCCGCCGAGCGCGGAATTCTTTGCCCTGACCTTTGCCCTCTTCAAGGTCGGAGCGATTCCGATCCTCATCGATCCGGGGATGGGGATCAAGAATCTCAAGGTCTGCATCGCCGAGGCCGAGCCGACTGCCTTTGTCGGCATCCCCAAGGCGCACCTCGCCCGCGTCCTCCTTGGCTGGGGGAAGCCGACGATCAAGATCCTCCTCACCATCGGCGCGCTCCGCTTTTGGGGCGGGGCGACCCTTTCCTCTACCCTTGCGACCATACCAACTCCGCGCCCCTATACCATGGCCACTACTGCCGCCGATGAGACCGCGGCGATCCTCTTTACCAGCGGCAGCACCGGCGTCCCCAAGGGGGCAATCTACAGTCACGGTAACTTCAGCGCCCAGGTTTCAGCGCTGCGCGACCTTTACAATATTCAGCCCGGCGAAATCGATCTGCCGACCTTCCCCCTCTTTGCCCTCTTTGCCCCCGCTCTGGGGATGACCTCGGTCCTGCCGGAGATGGACTTCACCCGCCCGGCGCTGGTTGATCCGCACAAAATCATTACCGCCATCCACTCCTTCCAGATCACCAGCATGTTCGGCTCGCCGGCCCTGATCAATCGCGTCAGCCTTTACGGCCGCGAGCACGGGATCAAGCTGCCGAGCTTGCAGCGGGTCATCTCCGCCGGCGCGCCGGTGCCGGCGACAGTGCTGGAGCGCTTTGCAACCATGCTCGCCGCCCCGGCGCAGATCTTCACCCCCTACGGCGCCACCGAAGCGTTGCCGGTCTGCTCCATCGGTAGTACCGAGATTCTCGGCGAGACCCGCACGCGCACCGAGCAGGGGCGGGGGGTCTGTGTCGGCCGACCGGTGGCGGGGATTGAGCTGGAGATCATTACCATCAGTGACCAGCCGATCCCTTGCTGGGATGATGCGCTACAGGTGGCCCCCGGTGCCATCGGCGAGATTGCCGTCAAAGGGGCGCAGGTGACGCGTGGCTACCATAATCGCCCGGCTTCGACGGCCCTCGCCAAGATCGCTGATCCGCAGGGCGGCTTCTGGCACCGCATGGGCGATCTCGGTTATCGCGACGCAAGCGGACGGATCTGGTTCTGCGGCCGCAAGTCGCACCGTGTGCAGAGTAGCGCCGGAGACCTCTTCACCATCCCCTGCGAAGGGATCTTTAATACCCACCCGGCGGTCTACCGCACCGCCCTGGTCGGCATCGGTCCGGTTGGCAATCAGCGCCCGGTCCTTTGTGTCGAGCTGGAAAAAGGGGTCGATCCGGCGCAACAGGCTGCGATCCGCGCGGAACTTTGCGTCCTCGGACAACAGCAGAGCCAGACGCAGTCGATCGCAACCATCCTCTTTCATCCCGCCTTCCCCGTCGATATTCGTCATAATGCCAAGATCTTTCGTGAGAAGCTGGCGCTGTGGGCCGCGACGCAGGTGACGCCATGAAGGCCCTGGTCACCGGCGGTGGCGGATTTCTCGGCAAAGCGATTGTCCGTTTGCTGCTGGCCCGCGGTGATGCCGTCCGCTCCTTTTCGCGCACCCCCCATCCGGAGCTGGCGACTCTTGGCGTCGAACATTGCTGCGGCGAGCTCCACGACCCGGTGGCGGTCGATGCGGCGGTGGCCGGCTGCGACATCGTTTATCACGTCGCCGCCAAGGCTGGGATCTGGGGTTCCTTTGCCGACTTTTATCAGGCCAACGTCGTCGGCACGCAAAATGTTATCACTGCCTGCCGTCGCCACGGCGTCCGTCGCCTCGTCTATACCAGCTCGCCGAGTGTGGTCTTCGACGGCAGCGACATGGAAGGGGTTGATGAGTCGGCCCCGTATCCGCTCCATTTTCATGCTCCCTATCCGGAGACCAAGGCCGCAGCGGAAATTTTTGTCCGGTGCAGCAACAGTCCAGAGCTGGCGACCGTGGCTCTACGGCCGCATCTGATCTGGGGGCCGGAGGATAATCACCTGGTGCCGCGCATCCTCGCCCGTGGGCGTCAGGGGGCGCTGCGGCGCATCGGCAGTCGCCCCTGTCTGGTCGATACCATCTATATCGACAATGCCGCTGCTGCCCATCTCCTTGCTGCCGATGCTCTGACGATCGGTTCACCCGTTGCCGGCAAAGCTTACTTCCTTTCGCAGGGAGAACCGATCCCCCTTTGGGAGATGGTCAATCGTATCCTCGCTGCCGGTGGTCTGCCGCCGGTGACCCGCACCATCTCCCCGCGCCTTGCCTACGCCATCGGCTGGACGCTGGAGAAGAGTTACGCGGCGCTGCGGATCAAAAGCGAGCCGCGCATGACCCGTTTTGTCGCCCGCGAACTCTCGACCGCGCACTGGTTCGATATCAGCGCTGCGCGTCGGGATTTCGGTTACCAGCCGACGGTCTCCATCGATGAAGGGATGGAGAGACTGCAAGCGTGGCTGACGCGATGACCCTTTGGCCTGCGCCGCCCATTACGCGCTCTTTGCCGCCGGGGGAGGTTCACCTTTGGCGCATCCCCCTCACGACTTTACCTGAAGAAATTTCCCGCCTCCACACTTGTCTTGCCGCCGACGAATTGCAACGCGCTGGCCGCCTCCTTGATCGCCGCAAAGCACAGGATTTCATCGTCGGCCGCGGCCGTCTGCGCCAGATTCTCGCTTCTTATCTGCATGTGAATCCGGCAGCCATAGCCTTGACCTGCGGCAAGTACGGCAAGCCAGCGCTGACTGGCAATGCTCTGCAATTCAACCTGTCCCACTCCGGCGCCTGGGCACTCCTTGCGCTTGGTGCCGATGCGGCCATCGGCGTCGATGTGGAAAAGATTGAGCCGGCTCTCGATTATTCGGCCCTGGCGGTCCGGTTCTTTACCGCGGCCGAGAATGCTTGTCTGCTGGCCGCCCCGATGGCACAACGCCGGCGACGATTTTATCGACTCTGGACGCGCAAGGAAGCGCTCCTCAAAGGGCAGGGCAGGGGATTTTCTGTTGCAGCAGAGCAAGAGGCGGGGGATTGGTCTTTGCAATCCTTCTGGCTGGCGCCGGGATATGTCGGGACTGTGGCTTGTGCAGGAGAGATTCAGTCGCTGCGACGCTGGCAGGTGACAGCGGAAAAATAAAAAGGAACGACGGTCAGGGGACCATCGTTCCTTTTTGGAGCATTGAGCACACGGAGAAAATCTGATTGGACGGATTGAAAAGGATTTTAAACAGTTGAATGGTTCACGCTTTATCTGCCTTGATCCGTTATATCCGTCAGATCCGTGTGCAAATGTCTTGTTAGCTTTATTCGCTCAGGCCGGCGCCAAAAGTTTGCGCAGCTTCTCCATGGCGTTCTTTTCAAGTTGGCGGACCCGCTCACGGGTGATGCCGTATTCATCGGCGACATCCTGCAAGGTGCGCGGCACTTCAGCGAGAATGCGCTCATGGACGATGTGCCGCTCCCGTTCATTGAGGGCAGCCAGAGCGGTAGCGATGGTTTCTTCCCGTCGCCCTTCCTCCTGGCGGCGCATCAGCGCTTCTTCCTGGTTCTCCCGCTCATCGGGGAGATGATCAAGAAAGGTCTCCTCCGCCCCTTCAAAACGTTCGAGATCAAGGGAACTGTCGCGTCCTGACATGCGGCCGCTCATCTCTTCAACGGCGCTGCCGCGTAACTCCAGATGGCGGCCGATCTCTTCGGCATCGGCGTCGCCGGTGAGGTTGCGGATCGCTTCGCGGGCCTGGGAGAGTTTGAAGAAGAGTTTTTTCTGCGCCTGGGTGGTACCGATCTTGACCAGCGACCAGGAATGGATGATAAAGTTCTGGATGTAGGCGCGAATCCACCAAACGGCATAGGTGATGAGGCGAATGCCGCGCTCCGGATCGAATTTTTTCACCGCCAGCATCAGGCCGATATTCCCTTCCTGAATCAGGTCAAGCAGGCGCATGCCGTAGGAACGGTATTCGTTGGCGATTTTGACGACAAAACGCAGATGACCACAGATGAGCTGGTGGGCGGCGTCAATGTCCTGATGATCGCGCCAGCGTCGTGCCAAAGTGGTCTCCTCCTCCCGCGAGATGAGCGGAAGGCGATTGATCTCACTCATGTAACGATCCAGGGTGTCGGGCATCAAGGAGAGTTGCGCTATTTCCATGCTGAAAAACCTCCGTTGGCACTCTTGGTATTTGAGTGCTAAATATAGTCAGAGTCAGAGGCTTTTGCAAGGGGGGGAGCGAAATTTTATTGTTTTTTTCTGGAGCCGGATCGCTAGATGGCTAATTCCGCTAACAATTTTCTCCCCTGGATCAAGGCGACAATCTTTGTCCTGATTCTCATCGTTCTCGGCCTTTTGGCCTGGTGGGCGATGCCGCCGGAACTCTTTGATCCCGACTGGATTGCGAATTTGTTGCAAGGAGCCGGGTGGTGGGCGCCTTTTGCCTTTGTCCTGCTGCGTGTCGTTGCCATCATGGTCACTGTCGTCCCCAATGCTCCTCTCGATATCGCCGGCGGCGCCCTCTTTGGCCCTTTCTGGGGGACGATCTACTCCCTGATCGGCAGTGAACTCGGCGCGATCGTCTGTTTCCTCCTCGCCCGTTTTCTTGGCCGTGAAGCGATCACCCGTCTGCTGCATCGCGAGATCACCTTCTGCGACCGTATCGCCGACCGTCATCTCGTCTTCGTCATCCTCTTTGCCCGTCTCGAACCGATCTTCTCCTTTGCTCTGGTCAGTTATGGCGCCGGCTTGACGCGCATGTCGCTGCAAGCTTTTGCCCTGAGTACGTTGGTCGGTATGACCCCCGGCACCATCATCCTCAACTACTACGGCAAGAGTTTCTTCACCGGCAATATCTTCCTGCAGATATTCCTCGGCCTCGCCTTCGTCATTCTCATTCTGGTTATCCCGGTCTGGATCAAGCGAAGAAATCCTTGGGGCTGGTACGACAAGATGACGGGACGGGGACAGTGCGATGGTCTATAATCCCGAGTTGCATCACCGACGGTCGATTCGTTTACAGGGCTATGATTACGCCATAACCGGCGCGTATTTCGTGACGATCTGCACCCAAGGGCGGGAATGCCTCTTCGGCGAGGTTGTGAGCGGCGTAATGATTCCAACCCCGGCAGGAGAGATGATGACGCAGGTGTGGCAGGAGCTGCCACAACATTATCCCGGCGTCGAAATCGACGTGCATGTTGTCATGCCGGATCATTTTCATGGCATCATTCACCTGACCACCCCACCCGTAGGGGCGGACCCCCGTGGCCGCCCGGATTTGTGTCATGGACCTGGGCACCCACAGGGGGGTGCCCCTACGTCGTTATCGTTAGGCGATGTGGTGCATCGTTTCAAGTCGATGACGACACATGCCTACGCGACCGGCGTTAAACAACATGGGTGGACACCCTTTCCGGGCCGGATCTGGCAAAGCAATTATCATGAACGGATTGTGCGCGACGAAGCAGAGAGGACAGCCCTCTGCGAATACATGGTCGATAATCCAGCAAGATTCGCCCCCATCACCAACCCGTAGGGGCACCCCCCTGTGGGTGCCCGATTTCATGATCTTTTTAAAAAACAAACAAGGTCGAATGTAGGGGCGGCCCCCCGTGGCCGCCCGGCCCTGGGAGG
>JACUTW010000041.1 GCA_014859605.1 Desulfuromonadales bacterium
TGCTGCAGGCCCTCAACGATGACGATAGCGAAGTGCGAAAATACGCCACCCGCGCCCTGATCAAGCTCAACCAGAGCGCCGTTGAGCCCCTGCTCGCTTATCTGGCGACGGCGCCGCCGCAGGGGGGAGCCGGGGCGATTCGCGCTCTGGGGGATATCGCCGATCCGCGCGCGTTGACTCCTCTGCTCGCCCAGGTGGAGGGTGTGAACCGGGAAGACGTTTTTCTTGCTCTGGGCAAACTCAAGGATCCCCGCGCCGAAGGGGCGCTGCTCAAAGGGCTGATTGATCCCGACTGGAAGGTGCGGATGAAGGCGGCGATGGCCCTCGGTCCGGTCGGCAGTGCGGCGGCGGTGGCGCCGCTGCAAAGAACTCTGGAAGATGACGTTCATGTGGTGCGGGAGTGGTCGGCCCGCTCGCTGGAGGTGATCACCGGTCAGCACCTCAAATATCGCAACGAAAAGGGGGAGTATGTGACCCCTTATTCGATTTATCATTGATGAACCAGGTCGCAAGATGAGAACGGTATGCTGAATAGCAACAAAAATCTATTAGAGATCCCGATTCTCGCTCCCCTCCTCCGCTCTCCCTGGCCGTGGCGACTGCTGCGCCTCGTCCTGCTGCTGATGACGGGGTTGATGATCGCCTACGGCTGGCATCAGCACGCCATCCCCGGCGTGACCACCCCTGATCCGCTGATGTACACCAATCTCGCCACCTACTTTTTCTGGAATCTGTGGATCATGGCGGTCGTCTTTGTCGCCCTCTTTCTCGGTCGCGCCTGGTGCACGGTCTGTCCGGTGGGGTGGCTCAACGGCTTGTTCATCCGTTTCGGTCTGAAGCGGGATCTCCCCCTCTGGCTGCGTAACTTTGTGCCGGTGACCCTGACCCTGGTCGTGGTGCAGCTCTCCGTCTACCTCTTTGCCGTGCACCGTTTCCCCGACTACACGGCCTGGCTTCTGGCTGTCGTCCTCCTCCTTGCCATTCTCTGCGGACTGATCTTTCGCAAGCGCGCCTTCTGCTCCCTCCTTTGCCCGGCCGGTGCGGTCTTCGGTCTCTACGCCCGACTTGCCCCTTTGGAGCTGCGGGTCAAAGAGCAGGAGATCTGCGCTGCCTGCGACAGCAAGGATTGCGTCAGTGGTGCCCCCTTGTGGAAGCGTTTCAGCCTCGGGCCGGCCCTCCTTTACTGGCGCGGCACTCGCAACGACTGTCCGGCCGATCTGGTCACCGCCGAGATTTGCGACAGCGCCAGCTGCACCCTCTGCCTGCACTGCGCGCAGAACTGCGAAAAGGAGAATATCCGCATCAGCTGGCGCCCCTGGCTCGCCGATCTGCATCAAGGCCGCCTCTCCGCTTCGGAAGCTTTCTTCTTTGTCGTCCTCTTGGGGATGATCACCGCCAACTTCGCCAAGGTCTTTACCGAGCTGCGCGAACTGATCTTCGCGGCGCCGCAACAACTCGCGATGATCCTCGGCTGGGGCAGTAACGGTTTTTATTTCTTCTCCGCCCTCTGGGTGACCCTGGCCTTTCCTCTTCTGCTGATCCTCCCCGGCTATCTCCTGGTCCGGCTCGGCTCGACGCAGATCGTGACCATTCCGGCCGGGGAATTAGAGAATCTCCCCGAACCGTCGCCAGCGCCCGCGTTCTGGTCAATTGTCGGTCGTCTGGCGCTGGCGGGTATCCCGATGATCCTGGCGGCGCATGTTGTCCTCGCGGTGGTCAAGCTCAATGCCAAGGGGGCTTACCTCCCCTTTGTCCTGCAGGATCCGGCCGGGGTGCAGAGCTTCTTGGCGATGAACGTGATGAATACGGTCAATCAGCCCGGCGTCCTTATCCCCCTCGATATCCTCAAGTGGCTGGTGCTGGCGCTCCTTCTCCTCGGTTATGGCCTGGCGATCATTGCCGCCCGCCGCGTTGCCCGCACCCAGGGGAGGATCGATCGCGCCTATTTGGCCGGGGCAATCACGGTGGTGACGATCCTCGCCGCCATTTATGGTTCGACAGTGATCCGCTGGCTCTTTATCCGTTAAGGATTGATTATGATGCGACGTCTGATTCTCCTCATCCTTTTCCTCCTTTGCATGACGCCGGTCTGGGCCTGTTTCGGGCCAAAGCTTTACATCGGCGTTGAGTCGGGGGCGGCGGGGGATCTCAATTTCGCCCTGGTGAGCCTTTACATCAAGGAGAAGACCGGGGTGGAGGCGATCCGGGTCGAGATGGCGGCGCAAGATGCCGTGGCCGCGGTCGCCGCGGCTGAGCATGTCGATCTTGCCACGGCGCCGGCGACGAGCAGCGGCGGCCTCCTGACCCTGCCGGATGGAACCATTCTCCATGTCGGCAAACGGGTGCGGGACGATCTGCAGTTTACCACCGTCCTCCCGGCCCTGAATAAATTGCAACGCGTCCTGGCGCAAGCGGATGGTGCGGCGTTGTTGGCGCGGGTGCGGGCCGGGGAAGGCCCGGTGGCGGTGGCCCGTTCCTGGTTCAAGGCGCAAAAAGCCTTATGAGAGCGCGGCTGTTGATCTTCAGCCTGCTGGTACTCCTCACGGCGTGTACCTCGACACTCCCCCCGATTTCCCCGCCACAAGAGCTTTCTGGGGTGATCAGCAGCGATCTGACCCTGAGTGGCGAGATCCTCCTCACCGGCGATCTTTTGATCCTGCCGGGCCGGACGTTGACCCTGCACCCCGGGACGACGGTGCGGGTGCGTAAGGCCGAGAGTACCAAGATCGATCCGGAGTATCTCTCTTCCTTGACCGAGATTCTGGTGCGCGGCAATTTGCTGGCAGAAGGGACGGCCGCTGCGCCGATCACTTTTCTGCCGGAGACGACGCCAAGTGCCGGAGAGATTGTCTGGGCAGGAATCACTCTCGATCACAGCCCGGTCAGTTCACTGCGCCACCTCCGGATCGAAGGGGCGGAGCAGGGGATTCTGGTTATTTCTTCTTCGCCGCAACTTGCGGAGAGCACGATTTCTAACTGTCGTTACGGCCTGGTTGTGCAAGGCCCCGGCAGTGCCGGCATTTACAACAATCAGATTAATGCGGGGGAGGGCGGCCTCTTTGTCCTGGCCGGCGCCAGCCCCGCAATTACCGGCAACCGCATCACGGCTCAGGTTGAAGAGGGACTCTTTGTCGATGCTGTCAGCGCGCCGCGTCTCGGCCGCAACGAGATCAGCGGCAACGCCATCGGCTTGGTCCTGCACAATCCCAGGCTCCCTTTTGACCCGGACGGGATCAGCACAAACCGCGAAGATCTTCGCCTGATCGGGAGAGAATGATGCGGCGCTGGCTCTGCTTATTTCTCCTTCTTATCCTGCCGCTGACCGCCCGGGCCGAAACCCTTGTCTATCGCGGCGAGTCGACCCTGTGGCAAGACACGGTCTGGTCGGGAGAGGTACTGATAGACGGAATCCTGACGGTGGCACCGGGGACGACGCTGGAAATCCGCCCCGGCACCACCATCCGTTTTACTTTTTTTGACAGTAATAACGATGGCATTGGCGAACACGAAATCTTTATTCAAGGGGTGCTGCGCGCCCGCGGCAGCGCCGAGGCCCCGATCCGCTTTACCTCGGCTCTGAGTTCACCCCAGCCCGGGGCCTGGGGGGCGATCAATCTGATGGCGAGCGAAGCTGCCAGCGAAATTTCCTTCGCGCTCATCGAGTACGCTTACCGCGGTTTCCATGGTCATTTTGCCCTGGCCGCTCTACAGGATACGGAATTTCGCTGCAATATCCGGGGGACGCAGTTTCAGGAGTCGGAGGTCAGTTTTGTCCGTTGTCGCTTTATCGACAACTTCAATGGCCTGCAGTTTCGCGATTCGCAGGTGCGCTTTGCCGATCTGCTTGTCAGTGGCAACTATTGGGGGATCCGCGGCGTCCATAGCCGGGTCGATCTGGCGGGGGGGCGCGTGACCGGGAATCTCGTCAACGGTATCAATCTGCGCGATTGCGACACCACGATTACTGCCGTCATTCTCGCCAACAATCGCAAGGGTCTTTATCTGCAGCAGAGCCGGGGCGAAGTGCGCGACTCGCTCTTTTCCGGCAACAGCGAGCATGGCATTTATCTTGAAGAGAGCCACGTCAACATCATCGGCAACCGCCTGCTCAATAACGGTCGCGCCGGGGTCAAATGGGTCGCTTCGCAGGGGACTTTGCAACAGAATCGCTTCGATGGCGGCAGCGAGTATGCTCTGGTGAACGAAACCGCCGCAACCCTCGTTGCGCCGGGAAACTGGTGGGGAAGTGATGATAGCGCTGCGATTGCGCTGGCGATCCGCGATGGCGCGGATCGTGACGGCGTCGGGCGCGTTGATGTCGGCGACTTCCTTCTTTCCCCCCCGGCATTTCTTTTGTCGCTCCAGTCAATGTAGCTTCAACATGCTCCAAAGGTTGTCATTCCCGAAGGGTTTGTCGGGAATCCAGTCTCTAAATCTGTGGATCTCCGATAGAATCATTCGGGGATGACAGGCAATATTCAAGTGATTCTTTTGAAGCTGAATACCAGTAAATCAAGAAAGATCCGATGAAATTAATCTCTCTGGCATCGTTATTTAAATCTCGTCTCGGTCTGGTCGGACTCTCCCTTGCGATTCTATCCCTTCTGGCTGCCTGTAAGGGGGAAGAACGATCCAACCCGGTCTATCGCATCGGCTACATGAACTGTAATACCGAGCCGGAGACCATCGCCCGCTTCGGTCCGTTAACGGCTTATCTGAGTGAAAAGACCGGACTGAAGTTTGAAGCGGTAACGGTCAATACCGAGGATTTTGAGGAGCGTTTCAACCAGGGGGAGTTCGCCTTTACCCATACCAACTCTCTCCTGTATGTCATCCTGAAAGAGCGAAGCGGCTTGAAGCTTCTCGCTTCGGAGAAGCGCGGCCAGTTCGGCGCGCGCAGTGCCGGGACGATCATCGCCCGCAAGGACAGTGGTATCACCACTCTCGCCGATCTGAAAGGGAAGCGGCTGGTCTTCGGCCCCTTCATGGCGCCGACCGGCTTTGTCGCGCAGTACGATTTGCTGCTGCGCGCCGGCGTCGATCCCGAGAAGGACCTCGCTTATTACGCCGTTCCTCCCGGCTCCTACAAACATGAAAAAGTCCTGTACGGCCTCCTTTACGGCCAGTACGATGCTGCGGCCGCACCGGCCCTCGATCTCGAAGTCATGACCAGAGAGGGGAAGATTGCCGCGGATGATTTTGTCGTTTTGGCGCAGAGCGTGATTATTCCCTACTGCACCTTTGGCGTCGGCAAGGATGTCGATAGCAAGGTCGTTGACAAGGTGCGCAAGGCCCTGGCCGAGTTGACCCCGGAGTCGACCGCTGAGTTCGCTGGCGAGCGGGTCAAAGTCTTGAAAGCCGCTTGGGTCGACGGGTTTGAAGAGCTCCTCGACAGTGATTTTGATCCGCTGCGGGAGATGGCCAAACGGGCCAAGATGCCCCCGTACGAGGAATATTGATGCTGACCAGAGGGCTCTTCGATAAGTTGCTGTGGCTGGCGCTCCTTGTGCTCGCTGCGGCGCTGGTGCTGGTCGTGGTGCGTGCGGCCGGTTCGAGCGAATCAGCCGGGAGTAAAGTCCTCGACAAGGCGATGGAGCGGGCAATGACCTATCAGTCGCGGGTCGCATTGATCCGCGAACTCTACGGCCCGGTCGAGACCCTGCTGCAGGCAGGGCAGGATCAAAGCGCATTATTGAAGCTGGCGGAGATTGAAAAGACCTATCCCGGCGAAGCGCATGGGCAGATACTTAAAGGTTCGATCCAGGCCCGCCTCGGTGCCATCGATGAAGCAGTGGCGAGTTATGCGACCGGCGTCAAACTGCGCGGCGATTATGTCGATAAAGAGAATCCTTTGTCGCGGCGCACAGAAATCGGGCGCGTTGTCGAAAGCGGCTTGCAGACGGTAAGTGCACGTCTGGCGGCAAACCCTGATAACCGCACCGCCCAGGCGACGATGAAGCAGCTGTACTATCTGCAGAGTCGTCTGGCCGGGGGGTGTGAATGAATTGGCGCGACAAGCATCTCTGGCTGGTGGTGATCACCGGTTTTCTCGCCGGCGTCCTTGGCGTCCTGCTCGCGGTCTGGGGGAATCCCGAGAACTCCGGGATCTGCGTCTCCTGCTTCATGGAGACCAGTGCCGGAGCCCTGGGTTTGCATAACAATGAACGGATGGAGTATCTGCGTCCGGAACTGCTCGGTTTTGTCCTCGGCGCTTTTGCCAGCGCCGCCCTGCTGCGCGAATTCAAATCACGGGGCGGGAGTGCGCCGCTGGCGCGGGTCTTCGCCGGGGTACTCCTGATCGTCGGCTGCGCGGTCTTTATCGGCTGCCCGATCAAGCTTGTCCTGCGCCTGGCGGCCGGTGATCTCACCGTCATTACCGGCCTGTTGGGTCTGGTGGCCGGCGTCGGCCTTGGCCTGCGCGGCCTGGCGCACGGTCTGCAGCTCGGGCGGACGCAACAGGATCCCTCGGGAAGCGGCTGGCTGGTGCCCGGCCTCTTTTTCCTGCTGCTGGTCTTCTATTTTGTCCGCCCCGGTTTCCTGTTGCAGTCACCGTACGGCGGCGCAGCCCAGCACGCGCCGGGGCTGGTGGCGTTGGGCGTCGGCCTACTCCTCGGCTTTCTGGCGCAGCGTAGCCGTTTCTGTATTACTGGCGGGGTCCGTGACAGTTTCCTCTTCGGTCTGCGGGCTCCTCTTCTTTGGGGAGTGATCGCCTTTGTCGGCGGTGCGCTCCTCGTCAGTCTCCTTACCGGACGTTTTCAGCCCGGCTTCTACGGGCAGCCCGGCGCCCATACCGATCTTCTCTGGAGCGGTCTCGGCATGCTCCTGGTCGGCTGGATTTCCGCCTTGATCGGCGGCTGTCCCTTCCGGCAGCTGGTCAAATCCGGGGAAGGGGACAGCGATGCCGGATTGGTTGTCATCGGCATGCTCCTCGGCGGCGGGATTGTCCAGTCCTGGGGGATTGCCGCTACGTCGTCGGGGGTCTCTCTCGCCGGAAAGGTCGCCGTCCTCAGCGGTTTGATGTTGGTGGTCGTCGCGACGTTGTTCCTGCGCGAAGAAGCGTAACCGAAAGGATCTGCAGTGAATTTACAACGTAATCCCGAGATTGTCTGGCGGATTGAAAAGCGGCGCGAGGCCGATGTGCTGGCGGCGATGGAACGGGGCGAGGATGTCTCCGAACATGGTACGGTGATCCTTATCGCCAACGGTATGATGCACCAGCTTAATTTTGTCGGCGGCCGCATCTGGGCGCTGTGTGACGGCAGCCGCAGTGACGAGGAGCTCTTTGCCCTCCTTTCCGGCGAGTTTCAAGTCGAGGCGGCGGAACTGGCTGCCGATCTCACTGAATTCATTAACGATCTGACCAACCGGGAGTGGCTGCGCCGTGGCTGATGCAATTACCGAGCAGTTTTCTGCTCCGCTGACCTTTAACTGGACCCTGTCCTATCGCTGCAACTTCAGCTGCTCGCACTGTTACAGTCGCGACGAAGTCGGTGAGGAGTTGCCGACCTCCGATCTCAAGCGAATTATCGATATACTGGCGGGAAAGCAGGTTCCTTTCATCAACTTTGGCGGTGGTGAACCCCTCATCCGTCCTGATCTCTTCGAAATCGCCGCTTATGCGACCGAGAAAGGTCTCAACGTCTCGATGAACAGCAATGGCTGGCTCCTCGATCTTGCCGCTGCGCAAAAGCTCAAGGCGAGCGGCTTCAAGAGCGTCGGCGTCAGCATCGATAGCGCCGAGGCCGCGCTGCATGACGATTTCCGCTGCATGCCCGGTTCGTATGTCAAGGCGGTGGCCGCCCTTGATGCCCTGCGTGCGGTCGGTCTGCGCAGCACCATGAGCTCGGTCATCTCCCGCATCAACTACCGCCACTTCCGCGAACTGTTACAACTCGCCCGCGAGCACGGGGTGCATCAGGTCTACCTCCACAACTTCAAGTGTAGCGGTCGCGGCTTCAAGAACCGGGAAGAGCTCGATCTCTCGCCGCAGGAGTGGAAAGATTTTTACGTCGAGGCACTTGCCGTCAAGGCGGCGACCAGTGATCTCTCCATCTCCTTTGACGATCCAGTGATCTCTTCTCTCCCCGGTTATGAAGCAAATCCCCTCGTCAAGGGGAGCAGTTGCGGCAAGCTCTCCCTGCACCTGCGGCCGGATGGGGATATCACCCCCTGCGGATTTATTCCTCTGGTCGTCGGTAATATTCTGCGCGAAGATTTTGACAAGATGTGGTATGATTCCCCTATTCTTAATGCCATGCGCAGCAAAGAAGCCAAGGGCAAGTGCAGTGGCTGCGGTGCTTTTGCCGATTGTCTCGGCGGTTGTACCGCCCGCGCCTTTGCCACGACCGGTGATTTTTGCGAACCGGATCCGCATTGTTGGAAGTAGTTGTCTTGTCGAATTATTGAAAGTTCCGCACCGCAACTCTACTCATCGTGAAGGAGGTGAAAGCAATGAAGCGTTACACGAAACCCCAGGTGGTCGGTTCCTCCAACGTTCACCCGTGCTAAAGGATTAAAGGGGGCAGCTGCGATGCTGCCCCCTTTGTCGTCTCTGGAGATGAGATTTTGCTGCGGAGCGTTGGCTCCGTATTTTTTGGGAAATGTCCCGTGAAGATGACGGTATGACGATCGCTCAACTCGATACCCCTTTGCGTGCCACTTGGGAACTGCATGATTCGGCGGGAGAAATCTCGCTGCAGGCAGAGCTTGTCGCCGAAAAACTCGTTTATGCCGGCCTCTTTTATGTGACCCTCGTGGCGCGCCCTCTGGCACATCCGGCCATCGCCGGGATTCTGACAATCTTGCGGGGCGGCGGCATCCAGGTGCAGGCCACCTTTGCGGGGACGGAAGAAGAGTGGCAGGGGGTAGCGGGATTAAAATCGCTACCGGAGATCGGTCTCGATGCCAATGCTTTCCTGTCTTGTGGCACCGCAAATGAGTGGGAATCGTTGCATCAGGCCTTGGAGTCTTTGCGGCAATATGGCACGCGCCCTGCCCTGTGGATGGTGCCGGACCGGGAAAGACTCCCTCTGTTGCCGCAGCTTTGCGATTTTGGTCGACGCCACGGCGTCACCCGAATTAAATTGCCAAATACCCCGGTCGATGCTAGCTTTTCCGCGCGTCAGGCAAGGTCGTTGCCGACACCGGCGCAGCTGGCCGCCCTCCGGACGGTCATTATTGATCCTGTCGCCTTGCGGAGCGGCTTGACCTTGGAGGTGCATGATCTCTTCCTTTGGGAGATCCTCTTCCCGGGGGAACGTGAGAATGGCCGTTCCGAATATGGCGGCTGTCAGGCAGCCAACTCGCTGGCGCATATTGCTGCCAACGGCATGGTGCATCCCTGTTCTTCCTGGCCGTATGCGCTGGGCTCTCTTCTGGAAAGACCTCTGGAGGAGATCTGGCAACAGGGAGCACGTTTCGTTGTGCTTGAGAAGATTGCGGCGCTCCCCGCCGGTTGCGCCGGGTGCGGCGATTATGAGCAATGTTTTGGCGGTTGTCGGGGTCTGGTTGAAACGCTGGGGAGCGCAGACAACGGTCGCGATCTCCTTTGTGCCGGCCGTCGTCCCCCCTCCCCGAAGGGAAGGCATTAAACGCTATGGCCATCTATCTCGATAACGCCGCCACCTCCTTCCCCAAACCGGAGTCGGTCTATCGCAGCATCGACGAAACCCTCCGGCAATTCGGCGGTAATCCGGGGCGGGGCGGGCATCAGCTCGCTCTCGATGCCAGTCGTATCGTCTTTACTGCCCGTGAGGCCGTGGCCGGTTTCTTCGGGATCAGCGATTCGAGCCGGGTGGTCTTTACGGCCAACGCCACCGCCGCGATTAATCAGGCGCTCTTTGGTCTGTTGAATCCCGGCGACCGGGTGGTGACGACGAATATGGAGCATAACGCTGTGGCGCGTCCGCTGCGGGCCCTGCAGGAACGCGGGGTTGAGGTCGTCAAGGTTGCGGCGGATGCGCGCGGTTTTGTTGCTCCTGAAGATTTTTGCCGCGCCTGTAGCGCCGCCCCGACAGCGCTGGCGGTTCTGGGTCACATCTCCAATGTTACCGGAACCATTCAGGACCTGCCCACGATCGGCCCGTGGTGCCATAGTCATGGTGTCACTCTTCTCGTCGATGCCGCCCAGAGCGCCGGATTGCTGCCGATCGACGTTGAGGCCCTGGGGATCGACCTTCTCGCGGCGCCGGGGCACAAAGGGCTCTTCGGCCCGGTCGGGAGCGGCTTTTTGTATGTGCGGCCAGGGCTGGAGCTTGTCCCGCTCCTCTACGGTGGGACCGGCGCTAACTCGCACTCAGAGTTGATGCCTGAGGTTATGCCCGAACGTCTGGAGAGCGGCACGCCGAATACTCCGGGACTCGCCGGTTTGACCGCAGGGATTGCCTGGCTGGAGGAGATCGGCCTTGATGCCATCCGCGAGCATGAATCCCGCTGTCTGAGCCGAATCCTGTCCGGTCTTGCCACCATCTCCGGCCTTGAGATTTACGGTCCGGGCGATCCACTAAAGTCAGGAGGGGTTCTTTCCTTTAACCTCAAGGGACTCGATCCTTCCGCCGTTGCCTTCCGTCTCGATCACGAATTTTCCATCTGTGTGCGGTCCGGATTGCACTGTGCCCCCGAGGCGCACCGTGCCATCGGTACTTATCCGGCCGGAACGGTGCGGGTCAGCCCCAACATGATGAATTCCCTCGAAGAGATCGAAGCGTTTCTTACGGCAATTGCTGTGATTGCACAAGGCCGCTGATGCTAAACCTGTCAAATCTTGAGGAGGTTTTTATGATTCGCCCCCGCAATGTTATTGTTCTTTTCCTTGCTACCCTCTGCGTCGCCTGCTCTCTGGCACCAGAGATGCCGGTGACCCGTGAAATGTTGATGAAAACCCGCATATACTCACAATATGTTATTGAAGAATCGCCGGAAGAGGTGGTCGATGCCCTTAACAAAGACGGGGAAGCGATTCTCGCGGTTAAGCGCACCATTCGCGGCAAGGATTTCCCGATGCATCTCAAACTTCTCGCCACCTCGGAAGGGTTGGAAGTCCTCGAATACGATCGCTAGGTTGCAGATGCATGTCATTTCCTTGCGGAGGTTGCTATGAAAAAGACCTATGTTCTTGATACCAATGTTCTGCTCCACGATGCCCAGGCTCTCTTTCGTTTTGAAGATAATGACGTTGTCATTCCGATGACAGTGATCGAAGAGATTGATCGCTTCAAGAAGGATCTCAATGAAACCGGCCGGAATGCCCGGCAGATTTCGCGCACTCTTGACGGATTAAGGGAAAAGAACCGGCTGATGGAAGGGGTTGCTTTGGAGGGGGGCGGCGTGTTGAAGGTTGTCCTCTGCAGTGACGACGCCCTGCATCGTTTGCCGCTTGAACTGCGTGGCGAGCAGGCGGATAATCGCATCCTCGCTGTGGCTGCCGATTTGATGAAGAGTTGCGACTGCCCGGTCGTCTTCGTCACCAAAGATACGAATCTGCGTATCAAGGCCGATGTCATCGGCCTGGCGGCGGAAGATTATGAAACCGGCAAGGTGCCAATTGATGAGCTCTATTCCGGTCAGGCCGAGGTCATGGTCGACAAAGAGATTGTCGATCGTTTTTATGGTCAGGGTTACATCGAAATCGGTGACGACTACCGGGCGAATGAATGTGTGACCCTCATTGACTCCGCCAATCTCAGCCATACCGGCATCGGGCGTTTTCATGCGCCGAGCGGCCGTATTGTCGCCTTAAGTCGGGCTCCGAAAGAAGGGATCTGGGGGATTCAGCCGCGTAACCGCGAACAACAGTTTGCCCTCGACATTCTCCTGAACAACGAGATTCAGGTGGTGACGCTGGTCGGCAAGGCTGGTACCGGCAAGACCCTGCTGGCGATTGCCGCCGGTCTCCTTAAAGTTTCAGATGAAGCCGTCTACAGCCGTCTTCTTGTTTCCCGGCCGGTCTTTCCGATGGGGCGCGATCTCGGTTTCCTCCCCGGTGATGTCGAAGAGAAGTTGGCACCGTGGATGCAGCCGATCTTTGATAATGTCGAACTCCTCCTCGGCAGCGTCGAAGAGCGGGGCAAGCGTAAGCGCGGCTACAAAGAACTCATCGATATGGGCATCCTCGAAATCGAGCCGCTGACTTATATTCGCGGCCGCTCGATCCCGAAGCAGTACATGATTGTCGATGAAGCCCAGAATCTGACGCCGCACGAAATCAAGACGATCATTACCCGGGCCGGGGAAGGGACGAAGATTGTCCTCACCGGCGACCCGTACCAGATCGACAACCCTTATGTTGATGCTTCGAGCAACGGTCTGTCCTACGCGGTGGAAAAGTTCAAGGATCAGGCGATCGCCGGGCATATGACGCTCACCAAGGGAGAACGTTCGCCCTTGGCCGAGATGGCGGCGAATCTGCTTTAGATCCATAACTCCCAACCCCCCTCAATCCCCCCTTGACAGGGGGGAAGCTTTGAAGCCTCCCCTGTTAAGGGGAGGTTTGGAGGGGTTAGCCCTTAACCCATCTTTACGGCGCGGTCTTAAGCGCGCCTGATCAGGCTCTCCTGCATGTTGGTCCTTTGTATTGAAAGTTCCTGCGACGAAACAGCTGCTGCTGTCATCCGTGACGGGCGCACGATTTTGTCGAGTATTGTCGCCACCCAGGTCGACATTCATGCCCGCTTCGGCGGGGTTGTTCCCGAGATTGCTTCCCGGCAGCATCTGGCTGCGATCGTCCCGGTGGTCGATGCTGCTCTGGAAAAAGCGGGACTCACTCTGGAGGAGATACAGGGGATCGCTGTCACCCGTGGCCCTGGTCTGGTCGGTGCCCTTCTCGTCGGCCTTGCCTACGCCAAGTCCCTTGCCTTTGCCCGGCAGATTCCGTTCTGCGGGGTTCATCACATCGAAGGGCACCTCCTCGCCATTCAGCTCGAAGAGCCCGTAGCCTTTCCTTATCTCGCTCTGGCGGTCTCGGGCGGACATACCCATCTTTATCGGGTCGACGGCATCGGTGCTTATACGACCCTCGGCCGGACGATTGACGATGCCGCCGGCGAAGCCTTTGACAAGGTCGCCAAGATGCTCGGTCTTCCTTATCCCGGTGGCGCCCGTATCGATCAACTCGCAAAGACAGGAAATCCGCAGGCGATCGATTTCCCGCGGCCGCTGCCGCGCAAAGATAGTGTCGACTTCAGCTTCAGCGGCATGAAGACCGCGGTGGCCACGCATCTGCGTCAAGTCGGGGGGGCGGTAGAAGGGAACGCTCTCAACGATCTCTGCGCTTCCTTTCAGGCCGCGGTCGTCGATGTCCTTACTCGCAAAACCCTGCGCGCGGCCCTCGATCATGAGCTGTCGCGCATTGTCGTCTGCGGCGGCGTTGCCTGTAACAGCGGCCTGCGCCAGCGGTTTCATGAAGTCGCAGCCCAATACCACCGTGAGGTCTTCTTCCCGTCAATGTCCCTTTGTGCCGATAATGCCGCGATGCTCGGCGTTGCCGGCGATTTTTATCTGCAGCGCGGCGATCACAGCGGGCTCGATCTCAATGCTCTGGCGAGTTGGCCCCTCGATCGGGTCGGAAAGCAGGAAGTTTGATGGCGACACAGCAGGACGCGGGGGCAGACCGTTTTCGCACCAAGAAGAGTTACGGGCAGAACTTTTTACGCGATCGCCAGGTGGTGGCGCAGATTATGGCTGCTGCCGCTATTAGCGGCGAAGATCGCGTTATTGAGATCGGCCCCGGTCTCGGTGCTCTCACCGATGATCTCCTGGCGCGGGCGCAGGAAGTCAATATTATCGAGATCGATAAAGAATTGATTGCCTTCTGGTCGCAGCGCCCTGATCCCCGCCTGCATCTCCATGCCGGCGATGCCCTCAATCTCAACTGGCGCATCCTCTTTCCTGCCCCTCCTTATATCCTCGCCGCCAACCTCCCCTACAATATTTCGACGCCGATCCTCTTCAAGATGATCGAAGAGCGTGATCTCTTCAAGCGCTTGGTGCTGATGTTTCAAAAGGAAGTCGGCGACCGCATCTGTGCCCCCCCCGGTGGCAAGGATTACGGCGTCCTGTCCGTCTTCTGCCAGCTCTGGTTCGATGTGCGCAAGGTGGTGATCGTCCCCCCCGGCGCCTTTCATCCGGCGCCCAAGGTGCACTCCATAGTCGTCCAGCTCGATCCGCTCCCCGCGCCGCGCGTCGCCCTTGACGACTATGCGACCTTCCGGCGGGTCGTAAAAGGAGCCTTCGGGCAGCGGCGCAAAACTTTGCGCAATGCCTTGGGGGGTGCCGGTTTCACCAGCGCCCGTATCGACGCGGTGCTGATGGCGACGGCGATCGATGGTAAACGCCGCGGCGAAACTCTGAGCCTAAGCGAGTTTGCGCTCCTCAGTAATGCCTTCGCCGCTGAAGAGGGGGAGAGCTTCCACGGATGTCTTTGATCCGCAGCGATGTGATCATCGTCGGCGCCGGACCTGCCGGCTGTGCCGCCGCTCTCCATCTGTCCGGGCAAGGGCATGCCGTCATTCTGATTGAACGTTTGGCGTTGCCGCAAGTCAAGGCATGCGGTGATGCCCTCCTTCCGGATGCCTTGCGCGCTCTTGACCGTTTCGGCGTTGCAGATGCTCTTGCCGCTGTCGGCAAGAGCCTCGATACCCTCCATATCACTGCCCCGAATGGTGCCGAAGTCGAGCTGGCGGTTCGCTCCCTGTCCCTAAAAAGACCCGATCTGCATGCCCTTCTGCATGAGCGTCTGCGTGCTTGCGGTGTCGAGTTATGGCGCGGTGAAGTTCTTGAACCGATCCGCTCCTCTGACGGGCAGATTTGCGGCGTCCGCTGCCGTCGTGATGGCGGCATGACCGAAATATTCGCACCGCTGGTCATTCTCGCCTCCGGCGCCCGTCCTGAGACCATGCAACGCTTTGGAATGGTTGAGGGTGAGGCGCCGACCGCCGTGGCAATCCGGGCTTACTACCGGGATTATGACAATCCCAACGATACGACCTTGCGCATCGCCTGCCATCCCGCCATTGCTCCGGGCTTTTTCTGGCTGTGTCCCCTGCCGGAAAGTCAATACAGCATCGGTTGCGGGCATTCCCTCGCGGCTAACCGACGTCCGGAGCATCAATATCTGCAGAATCGCCTGGAATATCTGTCGCGTTTTTATCCGGCGTCCGCAAAGATTGTCGGGCAGGAGGATATGATCGGCACGCCTTGCAGCTCGGTGCTGCGTACAGGTCTGGCTGGCGCTAAACTTTATGCGGATGGACTTCTCGTGACCGGCGAAGCGGCGGGGAGTTCTTCCCCCCTCTTTGGAGCCGGGGTCGGCAAAGCGTTAGAGAGTGGTGAGTTGGCGGGGATTGTTGCGGCGGAAGCTTTGGCTAATAAACGTTTTGATGCCATCTTTCTGGCGCGCTATCAAGAACGATTGAACGAAAAATTTTGTGAAGTTTATGCGGGGCAGAGCAAAGCGCAACAGTGGCTACACTCTGCCAAACATCTGAATCTTCTGATTCGCAAGGCAGGCCGCCAGGATAAACTCAGGCAAAAACTAGAATCCGTCCTGAATGAGGACCTTCCCCTCTCCAAAGCTGTCTCCTTTTGGACATTTTTTCTCCCTTGAGCTCTTAAAAACTTCCACAGATGGAGGATTGTATGAATAAAAAGACCCTCGGCCCCGGTATTACCTTCTTCCCGCAACCCGCGACCTGGATTGTCAGTGTCGACAAGGAGGGGGAGATTGACGTGATGACCGCTTCCTGGGTGTCGATGGTGAGTAAAACGCCGCCGACAATCGCCCTTTCTCTCCATCACGGCCGGCAGACCTATGCCAATATCCAGCAGAGTGGCGTCTTTACAGTCAATATCATTCCGAGTACCCAGGTGGTGGCCGGCGACTATTGCGGCCTCATCTCCGGCCGTGATGTCGATAAGCTGGCGACGACCGATCTCACCCCGGTTGCGGCCTTGCATGTTGCTGCTCCGATCCTTGCCGAGTCCCCCCTGAACCTGGAATGCCGGGTCATCAATACAGTCGTTATTGGTGAATATCGCCTGATTCTCGGTGAAGTCCTCGAAATCCATATCGCGGCCGCGGCCTGCCACGACCACGGCTACGATGCTGCAGTCATCGATCCTCTCGTTTATCTCGGCGGCATTCGTGAATACTGGGGGTTGGGGGAGAAGGTCGGGACCGCTTATAGTATCGGTAAGGAATTATTGCCGAAATAGAGGGGGAGATCCGCAGTTCTCCCTGAAAAATCTGGACACCCTGCGCTGCTCCATGCTATATGCAAAACGCTTTTTTATTTGTATCTGTCAAAGACGATATTTCAGATTTTTGAAGGATAACCGGAGTTTGCCAATGAAAAAAGCGAAGACCATCCTCGATTTTCAACGGATGAAAGAGGGGCAGGAGAAGATTTCCGTCCTCACCGCCTACGACTATCCTTTTGCCCGCCTCATGGAGCAAGCCGGCCTCGATATGATCCTCGTCGGCGATTCGGTTGGCAGCGTCGTCGCCGGTTACGATAATACTCTGCCGGTGACCATGGACGAGATGGTTTACCATACCCGCGCAGTGGTGCGCGGCGCGTCCCGGACTTTTGTTGTGGCGGATATGCCCTTTCTTTCCTATCAGGTTGATCTGGCTGAGGCACGCCGTCATGCCGGCCGGTTGATCAAGGAAGGGGGCGCGCAGGCGGTCAAGCTCGAAGGGGGAGAACATGTTGCTGCCACCATTCGGGCGATTGTCGATATGGATATTCCGGTGATTGCCCACATCGGTCTGACGCCGCAATCGATCCACCGCATGGGTGGCTACAAGGTGCAGGGGCGACAGGAAGCGCAGGCCCGCCAGCTCCTCGCCGATGCTGAGGCGGTGGCTAGCGCCGGCGCCTTTGCGGTGGTGCTGGAAGGAATTCCCGCCACCCTCGCCGCCGAGATTACGGCTCAATTGACGATTCCGACCATCGGTATTGGCGCCGGAAGTGGCTGTGATGGCCAGGTGCTGGTGATACATGACATCCTCGGCCTGTGCGAGAAGTACTCCCCTAAATTCGTCAAGCGCTATGCCGATGCCGGGGCGCTGATCAGTGGCGCGATCAACGACTATATCCATGAGGTCAAGGCCGGTTCTTTCCCTGGTGAGGAGCACAGCTTCTGATGGAGATCATTGTTGATCCAACAGAAATGCAGCAGCGTGCTTTGGCCGCCAAACGCGCCGGCCAGCGGATCGCTTTTGTTCCGACCATGGGTTATCTGCATGACGGTCACCTTTCACTGTTGCAGGCAGGGCGCCAGCGCGGAGATCTTCTTGTCCTGTCGATCTTTGTCAATCCGACCCAGTTCGGGGCGAACGAAGATCTTTCCACCTATCCACGGGCGCTGGAGAAAGATTGCGAACTCGCGCGTGCCGCCGGTACGGATCTCGTCTTTGCCCCTGCAACGGCCGCCATTTATCCGCCTGACGCTTCAACCTGGGTGAATGTCGAAGGGCTGACGGAAGTCCTTTGCGGCGCCAGCCGTCCCGGTCATTTCCGTGGGGTGACGACGGTGGTGACCAAGCTTTTTAATCTGGTTCAGCCCGCTGTCGCCCTCTTTGGCTGCAAGGATTTTCAACAGCTCGCCGTGATCCGCCGTATGGTGCGCGATCTTGACATGCCGGTGGAGATCGTCGGTATGCCGATCGTGCGCGAGGCCGACGGTTTGGCGATGAGTTCGCGCAACGTCTACCTGACGCCCGACGAGCGGCAGCAGGCGCTGGTCCTGTCGCGGGCGATCGCTACCGCGCGGCAAATGGCGGGAGTCGGGATCTGCGATGCGACTGAAATCGTTGCAACTCTGCGGGCGTTGATCGCCACCCAACCGGCGGCCCGCATCGACTACCTGCAGATCTGCCATCAAGACACGCTGCAGGAACAGGCGTCGATCGATAGGGATTCGGTCCTTCTGCTCGCCGTCTTTATCGGCAAGACCCGACTGATCGACAACAGTTTTCTGCTATGAATCTGCCAGTCGGCCGCTTCTGGCCGCTGTGCTCAAGGTGAATAAAAGATGCCGAAAAATCGCGATGTAGCCCGCGCCAATCTGGAAAACCTTTACCGGATCTTTACCGTGCCGGAAGCGCGCGATTCGACCCTCGGGTCGATCGATCAGATGATCGCTGACGATGTTGCCGGTTTTCTGCAAACCCACATCGTCGCTATTGAGCGCAATCTCGAAGAGATCGAGGCCGATTTCTCCTCTTCCTCCATCCCCGAAGAACCGACCTACGTCTCCGAATATACCGAGTTTGTCAAAGAGAAGCTGGTTGCCCAGTCCGTCCATACGGCTGCCCCCGCTTTTATCGGCCACATGACCTCGGCCCTCCCTTACTTCATGTTGCCCTTATCCCGGATCATGACCGCCCTCAATCAGAATCTGGTCAAGGTCGAGACCTCCAAAGCCTTCACGCCGATGGAGCGTCAGGTTCTGGCCATGCTGCATCATCTTGTTTATCGCCGTGAGAATGATTTCTATCCGCAGTGGATTCATAACAGTCTCTACGCCCTCGGCGCCTTCTGCTCCGGCGGCACGATCGCTAATGTGACGGCGCTGTGGGTGGCGCGCAACCGCCTCTTTGCCTCCGGCCCTGAGTTCCGCGGCATTGCCCAGGAAGGGCTGGTCCGTTCGCTGAAGCATCTCGGCTGTGAAGGGATTGCCGTCCTCGTCTCCGAGCGCGGCCACTATTCCTTTGGTAAAGCTGCGGATCTCCTTGGTCTGGGGCGTGATCATCTGGTCAAGGTCAAGACCGATGTCAATAACCGTATCGATCTCAAGGCGTTGCGGGAAGAATGTCGCCGTTTGCAGGGCGAGAATATCCGCCCACTGGCTTTGGTCGGTATCGCCGGAACGACCGAGACCGGCAACATCGATCCTCTGGATGCGCTGGCCGATTTTGCTGAAGAACTCGGCTGCCATTTTCATGTTGATGCCGCCTGGGGCGGGCCAACCCTCTTTTCCGACCAGCACCGGCCGCTTTTGGCCGGGATTGAGCGGGCGGACTCGGTGACGATCGACGCCCACAAGCAACTTTATGTGCCGATGGGGGCGGGGATGGTCGTCTTCAAAGATCCGACCGCACTCTCGGCGATCGAACATCACGCCAACTATATCCTCCGGCATGGATCGAAAGATCTCGGCAGTCATACCCTCGAAGGCTCACGGCCGGGGAAGTCGCTGCTCGTTCATGCCGGACTGTCGATTATCGGTCGCAAGGGGTATGAACTTCTGATTAATCTCGGAATCGAGCGGGCGAAAACTTTTGCCGGAATGATCCGCCAGCACCCGGATTTTGAGCTGACCAGCGAACCGGAGTTGAATATCCTGACCTACCGCTACTGCCCGCAATCGGTGCAGCAACAGCTCTCCAAGTCGACGCCGGAGCAAGCGGGGCAGATCAATCTCCTTCTGGATCAGGTCTGCCAATTGCTGCAGAAGAGTCAGCGCGAAGCCGGTAAGACCTTTGTTTCCCGGACGCGGTTGCGGGTCCCTCGCTATGATGAAGAGTTGACGGTGCTGCGCGTCGTTCTCGCCAATCCGCTGACCACCGATGAGATCCTCGCCACGGTTCTGGTGGAACAGTGCGAGATCGTGCAGCAGTCGGAGATTGCCGCACTGTTGGCAATGATCGTGACGCGTGACGCGTGACGAGTGAGATGTCGACACAGTCTTTGCCCCTGTCACCTGTCACCTGTCACTCGTCACAGCTGCTCCGCGCCCGTTACCTCCTGCCGCGAGCCGGGGAGCCGGCGATTGAGGACGGCGCCCTGCTGATCGTCGGCGGGCGCATCGCCGCGGTTGGCAGGTATTCGGCCCTGCAAGATCGTGCCGTTCAAGTCATCGATTACGGTGACGCTGTTATTCTCCCTCCTCTGGTCAACGCCCACTGCCATCTCGAACTCACTGATTTCCCCCAGTGGGCAACTGAATGCGGCGAAACGATTGAGCCCGAGAGCTTTGTCGGCTGGATCCGGCGACTGATTCGGGTGCGCCGCGCGCTTGGGGGCGACCCGGTGCCGGCTTCTGTCACCGCCGGGATTCGTCAACTCCTCACGGCCGGGACCGGGGCGGTCGGCGACATCCTCACCACTCCCGCAGCCCTGGCTCCCCTTCTGGCTTCTCCCCTTTACGGTCGGATCTTCTTCGAAACGATCGGACTCGACGCAGAGCGCTTCGTTCCTTCTCTGGCGGCAGCCCTTGCCTCCGCCCGTTCCCTTGCTTACCCCCTGAGTGGCGGAGTGTCACCGCACTCGACTTATACGGTTTCGTCCCGTCATCTGAAGAGGGCGGTCAGCGCCGGCCTCCCCTTGGCGATTCATTGCGCCGAGTCGCCCGAAGAGAGCCTCTTTCTCCGTGAGGGGCGGGGACCGATTGCCGAGGAGCTTTACGCTGCCGCTGATTGGCCGCTTCCGGAGCACGCACCCGGCCTGTCGCCGGTGGCTTGGCTGGCGGCGCAGGGTGCCTTGAGTCCGCAGACTCTCCTTATTCACGGGGTGCAGGTCGATGCTGCCGATGCAGCGGTCATTGCCGCTAGTGGTGCTACGGTCGTTTTATGTCCCCGTTCCAATGTCCGGCTCGGTGTCGGCACTGCTCCCATCGGACTTTACCAGGCAACGGGAGTGCATCTTGCCCTCGGTACTGACTCGCGGGCGAGCAATGACTCCCTTTCCCTCTGGGAGGAAATTGCCTTTGCCCGCTCTGTCTACCCGGAATTAGCGCCGGAAGAACTCCTTGCTATCGCCACATGCGGCGGGGCGCGGGCCTTGGGGTTGGGCCAGGAGATGGGAGTATTGACCGCCGGTTCTGGGGCGAATCTGCAGGTGCTGACCGCCACGAACCTCCCCCCGCAGACGGAACTTGCAGCCTGGTTGTGTTGTGCTGATCATCAAGTCGTTGCTCTTTGGCTCGCCGGGATTGAACGGTTGGGTCAAGACGTTCCTTGCTAAAAGGAAGAGCTGCTACTATAATTCCCCCTTCCTATTCCCTTTAAAAACCTTTTGTCCGGATGATTGATTTATATGGGTATCAAGCTTATCGCCAGCAACAAAAAGGCGTATCACGACTATTTTATCGACGATGTCTTTGAGGCGGGCCTGGTCCTGACCGGCACCGAGGTCAAATCGTTGCGACTCGGTAAGGTCAGTCTCAAGGAGTCCTTCTGCCGGATCAAGGACGGCGAGATCTTTGTCAATAATATGAACATCAGCCCCTACGAGCAGGGCGGACGGGAAAATCCCGCGGATCCGACGCGGATGCGCAAGCTCCTTCTTCATCGCGCCGAGATCCTCAAGTTGATCCGTAAAGTCGACGAGCGCGGTTTTTCCATTGTGCCGACCCGCATCTACCTGAAAGAGAGCCGGGTCAAACTCGAGATCGGCCTGGGCAAGGGGAAGAAGACGCACGATAAGCGCGAAACCCTGAAAGAGAAGCAGGCGACGCGGGAGGTCGCCAAGATCCTCAAGTCAGGACGTCACGACGATTAGTCGTTTTTTTCTGTTTTAATCTAAGTTTCAAACTGCGGAATATTCGACAAATAACTTGTCGGATATTCCGCAGTTTTTGTTTGTAGCAGAGGCAGGGCACGTTTTTTTCTGTTTAAATCTAATGATTGCTGATAGTTGAGTGAAATATTTGTGGATGGCACGGCTTCTGTATAGGTTCTTATCAGAAGATGAGCTTTAACTTTATCCGGCCACGACCTCAGGAGTTCCCCATGCATAAAAAAAGAATCATTTCCTCTGTGATTATTTCTGCCCTGCTCATTGTCCTTGCTGCGATGTTCGTTGTCGCTTCGGAAAGTCCGGCCGGACGCGCCGAGTATCTGGTGCCGCGGATTACCTGTGGTGCCTGTGTTCAGGTGATTACGGCTGATCTGGAAAAGTTGGCCGGCGTCAGCAAGGTGGAGGTTGATGTTGCGACGACGACAGTCAAGGTTGCCTTCGATGAAAAGCGTACGGACGCCGGAGAAATTGCCCTTGCCTTGAATCAGTCCGGTTATCCGGGGAGCATTGTCGCCTTGAATGGCAGGACCGCACCGGGTGCGGTTGCCGCTAAAAAGGCCGGGGGCTGTGGTTGTTGTGATCCAACAACGAGATAATGGAGCCTAATGATGAATAACCCGTCACAACAAGAAGGAAAGATCCCGATGAAAAAGCCGTCATTTACGCTGTTACTGATTGTCCTCTCGCTTCTGGTCACAGCCAGCGCGCTGGTCGGTTGGCTCGGTATTCCCGGTACCGGCGGCGCTGCAAACGTGGCTGCCAGCGCCGGCAAGGTATCTATCCCCATCGCCGATTTGAACGACGGCAAAGCTCATTTTTACAGTTACAAGGGACAAGCCGGCAAGATCACTTTCTTTGTAATTAAAGGGAAGGACGGGACCTTGCGCGCCGCCTTTGACGCCTGTGATGTCTGCTACAAAGAGAAGAAGGGCTATGAGCAAAAAGGTGATCAGATGATCTGCAAAAACTGCAACATGGCCTTTCCCGTTACTAAGATCGGTACTGTAAACGGCGGTTGCAATCCCTCACCGCTGAAAACCACTCAGAACGGCGCCACCCTGGAGATCGCCAGCAGCGATCTTGAGGGTGGTGCTCACTACTTCCGTTAGGACCGCCATGAATCTGCGCACCATTGCCTTTAATAATCTCCTCCGTCGCAAGGGACGGATGGCCTTCCTCCTCGCCGGACTCCTGATCGGCGTGGCGACGGTCGTCACCCTCTTTTCGCTGAGCACATCCTTGACGCTCGATGCCGAGCACAAGCTTGACAGCTTTGGCGCCAACATCGTCATCACTCCCAAGCGCGATAACCTTTCTTTGAGTTATGGCGGTATCACCCTCGC
The DNA here is from genome assembly GCA_014859605.1 of Desulfuromonadales bacterium. Classification (GTDB taxonomy): domain Bacteria; phylum Desulfobacterota; class Desulfuromonadia; order Desulfuromonadales; family UBA2197; genus UBA2197. Next base: position 22,865 of record JACUTW010000041.1, read on the forward strand.
CGGCGTTAATGTTGCACAGAACGAGCTGCGAATGGCCGATCTGCTGCGGATCGGAGAAATAGAAAACTTTAATAATATCGCAGGAATTGCTCCCAAAGTTCTTGGCGCCGTCGAAATCAATGGGGTGCGGGCGCTCCTGATGGGGGTCTCTCCCGAGGTGGAGTTTGCTCTCAAGCGCTGGTGGAATGTCGATGGCCGGCCGCTGGCGGAAGACAACGAACTGGTCGTCGGCAGCAGCGCGGCGCAGCGGTTGGGCCTAAGCAAGGACGAACTCGTCACGATCGATGGCAGCGAATTTGTCATCACCGGCATCCTCCAGCCGACCGGTTCGCAGGATGATGAACTGGTCATTGCTACTCTGGCGGTCGCGCAACGCCTCTTCGCCAAAGAAGGTCTGGTCTCTCTCGTCGAAGTCGCCGCCCTTTGTGCCGGCTGTCCAATCGAGGATATGGTCGACCAGATCGCCGCCGTCCTTCCTCAGGCGGAGGTCAATGCCATTCAGCAGGTGGTCAAGACCCGCATGCACGCCCTGGCCCAGTTTCAGACCTTTGCCCTCGGCATCTCAGCGGTCGTCCTCTTTATCGGCGCTCTGGTGGTCCTGGTGACGATGATGGGTTCGGTTAATGAGCGGACTCGTGAGATCGGGATCTTTCGCGCCCTCGGTTTTCGCCGTGGTCACGTCGTCGCATTGATTGAGATCGAAGCGGTGACGGTCAGCTGCTTTGCCGGCCTTTTCGGTTATCTCCTCGGCATGGCAGCGACCCGGATGATCCTTCCCTTTCTGGCGGAAGCCCACCTGGAAATCATTTGGGATCTGCGCCTCGCCGCCGGTGCAATTTTCCTTGCGGTTCTTGTCGGCGCCCTCGCGTCCCTTTATCCGGCCCTGCATGCCAGTCGCATGGAACCGACGGTCGCGCTACGGGCGCTGTAAACTTTCGAGGAGTCAAAGATGTCCCTGATTGAAATTACCAACCTGAGCAAACACTACCTTGGTGCTGACACCGTCGTTGCCCTTGACGGCATCGACCTGGAGATCCACAGTGGCTCTTTTGTTGGGATGATGGGGCCGTCGGGATCGGGGAAGAGCACCTTCCTCTCCATCCTCGGTGGGCTCTGTCAACCGGGAAGCGGTCGCGTTGTCGTCAACAATATTGATCTGTACGATCTCGGCAGCGAACAGCTCGCTGATTTCCGGCGGGAATACCTCGGTTTCGTCTTCCAGGCCTTTAACCTTATTCCCTATCTTACCGCTCTGGAGAATGTCATGCTGCCGATGGCCGTCAAGTCGCTACCGGCGCGTGAAAAGCGCCTCCGGGCGCAGGAAGTCCTGGAGCGGGTCGGACTCGGGGCCCGCGTCGGCCATCTCCCCAATCAGCTCTCCGGTGGCGAACAGGAGCGGGTCGCAATCGCCCGCGCTTTGGTTAACAAACCGCCCCTGATCCTCGCCGACGAGCCGACCGGCAGCCTCGATTCAGCGACGAGCAGCGAGATCATGGCACTGTTGGCCGAGCTGCATCGAGAGGGACAGACGATCGTCATGGTCACGCACAATCCTGAGACCTGTAGTCATTTCGATCGTACTATCCTGTTGCGCGATGGCTGCATTGCCAGCGATCAGAACCGTCTCGCTGCCGCTTGAACTTTAACGCTAGCTGTGGCATAGTCATTAAATAACAAAAGCACAAACCGTAGATTGACACTCAGCACTTTTCGGGGGCGCCAAGGTTTCGACGGGGATAGGAAGCGAAAGTTGCATGCCGGGGATGCCAGTTGGCCTCGTTAAAAAATCTGGCACACACACAAACGCCGATACTGACGTTCGTTACGCACTAGCGGCTTAATTGCCGCTACGTCTCTTCGCTTCATCGCCCATGTGGGGTTTAGAGACGTCATTAATGTGGGATAGTTCTCAAGTTCGCCTGCGGCAAGAGAGCGAAATCTAGCAGGATCCCCCAAAGAAAATCCTGTCCGTGGGAGTTTCGAGGGTAAACTAAAATACGGACTACGCATGTAGAAGCTTCTCGTAGATGATTTTCGGACGCGGGTTCGATTCCCGCCGCCTCCACCA
>JACUTW010000042.1 GCA_014859605.1 Desulfuromonadales bacterium
ACGGATGAAACGGATAAAATCAGATTAATCAAGGCAATAGACTCTGGATCGAACCTTTATGTTAAATCCGTGAAAATCCGTCTAATCAGATTCTATCCGTGTGCAAAATGCCTTTGACCGGATAATGATTCGTCCCTACGCGGCAATAAATATTGTACGGATGAAACGGATAAAATCAGATTAATCAAGGCAATAGACTCTGGATCGAACCTTTATGTTAAATCCGTGAAAATCCGTCTAATCAGATTTTATCCGTGTGCAGAATGCCTTTGACCGGATAATGATTCGTCCCTACGCGGCAATAAATTTCAACGCCTTCTTGTGTGCGCCGTGCAGGGCCAGGCTGCGCAAAATCTCAGCGTCAACCCACTCCGCCTCGCCTTCGGCGACCCGCCCCCACTCTTCCACCCGACCCCGATAAAGACGCAGATCGACCTTGAAATGGCTGTAGGCATGGGCAACGTGGCCGGCTGCGCGGAGGTCGCTGACGCCGTAAGTGGCGGCGAGGGCGGCGGCGATGCTCGCGGGATCAGCGTCGGCGGCGACGACACAGGTCGGGAATTCCCAGAGGCCGCCGAGCATCCCGCTCAAGGGCCGGCGTTCGACCCGCCAGCTTCCGTCACGCTCCAGCAGCAACGCGACCTGGAGCACCGTCGGCACCGCCTTATGGGTGCGTTTCGCCGGCAGCTCCGCCTGCCGTCCCTGCGCAAAAGCCTGGCAGTGGAGAGCAAGGGGGCAGAGCAAACAAGTCGGTTTGGTCGGCGTGCAACAAGTAGCGCCAAGGTCCATGATCGCCTGGGCGTAGTCGTCGGCGCGCTCAGCCGGGGTCAACTCCTCGGCCCACATCCAGAGCTGTTTCTCCGCAGTGGGATTGCGCGGGTCGCCATCGAGGGCAAAGAGGCGCACCAGCACGCGGCGGACATTGCCGTCGAGGATGACGCCGCGCTGACCAAAGGCGATGGCGCGGATCGCGCCGGCGGTGGAGCGGCCAACACCGGGGAGATCGGTCAGTTCGTCAAGGGACGACGGGAAGGTGCCGCCATACTCGTTCATCACCCGCTGCGCCGCCGCATGCAGGTTGCGGGCGCGGGAGTAGTAGCCGAGTCCCGCCCAGGCGTCGATCACCGTTTCGATCGGGGCGGCGGCGAGGGTGGCGACATCGGGGAAGCGGGAAAGGAAGCGCTGGTAATAGGGGATGACCGCCGTGACCGTCGTCTGCTGGAGCATGATCTCGGAGAGCCAGATGCAATAGGGATCTCGGGTGTGGCGCCACGGCAGATCGCGGCCGACCTGGCCGTACCAGGCAAGGAGGAGCGGGGCGATAGCGGAAGGGGGGAAAGGATTGGCAGGCATAGGTGTATACCTGTCAGTCAATCTGTCTGAGGAATTCTCGGAGAGCTCTTTCCAAGCGAACAAGTCTGTCAATTAAATCGTTATGAATTGACTCCCACTTTGATTCTTCAGCCACACCGACACCACCAAGAGGGGAATACGATCTCAGATATTGCTGCTTCCTGCCCTCTTTGTATTCCCAAAGTAGGGGTTCACCATAGCGCTGCTCAATTTCCTCTTTATGAGCTAACAGGGCTTCAAATCGTTTTTGATTGACCTCTGCTGTCGTCGCACAAAGGAAAAGGTCCACACGAGAGGATTTTTCCATTGCTTCGAATGTCCACATTAATCCTGACTTTCCTGCTCCTGCATTAACCCAATTTTGGTAGCCTACAGGTGATATATTGCTGAAAAGATTAGTTTTATAGCGACATCTCTCAAGCAATCTCTCGAAAAATTCATATCGCCTTTTGTCCTTGTCAGCTAATTGTTTTTTTGTCTCTCCTACAGCTCTTCTTTCAACGGAAGGTCCGGCTTCAATAGTGAATAGCGGGGCAGGGTCTGAACTTCCAATTTTATAGGCTTGTAATTTGATTAGATAAAATTCGGTGTCGGTAGGAGCGATTTCATTGAGGTAGTCGATTGTTGTTATGTGCTCTGGACGTGGATCGCTTGATATCCATATCGCAACCTTGGCGTCCAAGTTGGCAAGATAGGTCAATACCTTACCAAGATGATCGTGGTCTGTGCGTTCTAGCTGGTTTTCAATGACAACAAGCCTTCCAGCAACATCTTTGGCAAGAATGTCAGCGCTGAATGAACCAACTGCTTTTTCTCTCTGTTCAAAAGTCAGATCTAGCCCTAGTTGTTCCTTTAAGATGTCGAAGTTGTCGGCAAGCCAAGAAGTGAAATCAAGTGCTTCGTGCCTCCATATCTCTCGGAGAGCTACCTGTGCCAATTTGCCAACCATGTTCTGTCCCCTTTGAATATTTTAGCCAAATTCGATCAATACAGTCGAACCATACGAAAACCGGTTTCACGCAACGGCGCTACGACGCAATGTAAACCCGCTGTTTTTTTTGACTTCGTTGCGATCGTTGCGGCGCTGCGTGACACAGCCTTTTGAAATTATAAGCATATATAAGTATCTATAAGGTGATTCACTTATAAATCCCTATAAACGTCTTTTTACCCAATCTCCCCCAGCGCCTGCAACGTCGTCTCCATCTCCGCATCTGTCCCGATGGTAATCCGCATCCCATGCGCCAGGAGTGGATCGGAGAAGTAACGCACCAGAATCTTGCGGGCAAAGAGGGCATCGTAAACCCGCTTGCCATTGCCATCCGGCGGCGAGGCGAAGACGAAGTTGCTGCGCGACTCGATCAGCGTGTAGCCGATCTCTTTGAGCCCGGCGACGAAGCGCTCACGGGTGGCGCGGATCTTGGCGACGGTGGCGGTCAGGTGCGCCTGATCGCTCAGGGCGGCGCGGCCGGCGACGAGGGCAAGGCGGTCGAGGTGGTAGTGGTCGCGGATCTTGTCGAGGGCGGCGACGACTTCCGGGCGGGTGACGGCGAGGCCGAGGCGCATCCCGGCGAGGGAGTAGCTCTTGGAGAAGGTGCGGGTGACGACGACGTTTGCGTACTTCTTGACCAGCGCCATCGCCGTGAAGTCGGCGAAATCGACGTAGGCTTCATCGATCACCAGCATGCCGGCGCAGCGCTGTGCGATCTCCTCGATGTAGGCGAGGGGGAAGGCGAAGCCGAGGGGGGCGTTCGGCGAGGTGAGGAAGAAGATCTTACCCTCAAAACGGGCAGGGAAATCCTTGATGCGGAAATCCTCAGTCAGGCCGAAGGTGCGGATCTTCGCCCCTTGGATCTCGGCGAGGGTGGCGTAGTAGGAGTAGGACGGGTGGATGTAGGCGACTTCCTCGCCTTCGCCGGCAAAGGCGCGGATGAGGTTATTGAGGAGCTCGTCCGAGCCGTTGGCGGTGATCACCCAGGAGGGATCAAAGCCGTAAAGCTCCGCCGCGACCTGGCGCATCGTTTTGCTGCCGGGGTCGGGGTATTTTCGCAGGTTTTCGCCTTCAGCGCCGATTTCGGCGAGAAGGGCGGCGCGTACCTGCGGTGAGGGCGGGTAGGGGTTTTCGTTGGTGTTGAGCTTGATCCACGGCTCATTGTCCGGAGGCTGGAAGCCGGGGACGTAGCCGGCCATGTCGCGGATGGCTTTGCGTAAAGGTTGCATGGGATACCTCTTTCAGGGCAAAGATCGTTTCACGCGACGACGCAACGACGCAACGTAAAATCTTTTTGAACGATTTTTGACTTCGTTGCGGTCGTTGCGGCGTTGTGTGAGCAAGTTTTTTTGTTGGTCAATACTCTTCCAGAATCTCGTACAGCGTATTCCGCTTCGCCGGGGTAAAGCCGGCGCCGCGGGCAATTTCGATGATCTCTTCAATCGACAGGCTGAAATCGCAGCCGGCGGCGGCGACGACGTTCTCCTCTAACATCGTGCCGCCGAGGTCGTTGGCGCCGAAGCGCAGTGCTACCTGCGCCATCATCGCCCCCTGCGTCACCCAGCTCGCCTGGATGTTGTCGATATTGCCCAAGACGATGCGGGCCAGGGCGAGGACGCGCAGGTAGGCGACGCCGCTGGCGGTCTCGCCGCCGAGTTCGGTATTCCCCGGCTGGTAGGTCCAGGGGATGAAGGCGGTGAAGCCGCCGGTTTTGGCTTGCAGGTCGCGGATGACGAAGAGGTGTTCGACGATATCGGCCGGTGCTTCGCTGCTGCCGAACATCATCGTCGCGGTGGTGCGCATGCCGAGGCGATGCGCTTCCTCCATCACCGCCAGCCAGTCGCGGGTGCCGATCTTGTTGGGGCTGATGGCAAGGCGGACACTATCGACCAACACTTCGGCACCGCCGCCGGGGACGGAGGCGAGGCCAGCGGCCTTGAGGCGCGCCAGGCAATCCGCCATGCTGATCCCCGATTGTTTGGCGATGTGGATGACTTCGGCCGGCGAGAGAGAATGGATCTGCACGGAGGGGAAGCGGGCGCGGATGAGCTTGAAAAGCTCTTCGAACCACTCTATGCGCAGATCGGGGTGCAATCCGCCTTGCATGAGGAGTTGGGTGCCGCCGTGCTGTACTAGTCCCTGCACTTTTTCGAGGATGGTGGCGTAGTCGAGAAGATAGCTGTCCGCGTCGTCGGGGTTGCGGTAGAACGCGCAGAACTTGCACTTCGAGGTGCAGACGTTGGTGTAGTTGACGTTGCGGTCGATGACGAAGGTCACCCGGTGATCAGGGTGTTTGCGGGCGCGGATTCCGTCGGCGAGCTGGCCGAGGGCGAGCAAATCGGCCTGAGTCAGGAGCCAGAGGGCTTCGTCGTGATCGAGCGGGGTGTTGGCGGCGATTTTTTTTTTGGTGGTCTGCAGTGTGGTCACTCTAAGTTATCTCCCCTCCTCCTGACGACCGATAAACGCCCCGAAGCTGAGCCCGGCAATCATGACCATCAGTGGAATCTCGGCCAGCGGCATCTTCTCGTCGGCGACGGCTTCAGAGACATAAAACATCTCTTCCCACGGCACCGCCGGCGTTTTCGCTGCCTTGAGCCAGAGGGTTGTCAGTACCAGTCGCTCCAGCCACTGCGCGCGCCTCGGTTGGATAATCTTCTCTAGAATCGCCGCAATGCAGCGATCGGGATCGGGCCGGCGCTTCTTCACCAAAGTCTTCTGCACAATTTCGTCGACCTCGACATCGTCCTCGAACCACGACCAGGCAAAGGGCTGTTCTTCCGCCCAGGACTCTGACGCTACCAGTGCCTGTTGCCGGTAACGGGGAGTGACAAACTTCCCCCCCCGGCGTTCGAGTGTGTCGCGCAGCGTTGCAAGTTCGGCGGCAATATTAAGGGGGGAGGCTTTCCACTGGTCGGTGCCGAGCCGTTCGGCGATGGCCACCAGCCAGTGGCAGGGGACCTTGTCGTGCCTTGCGCCGTCGGCCAGGGCCTGACAAATGCGCTTATGCAGATAGTCGGTCGAGACCTCGATGGCGCCGGTCTCGCTCCTCATCATATTGAGGAGATCGTTCCGTTCGCCCTTGCCAGCCAGAGGGAGGAGAAAGGCGTCGGCGACGCCGTGCCCCTTCTTCGGCATGATCGAGCAACAGAGAAAACCCTTCTTCTCGGGGATCAGAACCTGAAAGGTCTGCGCATTGGCGCCATCGACAGCGCTGGAATGGACCGTCATCTCCACCCGTTTCGGCAAGGGGGCGCACTCGACCCGGGCTCTGCGGGCGTTGGTCACCACCTGGTCGATGTGAGTACGTAACGATTCGGGAAACCAGTTGCGGGCAACGATCAACCGCCGCAGACTTGTCGGGGTCAACCAGCGGCCGTCAACCTCGGCCAGTAACTGCGCCACCCCGGCCCGCACCTCGGCATGGGGGTGAAAGAGCATCAGCACCGCCGCCTCGCGGATGACCGGATGATCGACTCCCAGCATCAGGTGACAGAGATTGACCTGCACCTTGGCGTTCCCCACGGCCATCATCTGTAGAACTGCTTCGAACAGCTCGTGGGGATTCCCGGTACCTTGTTCTTCGAGTTCGCCAAGAAGTCCGAGAAGTGCCTGTGCGGGATCGGCGACGAAATCGGCATGCGCTAGCATCCGTTGGGCGTTGGCATCGTGCAGCAGCGGCAATATCTCTACTCGGGCATTGAGCAATACCTGAGTCACCAGCGTTCCGAGATGCGGATCGACCCCCGCAGCGAAAATGTGTCGGGCCAGAGCGGCCTGCCAATCTTCCATGCGTTGCTGAGTACCAGGGCGACGACGCTCCTGATCGGCACGAAGGATTTCGAAGCTATCTGTCAACAGGTGCATCGCTGCATCAAGATGATCAATTTCGGATTCTTCTTCGAAGAAGGTGACCAGCAGTTTGGCCAAATCGTCGGCCGCACGGTCGTGGTTCAAAAGATAGCTGCGTAGCTCCGTCTGCCGGGCATCATGATTGCCGAATGGTATGTCGGCATCGTGCCGGTAGCGTTCAATCCAGTCGGCCATATCCTCAAGATCAGAGTATTCCTCCGTGAAGAGCGGCCCCTGAGTCTTTGCCGCCCCTTTCTTCTTGCGCCCACCGGCCTGAGGCATCCGAAGCGCCGAATCGAGGAGTCTGTGAAACTCCTCGAAAATATCTTCCTCTTCCTCCTCCGGCGGTTTGATGAAACGCACCACCGATCCTGGTTTGGGGAAGGCTTTACCGCGATAACTGCGGCCATCCACCTTCTTGCGGACCTCCTTGTAATGCCGATATATCCCCTTTAGCCAGTCGGGATTGCCGTTGATCAAGTCGACAAAGACCCGCAGCAGATCACCGGCGCCGCTTGCCTGTTTGACATATTCATTGAGGTAAGGTCCGGCGAGGGGTTCGTCGGGATCAAAGCCGAATTCGATCGTCGCTTGATGTTTACTTTTGTCGTTCACCACCAGAATGGCGGCACGTCGGCAGTCGCAATCCTGCTCTACGCAATAGGCTTCGATGAAGCGGTATTCACCGGCCTTCGCCTTGCCGACTTTTCGTCGGAGCGTGACGCCGACGACTCCTTCTTCGGCGTCGGGGAAGATCATTGGGTAGGGAGCCATCCCCAAGTTGTCGTTCATCGCGTCCATCTTCAGTAAACCTTCAGTTCGTTATACAAGGTATCCCTCTCCACCGGCACCTTGCCGGCTTCGCGAATCAGGGCACAGAGCTGTTCTTTGGAAAGAGCCTGCGGTGAAGCAGCGCCGGCATCGTGGCCGATCTTCTCCTCGATCACCGTGCCGTCGAGATCGTTGACCCCAAAGGCCAGCGCCACCTGGGCAATCTTCAAGCCGAGCATCACCCAGTAGGCCTTGATGTGCGCAAAGTTGTCGAGGTAAAGGCGGCTGATCGCCAGGGTCTTCAGGGCATCGATCCCACCCGGTCCTTTCGCCCCGGCAATTTTGGTGTTGTCGGGTTGGAAGGCGAGGGGGATAAAGGCCTGAAAACCGTGGGTCTGATCCTGCAGAGCGCGCAGTTTATGGAGATGGTCGACGCGGTCAACGGCGCTTTCGATATGGCCAAAGAGCATCGTCGCGTTGCTCTTCAATCCGGCTCGGTGGGCCAGGGCGGTGACTTCCAGCCAGCGCTCGCCGGAGATCTTCTCCGGACAGATGATTCCCCGCACCCGCGCTCCAAGGATTTCGGCGCCGCCGCCGGGCATCGAGCCGAGGCCGGCAAGCTTGAGCTCGGCAATCACCGTCTCGATGCTCTGGCCGGTGATGCGGGCGAAGTAGTCGATCTCGACGGCGGTGAAGGCCTTGATATGGAGATTCGGCGCATCGGCGGCGATAGCGGCGAGCATCTCCAGATAAAAGTCGAAGGGGAGGTCGGGATGGAGGCCGCCGACCATGTGCAGTTCTGTGGCGCCGGCGGCCTGGGCTTCCGCCGCCTTGCGGAGGATCTCCTCCAGCATCATGGTATAGCTGCCGTTCTCCCCTTCTTCCTTGCTGAAGGCGCAGAAGGTGCAGCGGTTGACGCAGATATTGGTGTAGTTGATGTGGCGGTTGATATTGAAGTAGACCTTGTCACCGTGCTGGCGGCGATTGGCCTGAGCGGCGAGTTGGCCGATGGCAAGGAGGTCGTCGCTGGCAAAGAGGGCGAGGGCGTCGGCATCGGTGAGGCGCACGCCGGTTTCGATCTTGCTGCGGATTAATGGAAAGAGATTAGTCATGTTATCGGTCTATAGTAGGGGCAACCCCCTGTGGTTGCCCGACTGTTCGGTCGAATCAGGGGAGGCACAGGGGCCCCCCCTACCTATTCCCCCCAGGGGACGAAGAGGGTGTGCTCGATGCGCAGGCTGTCGAGGATCTTGCCGACGACAAAGTCGACGAGATCGCTGACCGTCTGCGGCTGGCGATAGAAAGCAGGCATCGCCGGGATGATCCGGGCGCCACCTTCGGCGAGGGTCAAAAGGTTGCGGAGGTGGATGGAGCTCAAGGGGGTCTCGCGCGGGACGATGAGGAGCTGGCGCTTCTCCTTGAGGGCAACGTCGGCAACGCGTTCGATGAGATTGCTGCCGGCGCCACTGGCGATGCGTCCGAGGGTCCCCATCGAGCAGGGGACGATCACCAGCGCATCCGGGGCGGAGGTACCGCTCGCCACCGGGGCGAAAAGGTCGTTGTTGGCGTAGTGGCGAAGCTGCTCGCTGACAAAGTGCTCGCGCATCAACTCGCGGCTGACCTCGACATCTGTTGGCCAGTCAAGGCCGGTCTCATAGTGCAGCACCTGGCGGCCGGCATTGCTGATCAGCAGGGTGACGCGGCAGTCGGCTTTGAGGAGTTCTTCAACCAGACGCAGGCCGTAGATCGAGCCGGAAGCTCCGGTGATGGCGACGACAATGTGTTTCATGGGTTTATTCTCCGTTTGGCCTCCCCCTTTGACAAAGGGGGATTGAGGGGGATTTCTTCTACGTATCGGGAAATCCCCCCTGCCCCCCTTTGTTAAAGGGGAGTTAAAGCGTTAAATCAACACATCCGCCAACGTGAAGCAGAAGATCGTCACGCTGATGTAGCCGTTCATATTGAAGAAGGCGGCGTTGAGTTTAGAGAGATCCCCGGGTTTGACGAGGTGATGCTCCCAAGCGATCATCAGACTGATGACGGCGATGCCGGCATAGTAGATCATCCCGAGAGGGAGGCCCTGCGGTATTAACAGCAGGAGTCCGACCATGAGTCCGTGCAGAATCTTGCCGAGGAGGATCGCTCCCTTTTCGCCGAGGCGAACGGGGATCGAATGCAGCCCCTGCTTGCGATCGAAATCGAGATCCTGCAGGGCGTAGAAGATATCGAAGCCGGCGACCCAGACCAGCACCGCCAGAGCGAGGACCAAAATCGGCCACTCAATCGTGCTGCGTAGGGCGATCCAGGCACCCAAAGGGGCGCCGGCGAGACAGATGCCGAGGACAATGTGCGCCAGGGAAGTGAAGCGCTTGCAGTAAGCATAAAGGATAAAGAAGGCGAGGACCAGCGGCGACAGGTAGAAGCACAAAGGGTTGAGTTGCCAGGCCGCGACCAGAAGGAGGAGGGTCGAGCCGGCAACGAAGATCCATGCTTCCTGGCGGGAGATGATCCCGGCGGGGATCTGGCGAGAGGCGGTGCGGGGATTTTCAGCGTCGATGCGGGCGTCGATGATGCGGTTCAGCCCCATGGCGGCGTTGCGCGCTCCGACCATGGCGAGGCAGATCCAGCCGATCTGGGCAGCCGTCGGTGGCTGACCGTTGGCGAGGGCGGCGAGGGTCGCCCCCATCAGGGCGAAGGGGAAGGCAAAGATGGTATGGGAGAATTTGATCATCTCCAGAAGGTGGCGAATTTTGCTAAACATGGGCCTCGTGTATCGCGGAGAAAGTTGAAGAACGGCGGCAGTCTACACCGGCGGGCGTGGGGCTGGCAAGCGGGATTAGCGTAAGTGATATAACTACACCTTGCATGGCAGTCATATTTGACATACAATTCATGGCAGGAGATATGCCATGAAAATAGTAGCCACACACAACTTTCATGTTCCGCTTCCTGAACCGGTTTATGCCCGTCTGCGGGACCTGGCGCAGCGCCAGCATCGACCAGCCACGCAATTGGCAAAACAGGCGGTGGAATACTGGCTTGAAGAGCAGGAAAGACTCGCCGTGCATGAAGAGATTGCCGCCTACGCCGCGCAGCAGGCCGGGAGCGCCGCCGACCTTGACGAAGAGCTAGAGTCGGCCAGTCTGGAACATTTTGATGATCCTGAGATTTGCCCATGAAGCGGGGTGATCTTTACTGGGCGAATCTTTCTCCCCGTTCCGGATCGGAACAGACCGGCCGGCGACCGGTGATCATCCTCTCCCATGATGCCTTTAACGAGACCGCGACGTGGCGCTCGATTATCGTTATCCCGATCTCGACCTCGCCAACCCAGTCACGCCGGGGTCCGACGGTGGTGCCGCTTCCGGCAGGAACGGCGAATCTAAAGAGCGACAGCAGCGCCCTTTGTCATCAGATTACGACCCTGGATCGCGCCAAACTGGTCGAACGGATTGGTGCGCTTTCCGTCGAGACTTTGGTCCGGATCGAAAAGGCTCTGCTTGCGGCCGTCGATATTCGACGTTAGTCGGCTACAAACAGATCGCGGGCTGGAGCCTGTTCCAGATAATGCTGTTTTTGAATTTAACGAATGTCAGGAAGAGATTAAGACCATGCCCATTTACGAAGTGACCTTTGAGGAAGCCGGTGAAATGAAGAGTGAAGTGATTGAAGCGCCGGGGCCGGTGGAGGCGACCCGTCTCTTTCGCGAGCAGAATCGCGACCGCCAGATCATCATCGTCTGCGTCGTCCTCCAGTAAATCCCTCGCAACCAACCCCTCCAAACCTCCCCTTGACAAGGGAGGCTTCAAGGCTTCCCCCCTGTCAAGGGGGGATTGAGGGGGGTTAGCTCCTACTCCTTCTCCGTCGCAAAGAAATCCCGGATCGCGGCGGGGATCTCTCCCTGCGCCAGCACTTGCGTCTGCACCGGCAGCGAGCGCATGAAGATGCGGCCGTAGCCCTTGCGCACCAGGCGGCTGTCGAGAATCAGCACCACCCCCCGATCTTCGCGGTGGCGGATCAGTCGCCCGAATCCCTGTTTGAAGCGAATCACCGCCTGCGGCACCGTGTAGTCCATGAAGGGATCCTTCCCGGCCACGGCAATCGCTTCGGCGCGCGCTTCAAGGACCGGTTCGGTCGGCACCTTGAAGGGGAGGCGGGTGATGATCACCTGTTCCAGCGCCCGCCCCGGCACATCGACCCCTTCCCAGAAGGAGTCGGTGGCAAAGAGGACGCTGGTCGGATCGTGGATAAAGGCGCGCAGCAGCCGGTGGCGGGTCTCCTCTCCCTGGCGCAGGCAGCGGTAGCCGCGTGCTTCCAGGGTCGGGGCGAGTTCAGCGTGGATGCGCCGCAATAAAGTGTAGGAAGTGAAGAGGACCAGGGTGCGGCCGTCGGCAGCAACGATCGCCCGTTCGCAGAGATCGCGCAGCTGCTCGGCATAAAGGGTGCTCGCCGGTTCGGGGAGATCGGCGGGGACGGCGACCAGGGTCTGGCGGGCATAGTCGAAGGGGGAATCGAGTTCGAGTTCGGCGAGGCGGCGCGGTTCGACGAGCGCCAGGCCGGTGCGCTGAGCAAAGTAAGAGAAAGAGGTGGCGACGGTGAGGGTGGCGCTGGTCAGCACCACCGTCTTGAAGCGATCGAAGAGGGCAGCCTTGAGACCGGCAGCGACATCGAGGGGGGCGGTGCAGAGGCGGGTGACGATCCCTTTGCCGCGGCCGATGCGCCCCAGGCCAATCTCGAACCAGACGCAGCTCCCTTCCTGATCGGCGATAAAGGCGTAGAGATCGGCGGTGACGCCGGCGATGCGCGCTTCGATGCCGACAAGATCGGTGAGGACCGACGCCAATTTCGGCGCCACCTCGTCGGGAATGGCCTTGCAGGCTTTGAGGAGCTCGCGCAGCTCCTTGCTGAGGTTGCCGCTCTGCTGCGCCAGTTGCTGCACCGCATCCCTGGTTTCGCTCCAGGCCAGGGATTCGCTGAACGGCGGGATGGCGCGCTGGCGGATCTCCTCGCGTTCTTCGATCTTCTTCCCCAGGGCCGTGGCGAGGTGTTCGCCGATCCGTTCGAGTTCGCCCACCGATTTTTCGGCTAATGATTGACGATTAACCAGCAGCGCTTCGCAGCGGCCGTAGAGGTCGCGGTAAAGGACGTCGCTGCTGTCCGGAAGTTCGCGGGCAAGGAGGTCGAGAAAGCGCGGGATCAGCCCCTTCTCCGCCTTGCGGGGGTGGCGCAGGCGATTAAGGACGCGGGCAAAGGAGAAGCGGGTGACCTGGGTGGAGAAGTAGCGGGTCGCCACGTCTTCGAGGTGATGCGCTTCGTCGAGGATGACCCGGGCAAAAGGAGGAAGGACGGCGACGCTGCCGTAGTTATCGGTCTCCTGGCGCAGGGCAAGATCGGCCAAAAGGAGGGCGTGATTGACGACGAGGAGGTCGGCCTGCGCGGCCTGGCGGCGGGCCTTGTGGAAGAAACAACGGCTATAGTGGGGGCAGCCGGCACGGCCGCACTGGTCAGCTTCGCAGCAGACCTCTTCCCAGACGCCCTCCGGCGGCAGGAAGGTGAGTTCATCCTTGCCGCCGTCTTTGGTGGTTTTTGCCCACTCCAGCAGGGCGCCGAGGTGCGCGACTTCTTCGCTGTCGAAGAGCCCCGGCTCGGTTTTGGCGGTCTCGGCGCGGCGCAGGCAGAGGTAGTTGTTGCGCCCCTTGACGAGGACGGCACGGAAGTCGAGGCCGCTGGCGCGCTGCAAAAAGGGGAGATCCTTGCGGATCAGCTGTTCCTGCAGGTTGATGGTGTTGGTCGAGACCACCACCCGCTCTTCGTTCTGTTTTGCCCAGAGGAGGGCGGGGACGAGGTAGGCGAGGCTCTTGCCGGTGCCGGTGCCGGCTTCGATCACCGCCAGCTTGCCGTGGTTGAAGGCTTCGGCAACATGGAAGGCCATGCGCAGCTGTTCCGGGCGTTCCTCAAAGTCGGGGAGGGCGTTCGCCACCGCGCCGCCCGGCCCGAGAATCCCGGCGATCGCCGCCATCTCCAGCGCCACTTCGGTGCGCGGGGCAAAGGGTTCGACCACCCGGTAGATGCGGCTGACGGGATTGTCGACGATAAAGAAGCCGACCCCGAGGTTGCCGAGTTGCCCGGCAATATTGAGATCCGCCTTGGAGGGGTGGAGCCGGCCCGAAGGGTGGTTGTGGATGACGACGTCGCCATAGCGGCACCCCGAAAGGATCGCCGGCACCGCCTCTTTTGAACCGCGCGCCAGAACCTCGACGGCGTTGACGATCAGCTCCTTTGAGGTGCGGCCGAGAAAGAAGACCTCGTTGCCCCCGGCTTCGCGGATCGCTGTAGCCAGGGCGGCAGCGACGGCGGGAGTCAGCGAAGTGGTCAGGGGGGGCGACGTTGTTTCGGGTTTGGACATTATCAACCTGGGGAGAAGGGCTTTGTGCGGGAGAAAGCGAGAACCAAAGTGGCGGCGACTATAACACTCTGCCCGGCAAGTCACAAGGCGCGCGGTTGCTCTCCTGCGGAGCTTAAGAACTGATCCTTTATCCATGTGGCGAAAAACATGGTTACATTTGTCGCCTTCCCTCGCTATAATTGGCAGAATTTATTTGCAATGCCTAAAGGAGACGATGCCCGTGAGCAGTCCCGAGTTTGACCGCCCCCCCAGTCCGCAGGATTACCGGATCAATTTCTTCCGTCCGCAGGCCGGTTTTATGCGCCGCGAGGTTATCTATATCTGGATTGCCCTGATTGCTTGGGCGCTGCTGACCTTCGGTTTTCAATTTCTGATCTATTCCGGCCAGACCGACGCCAGCGGCAGCGGCCCCTTGACCAGTCGTACCATCTTCTCTTTCCCCTTCGAATACTGGTTTACCGGGCAGTTCCTGATCGTCTGGTTTATCCTGATCTGTTTCCTCTTTAATCTCATGGTCGACCGCCTCACTGAGCGCTACCGGCAACGGAGGCAGCCGTGATGGAAGGCGAATTCAAGCTCGTCCCCCTGCTGATTCTGGCCCTTTTTCTCGGTGTCTCCTTTATCGTCGGGGTCGCCAGTCGTACCCGCAAAGGGGAGTATTATCCGGTCTCCGCCCATGCCGTCGGCCGTATCGGTATCGGCGCGGCGATCGCTTCCAACTGGATGAGCGCCGCCTCCTTCCTCGGCATCGCCGGCATCTTTTATCTTAAGGGCTACTTTGCCCTTGCTTATGTCATCGGCTGGACTGGGGGTTATGTTCTCCTTCTCGTCCTCCTCGCCGGACAGATCCGCCGCTTTGGCAAGTACAGTGCCCCGGAATTTGTCGAGGCACGCTACGATTCCCCGGTCGCCCGCTTCCTTTCGGCGGTGATCACCATCATCATCTCGCTGATCTACTGCGTCGCCCAATATAAAGGGATCGGTTTGATCTTCGCCTGGATCTTCGGCATCGACTACACCGGTGCTCTCCTCCTCGGCGTCGGCGTCATCTTTGCCTATCTCGCCATCTCCGGCTCCCTCGGCGCCACCCGCAACCAGCAGCTCCATTATGCCGTCCTCCTCCTGACCTTCCTGATCCCGCTCATGGCCCTCTCCGCCAAGCTCGGTTACGGACGCTGGCTGCCGCAGATCGGCTACGGTGCTGCCCTGAGCGAAGTCAATTATCTCAGCGGCGCCGCGATGGCCGCTCCCTGGGCAGCGGCGACGCCTTATGAATGGATCGCCCTCTGCTTCACCCTCATGGTCGGGACCGCCGGCCTCCCCCATGTTTTGTCGCGATTTTATACTCTGCCGAATATCCGCGTCGCCCGCTGGAGTGTGGTCTGGGGGATCTTCTTTATCGGTCTTTTGTACTGGAGTGCGCCGGCTTTTGCTACTTTTGCCAAGCTTTTACAACTGCGCGGCGAGATGCCGATCGACGCGGCGGCTGCACATCAGATTGCCGATGTCATCGTCATTAAGGCGGCCGAGTGGGGTGGGCTCTCCCCCTGGTTGGTCGGCATGCTCGCGGTCGGCGGGATCATGGCTGCTTTCGGCACCATCACCAGCATGTTGATCGGCGGTGCCGGCGCCTTCTCCCACGATATCTACTATCGCATTCTCAATCCTGAAGCGAGCGAGCGGCAGCGGATGAAGGTGGCGAAAGGGGCGACCCTGGTCCTGGCGATCCTGGTTGTTCTCGCCGCGGTGAATCCCCCCGGCCTGATTGCCGAAATTACTGCCGTCGCTTTTGCGCTGGCCGGGAATACCCTTTTTCCGGTCTTCCTTCTCGGTATCTGGTGGGATCGCACCAATAAATACGGCGCCATCGCCGGCATGACCCTCGGCATCGTTATTACCTTTGCTTCCCTGGCCCTCGGCAGCGTCTTCCCGCTCTTGCACCACTTGCTGCCGCCGACCTCGTCGGCGCTGATCGGCGCCCCGCTGGTGATTATGGTGATGATTATCGTCTCCTTGCTGACGCCGCCGCCGCCGGATGCGATCCGTCGCCACCTTGTCGAAAAGGTTCACAGCCCCTGAAAACGATCTTGCGCTCCTTTCCTGCAGAGAGCCGAACTTTATGAAACTCCTCCTTTCGACGGGTAGTCTTTATACTCTGCCGATGAGCCAGGCCTGTGAAATTGCCCGCGATACCGGTTTTGACGGGGTCGAGGTCATTGTCGGCATGGAGTTTCAGCACGGCAACCCCGTCACCAAAATCCGCGAACTGCAGAAGATTATCCCGATCTATTCGCTGCATGCCCCTTTTTTCGATCTCGACGGTTGGGGGGACAAGCCGGAGCAGTTGCGCCTCACCGTCCGCCTCGCCATCGAGACCGGCATCCCATTGGTTAACTTTCATCCCCCATCCTGGATGGCGATGGAGTTCGGTTTCTGGCGTTGGTTCAATTCGATCAAGGATTATCAGCAGGAGCTCGGGCAGGGGAAAGTGATCTTGACGGTCGAGAATATGCCCTCTTCCGGGGCTTTCAAGATCAATCCCTATCTTCTCGCCCGGACCGAGCGGTTGATCGATTTCATGCGGCAGCACAACCTTTATCAGACCTTCGATACCACCCATATGGGCTCGGGAAAGACCAATTTTCTCAGTGATTTCCATCAATGTTACGACAGCGGCCGGATGCGGAATATTCACTTCTCTGACTATGGCAACGACCGCGAACATCTTCTCCCCGGTCGCGGCGTTTTACCCCTCACCCGTTTCTTGAATCATTTGCGCGAGACCGCCTACAACGAAACCGTCACCCTCGAACTCGCCCCTTCCGAATTTCCCAAGGATGAAGAAGGGATCCGGCGCGGCATGGCCGAGGTCTTTGCTTATCTGCAGAAAGAGACGGGACGAAAGTAAAAGAAAAGCGGGCACCCACGAGGGGTGCCCCTACAAAACTTTCTCCCGCCGCACTCTCCGTAAATTCTCCACTCTTTTTTGTAAAATCAACGCGCCGCGCTCCGGTGGCGCCAGCTTCTCCAGCTGCTCCGCACTGATGCCGAGTTGCGTACTCGACAGCCGGGCCGCCGCCAGAGCGATCGGCCAATCCGGCATCCCCGGTCCTTCCGGCCAGTCGGCGGCGGTCAGTTGCGGCAGAATCTCGCTGATTCCCCCCTTGATCGCCCCGGTGGCAATGCGGATGCGCGTACTGTCGCGGGTCTCCTGCCAGCGGTTGGCCGGCCCGTGCAGGCGGCTCGACCAGGCCAGGGCATTGCGCCAGGCGGCGGGGAGGGCGAGGCGTTTGCAGAAGGCCGGCGCCATGGCAAAGCCGGCATCATCGTGGCCGTGGTGTTTGGGGTAAAGGGCCGGGTCGGTGGCAAGTTTGCCGAGATCATGGAAAAAGGCGCAAAAACGCGCTCGCGGCTCTGGGTTTTGCGCCACCATGCTGGCGAGGACTTCGCAGTTGTGGGTAAAGAGGTCCCCTTCCGGATGATGTTCCGGGGGGCCGGCGGGGATCTGCGGCATGCGGAAGAGTTCCGGCAGCAGGGAGCGACCGACATTGAATTGCAGCATCAGGGCAAAGAAGATGGCGGGATCTGGCTGCGCGAAGGCCTTGCTCATCTCGGCGGAGAAGCGTTCGATTGGCAGCTGTTGCAAGCACTCATTCCAATCCTCACTGGCAATGAGCGCCACCGTTTGGGGGGCCAGGCTCCAGCCGGCGGCGGCAAAACGAAAGGCGCGAAAGAGGCGGGTCGGGTCAGCTTTGAAGGTGTCGCCGGAACAGGGGCGCAGCTGGCGGAGATTGAGATCGTCCGTCCCCTTGAGCGGATCATAGAGTTTCCCCTCCAGATCGAGGGCGAGAGCGTTGACGGTGAAGTCACGGCGGCGCAGGTCGTCGTCGAGATCAGCCAACCCGCCGATGCAG
The DNA here is from genome assembly GCA_014859605.1 of Desulfuromonadales bacterium. GTDB lineage: Bacteria > Desulfobacterota > Desulfuromonadia > Desulfuromonadales > UBA2197 > UBA2197. The sequence continues at coordinate 17,285 of JACUTW010000042.1, forward strand.
GTCGCTTCGACCTTGCCGAGATTCGGCGAATGATAAAGGAGGATCGGCGGCGCATCCTTCGGCGTGACCGGTCGGAAGCGGCGTGCTAGCAGTTCCTGCTCCGGCAGGGCAACGACGAGATCGAGATCGACGCTCTCCTGGCCGAGGAGAAGGTCGCGCACCGCGCCGCCGACGAGGAAGATGCGGTCGTGGAGTTCGGCCGGGAAGAGGGGGCGCAGGAGCGCCAGGGCCGGAGATGCTGCGAGTTTATCTGCGGAAAGATTCACGTTGTAGTCATAAACCTGGCTATTCATTTGTTTGCCTGTGCCTGCTCATAAACCCGGCGCATCAGATAGTGGCAACATGTCGCGAAAGTTTAGCCCCTTTGGTTAAGACAATAATCCATCAATTATCTTTTTCGAGAAAGTTAACTTTTAGTTTACCGGTTAATTTTTTGTGAATTTTTTAAATGTTTACGAAAAAACAACAAAAAAATCAGATGGTTAAAAAAGGAATTGTTTAAAGGTCGTTTAAAGGTCGTTTAAACTCAATTTTAAATACTCTTTTTAAACGATTCATTTATGGGTTGGTCGTAAAGTAACCCACCGCGCATTGATGCCCTTTCCGATGCAATGAACATTTTTGTCTTTTACGCGCATTTCGGTCAGCAGATTTTTAACCTTATAGCGTTTTTTGTCGGCACTTAACCCCTCAGGTAGCATTCCGAAAAGAAGCTCCTCAAGCTGAGTTCTGGGGGTCGCGCCAAATTTCTGGAGATGCTGGAGCACAAATGCTTTCAGCTTTGCCTTATCGAGTCCCTTGTTGCGGGTATAGGATGGCTTGGTGTCCGTCGCCTCGGCTATCTTTGCCGATACGTAGTAATTCGGTTTTCTTCCTTCGATCAAATTGACCTTGCGCAGCATGGCGGCTGCTTCATCGGTAATCGTTTGGCGCTTTTGCACCCGGTCGAGGAGGATGACCTTGGCAAGTTCGAGGTCCTGGTGCTCCAGCAGGAGCTTGGAGTAGTTTTCATCGATCACGTGACCGTAGACTTCAAGGGCCACTTTGCCGGGTTTAGATTGGCCGAAGTCCGGCAGGGGGAAATAGCGGCGGCGCTGGGCCAGAATCATCGAATGGATGCCGTGCCCCATGGTGTCGATCATATTCATATTGACCATTGCCTGTGCCAGCCAGGGATTCCGATAGGTACGCGGCGTGCGTTCCCCGGTGAAATAATCTTCCGGTTGCCCCTCGAAAAAACTGCCATCATTTTCAAAGAGGAGGCGGTCGATGCGCTCGGTGACCAGGATGCGGGCGTTGCGGGTGTAATCCTGATGGGCGATGCAGTTGTGCAGTCCTTCGAGAATCACCCGCGTGTCGTATTTGCTGACCTCGGTGGACAGCAACTGGCTGTCGGGAAAGATTTTGTGCTTGGTGTTGCGGATGCATTGCAGAACGCCGGTCGTTTCGAGGAGAAAGGGCGGGCCGAAGTGGCGGTAATCCTTCTCCTCGGATTCGAGCTTCCAGGTGATTTGGGCAGGATGAGGTAGGAGAAAATGGCTCGCTTCAGGATTGCCGAGCAGTAACAGCGCGGCGCGGGTCATTTGCCCCTGAATCGTGACCTTGGCTTTGTCGAGGAGGGTCAGGTCGTCCCAGTCGTCGATGTCGCGGGAAAACGAACTGTTCTGATTCTTCTCCTTGAATTTGGTCCGGGCCATAGCCAAGGCTGCCGGGTTCAAATCGGAGAGTTGTGCGCTCGCTACAACCTGAGCCGACCAATCAACCACTTCGATCGATTCGGCAAGGATGGCGGCCAGACGCTCCGGACGCATTTCAACCAGGCTGTCGTGAATGCGTTGCCATGCCTTGTCGTGGGCATAGACCGGCAGGCGTGATTGATGTTTGGGGATGTGAAAGACCCAGACGGTTTTCGTCGTCTCCGTAGAGAGAACTTCGACCTGAAATCCTTCGGAATCGAGATTGGGACATTTGCCGAGGATGCGCAGACGGATGTTGTCCGCCGTGTAGTCATCAAACTCCTGAATCCCGACAACCTCCAGGCTTTTATCCTTGACGCCGATGATCAGATGCCCCCCTTCCATGTTGGCCAGGGCCGAAGCGTAGGAGATGATGTCGTCCCCTTTGGCTCCCGAGACCGTATGCTTCAGGTTCTTGAACTCCTTCCACTCGCATGATTCGTTTTCGGCGGGATAAGAGGACTGAAGGTATGCTTTTAGTTCTTTGTCGGTCATGGCGATATCACTCCAAGTAGTGCGGAGCGCACGTCGATCTTCCCGAACACCGTAGCGGCGATCAGCGCGGCCTTGGTCGGTTCCAGTACGCAATCGAGACGGCGTAGCACGGTCATCGGCAGCATGGCCTGGCAGTGTTGCGGCGGGAGATAGGGACCGCGCAGTAAGTTGGTGATCGTCCAGATGAAGTTGATCAATTTATGTTGAACAGGATTCAAAATTCCTCCGCGGAAGGAAAAATAAAATGCCGGCAATGATTACGCAATCCGCACGGTCTTGTATAGGAAATTCTTGAAGCGGAAGAAGGTCTTCTTCTCTTCCGGCGCTTCGCTGCGCGGGTCGCAGGCGCGCAACAGTTCGGCGCTCTTCGGCATGGTATCGGCGCCGGCGGTGCGGGCAAGTTCGATGATTTCGATGACGATATCGCGAGTGATGCGATTCGCCGAATAGGGTTCGTAGATGCCGCTCCAGAAGTCGCTCTGCCCTTCGATGATGCGCTGGTAGATTTCACGGGCGACGTCGCTGGTCAAGTTTCCGCGACTGCTGTGCGGTTGCGGCGGATCGAGGGTAGCGAGGATGGCGCGGATATCGTCCTCACTGACACTGCGCCCTTTGCGGAAGAAGAGGGCGCGCAGCAGGATACTGCGCAGTTCACGGATGTTGCCGGTGTAGTGATGCGCCGCCAGCAGGGCCTGGGCGCCGCGGGTCAGGGTCGGACCGTCTTCGTCGCGCTCTTCCGGTTTTTTATAGACGCGGTAGAGTTTGCCGAGGAAGTGGACGGCAAGATCGGGGATGTCTTCGCGCCGGCCATTGAGGGACGGCACCTGGATAGTTAGTTCGTTGAGGCGGTGATACAGGTCTTCGCGAAAATGCCCGGACTGGATCAACGCCTTGAGGTCGCGGTTGGTGGCGGCGATGAGGAGGACGCGGGCATAACGGGTGGTATTTTCGCCGAGGCGGACAAAACCGCCATTGTCGAGAAAACGGAGGAGCTGCACCTGGGTTTTGGGGTCGGCGTCGCCGATTTCGTCGAGGAAGACCACCCCGCCATGCGCTTCTTCGAGGATCCCTTTACGGTCGGTATGGGCGCCGGTGTAGGCGCCGCGTTTGTGGCCGAAGAGCTCTGAATAGGTGATCTCACCACTGTAGGCGGCGATGTTGGTCTTCTTCACCGGCAGTTCGCCGCGCGGGTTGATCCGTTCCTGATAGATGGCGTTGAGGCGCGAAAAGATGTTGTTGAAGAGGAACTCTTTACCGCTGCCGGTGTCGCCGGTAATCAGGATCGAGGGGAGGCCGAGGGTCGCTTCCTGCAGGCCGCTTTGCTGCCAGGTAGCGATGCGGTTAAAGAGGGGCGGAGCGATGGTCTGAATGAAGTTGACGAACTCGTTCGCCTTGGCCGACTTGCCGATGATGTTGCCGAGGATATAGGACGAAATCTTCGGGTCTTTGTAGCCGACATCCTTCTGCAGGCGGTTGACTTCGGTGGTCAGTTGCTCGATACGCTGCAGGTCCGAGAGGTGGCGCGAGATCATCCGCTCGATGATCATCAGGATGCGGCGGTGCTCGTCGGTAAAGTAGTGGGGGCGCAGGCTGTCGAGACAGATGACAGCGATGACTTCATCGTCGCAGATCACTGGCACAGCGATTTCGCTGCGGATCGTTTCAGTGATCTCCCGATAGAAGCCGTCACTGCGTTTCTCTTCCCGCGTATCGGTGATCAGGTGCGGTCGTCCGGTGAAAGCGACGTAGCCGGTCATGCTCCTCTCTGCCGGCGGGAGATTGAGGCCGCCGATGCGATTCGGGGGGATATTACGCTTCAGCCAAGACTTGCTCTTGGCACCGATCAAGGTGCCGTCCGCCTCTTCAACGACCAGCCAGCGTTCCCCCTCCTCTTCGCGTACCAAAGCGATACTGCCGGTATCGGCGTCGATCAGTTCTGTCGCTTTGGAAAGAACGCGAGTGAGGAAGGGGGCGAGACTGTCATACTTCTCCTTGAGGAGATCGTTGATCTCGGCGAGGACCTTGATCTCGATATGTTCATCGCCGATCTCTTGAATAACCCGCTGCGCCATCTCGGCATGGGCTGCAAGAAGGCCCTTTTCAAAGTCGGTGAGAAGGTGGGCTTCGCGCATATAGTAGTTGACCAGGCAGATGACCTTGCGGGTGCGTGGTTCATAGCGCGGCACCACATAAAGGGATTTAAGCCCGAGTTCTTCAACAAGATAGCGCTTTTGTAGCGACTCCGAAGGGAGATCATCGAAGTACAAGGGGTGGAGGAGGGTGTCGTCGGTGATGATTCCCTGTCGGTTGATGTAGCGGGAAAGGAGGGATTCCCCTGGCCCGAGGCTGATCAGGCGTTCGTCCTCGTAAAGGAGGGCCGCTTTCCGCTCTTTCGAGTAAGAGGCGACGATCTGCAAGTTCTCCTGTTCCGTGCCGGCGCAAGGGACGAGGACCGAGGCCAGGGTCAATTTGTCGATCAGGCGTACCGCTGACTTGACCATGATCAGCGCCGCCTCTTTCTTCTTGGCTTGATCGACGCGGCGCGCCAGGACGAGCTGCTGGTGGTATTTGCGCGCCTGATCGATGATCGGGGTGACATCGTTCAAAAAGTTCTGAAGAAGATTCAGGGACGACTCAGCCGGAAGCTGGCCGGGATGGTTGCTGTCGAGACAGAGGACACCTATGCCGCGTTCCAGATGGATCAAAGGGAGGAGCAGGGTGGCGCGAATTTCAAAGTTCCGGGCAAATTCCGGGCCGCCAGCGGGGAGGAGCGCGAGATCGTCAATCCGGTTGCCGGTGCGGGTCAGATAGGCGTGGGCCTCAAGGTCGTCGGCGTTGGTCAAGGGAAAAGTCGTCGCACGCAGCGCTGCAGCGTGGGGGCCATTTGCCGCCGCACAGGCAAGGACACCGTCGGTCAGATCTTCAAGATAAAGACGGCAGCGCCCCTGGCGGTTGATCAGGGCAATCGCTTCGAGAAGCGCATGGAGAATGTCATCAAGATTCTCTTTGGAGTAGGAATTGATTTTGAGGCGCAGCTGATCGAGGCGGATAGCGGTGTTGATCGGCATGGAATCCTGCTTTCAGTGTGTCGTTAAGTTACACAGAGAGTATAGGGGATAAGCGGGTGCAGGTAAACGGAGAAATGGATCGATGCGCAAAGGATTTTTCACCGGCCCGTACTATTTATCTTTACAGGGAAAGGCTCTTCGTGTAATTTGCCAAACCTGCGGAGAGATGTCCGAGTGGTTTAAGGAGCACGCCTGGAAAGTGTGTGAACGTTAATAGCGTTCCGAGGGTTCGAATCCCTCTCTCTCCTCCATTTTTACCAATACTTCTAATTTGTTAGCATGTTAGAAGCTTAAGCTGACCCATTTAATCTGAAGGCCCGCAAATTGGGACATAGGAGCAAGTGGGTTTTGTCGTTTTATCGATGCGGAAAAGACATGATTCCGCAGGGTTTCTTTGTTGACGCGTATTCTGATGCGCCCTATGATACGTAGTGAGCAAAGAAGGGAGGCTGCCATGCAACTTGACTACAATGAAAAAGCTGCCCGCCGGCATGTGAATTTAACCGCCAATAGCGATCTGATCAACAAAGTGCGGAGCGAAAAGGGGAACCTTTCGGCACTCTTTGAGCAGGCGATGCTTGCATTCCTTGCCGAACGTGAGCTCATACGCTGGAAAAATGAGAACCAGGTGTCATTTGATTCGTACAACCGCATGATCGAAGAACGCGGTCCGTTATCAGAAGATATCGGGTTTTCGCTCTGATGGCTCAGCTCGATGTTTATAAAAACCCCGGCACCCGCACCAGCAAACAAGCCCCATATCTGGTCGAGGTGCAAGGTCGTTTTGTCGATTCGTTGACAACTTGCGTTGTTATCCCCTTGGTGTGCAAGGAGTATTTCACCGGCGCAACAATTCTCAATCCTGTCATTGCCATCAACGGGGTTGAATATCTGCTCTCAACCGCAGAGATAACAGCGGTCCGCAAAAGTATCCTTGGGCTTCCAGTGGCCTCCGTCCAGTCACAACGCTCCCAGATCATTGCTGCGATTGATCGTTTGTTGCAGTGACTCGGCACTTGGATCTTCTTGACTGGGTGAAAAGGAAGGTTGACGATTCAAAGTTATCGCCGTCTTGGATTTTTTCAGTAAGCAGTCGATATTGTCAGATTTTTATCAGAGGCGGCGGCTATAAAGTAGTCATGAGCCTCTGAAACCCTCCGAGGTTCCAACGCCTGGCCCACTTTTTGTGGTCTGGGCGTTGTTTTTTTGTGTGACGACAAATCGATCTGATGAGTTTCAATCTTCCGCAATAAGTTTGTCATCCCCGAATGTCTTTATCGGGGATCCATGATTTCGCTCGGAGAGAAGCTGGATTCCCGATCAGAATCGCTTCGGGATTGCGCACTTGTGGCCGCCAGCTTTGGGCTCCCCTCCTTGCTTAAGGAGGGGTTGGCGTTTCTTGGTAGTTGTGTTGAACACAACTTTAGCGTTGAACTTTACTCCCGCAGGGGTATATTATGATTGAACCGTTGAAACCGGGAGAAGCTAGAAAGCTGATCCATCATATTCTGAAAGATGGATATGTGACCTATTCCCGACCACATGCCATTGAGCGCATGGAAGAACGGCAGATGGACACCAGCGATTGCATCAATATTCTTCGCGGTGGGAAAGTACGGGAAGGCGAGTACGAGAACGGAAGTTGGCGGTACAGAGTTGAAACACCGAAGATGGCGGTTGTCGTCACTTTCATTGACGAAGACGAACTCATGATTGTGACGGCGTGGAGAGAGAAGAAATGAGATGCCCTGTTTGTGACCGAAGCGAACTCGTTGAGTTTGTTGAGAACTACCATTACCGCGAATGCGGTCTTGAAAACATCACCCTGAACGGGATTGCTGTGCGGAAATGCCCCGAGTGTGGCGTGGTCATGCCCAGAATCCGTAACATTGAGGGGTTGCACGACTGTATAGCCAGGTTCTTGGTGAAGAAGGAAGAGCGGCTTATGCCGGCGGAGATTGTCTTCCTGCGCAAGTCTCTTGGCTGGTCTGGTTCCGATCTCGCCAGAAATCTGCAGATCGACAAGGCCCAGGTGAGCAAGTGGGAACATGGGCGGGTCGAGATGAGTAAATCGAATGAGCTGCTTTTTCGTGAAATTATTGCGCGGGGAAAAAAGATCGTCGATTACCACCGGGAAGATGCTGCCAGAAAAGCGGCCACTGGCCTGCGTCTGTTTGTGGAGATGGATCAAGACAGTGAGTGGAAACTGGCGGCGTGAGCCAGTCGGGACCAGGCAAGTTCCGGGGGTTGCGCCCCCGACGACGCCCTACTTCTTGCACCCCATCCCCTGGCCCGCTGCGCGGG
>JACUTW010000043.1 GCA_014859605.1 Desulfuromonadales bacterium
CAAATCCGTGTCATCCGTGTGCGGGTTAGGCTGTTCGGCAAGAAAGGACCTCCGGTGAACCGTTACGGCTTCGTGACCTGCTTCTTGCTACTGATTCTGACTGCGTCGGCGACGGCTGGAATTGTCGAACCCGCCCCGGTGCCGGAGGCGATCCTCGTTGCCCCGGTCGATCCGCTCGTTGCCCCGTCCGGTCAACTCATCGAAGAGAAGCGGCGTCTCGACAAGAAGCAGTCGCTGCGGTCGCTGTCGCTGGTTGCGCACAAGCCGAATTACCTGATTGGTAGCTACTACTTCACCGCGCCGCAAACCGCTCCCTTTGAAGCCCAGTTCCCTGAAGAGGATATCAGTATCAGCCCGGTGGAACTCAAGTTCCAGTTCAGTCTCAAGACCCTGATGATTTCCGATTTGATCGGCAAAACCGGCGATCTCTGGGTCGGTTACACCAATCGCAGCTTCTGGCAAGCCTTCAACGCCAAGCGCTCCTCCCCCTTTCGGGAAACCAACCATGAACCCGAGGCTTGGTTCGATTTTGCCACCGACCGCCAGTTCGGCTCCCTCCACTTCAAGGGGGCCAATTTCGGTCTGATGCACCAGTCCAACGGCCAGTGGGGGGAAGTCTCCCGCAGCTGGAACCGGATCTATGGTCTCTTCATGTTTCAGAAGGAGGATCTCTATTTCGCCGTTAAACCGTGGTGGCGTCTCCCCGAGTCACGCAGCGATGATGACAATCCCGATATCGTCAAGTATCTCGGCAACTTTGAATTTTATGCCCTCAAGAACTGGCGTAACCAGAGCCTCGGCATCATGCTCCGCAACAACCTGCGCTTCGACGCTAACAATCACGGCGCGGTGCAGCTCGATTATAACTTTCCGCTCCATCACCAACTGCGCGGCTACCTGCAATACTTCTCCGGCTACGGCGAGAGTCTCATCGACTACGACCACCGCGTCAACACTCTCGGAATCGGCGTGATGTTGTCGAACTGGCTGTAACCAATTCTTACGGTTTCTCAATCTGCAGATCGTCGTACCACGCCTCGGCGCTGGCGCCGGTGTTGTCGGTATCGGTCATGATGGCGATCGCCCCGACGGTTGGCGGCTCTGCGCCGAAGAGTTTCCGATAATCCTCCAGGACATTGCGCCGCGCCGTTTGCCATTCACCGGCCTTGGCTGTGCCACTCTCCACCGCCATAATCATCGCATTTCCAGTATAAGGGCTTGGCACTGCCGTCCCCTCGGGAAGCGTGTTGGCCCAGACGTAGCTGATCGTTCTCGTCTTCGGGAAGAACCAGTGCGGGAAGATCACATAAACGCGGGCTGTATAGTCGTCACCGCTCTTTTTCGTCTCATCCGCTTTGGGGATAATCCCCCGCACCTTCCAGCGCCAGCTGAGGAGGGGATAATCCTGCAGTCGGTACTCTTTCTTGAAGATGAGGCCGGAAGCTGTCCCCTGACTGCGGGCGTGCAGCACCTTTCCCGTCCCCTCCGTCACAACCTGATAGTTTGTCTCGCCGCGGAAGGATTTCTGCTCCCAGCGCGGATGCAGGCCCTGCTCAAAATCATCGATGCGGAGGAAATCCGCGGCTGCGGCGGCCGTCGTGGCGGCGAGCAACAGCAAAGCTATCATCATCCCCCGCTGCATCAGTAACCGTCCAATCCGGCGGAGGCATCGCGCTGGCGGCGGCTCTCCCCTTCGTGAATCACGCGGATGGCACTCACCCCTTCGACCGGGCACTTCGTTTCACAAATCCCGCAACCGATACAGAGACTTTTCACCACTACCGGCTGTTTGAGGCGCCGGGTAACGCCGCCGTAGGTGACGTCGCGTTCGTCGAAGATGATCGCTTTTTTGCCGGTCGGGCAGTGCTCTTCGCAGACCAGACACTCTTCGCCGCGGGCGTAAGGGAGGCAAAGGTTCTTGTCGAAGACCGCCAGGCCGATGACCGTCTTGCGCTTGACCTCAAGGCTGAGTTCCTTGATCGCTCCGGTCGGGCAGACCTGGCCGCAGAGGGTGCAGTTGTATTCGCAGTAGCCGAGGCGGGCCATGAGCAGCGGCGTCCACAGGCCGGTGACGCCGGCTTGGAGGAAGGCGGGGTGGAGGGCGCTGCCGATGCAGACCTTCATGCACTCGCCGCAGCGGATGCAGCGGCGCAGAAATTCTGCTTCGTCGACGGCGCCGGGGGGCCGCAGCAGCGTGGAGTTGTGCAGGCGGGCATCCGGTTCAATACGGATCGACGGGGCGATAAGGAGTCCGCTGGCGGCGGCGACCAGGACGCCGCGCCGGGTGAGATCGGTGCTGACCTCGGGGCGCGGCTGTGGCGACCAACTGAAGGCGACCCGCCGGTACGGGCAGTAATCGCCGCAATCGAAGCAGCGGATACATTCCGACTTGCGCACTGCTTCTGTCCCCACCGCCGCCATCCGGCAGGCGCTGGCGCAAAGCGCGCAGTCGCTGCACAGGCGCGACGGGGTGCGGCGCAGCAGGGCATAGCGGGAACAGAGACCGAGGAGTCCCCCCAAGGGGCAGAGATTTTTGCACCAGAAGCGGCGCTCGATCCGCTCCAGGGCGAGTATGCAAAGGAAGATCAGCAGGGTGAAGAGGCCGAGGGTGAAGAAGGGGGGGCGGAAGGCCATCAGGTGGTCGCGCCAGAAAGGGAAGAGCTGATTAATCGCCGGCGAGAGCACCGGCACCGGATGTTGCCAGGCAGCGTCAAAGAGGGCATTAGCGCCGAGGTTGTAGGTCGGATACAGGGCAAAGGTCAGGGTGCGCAGGAAGATCGCCAACGGATCAAAGAGGCCGAAGAGCTGCACTCCGAGGAGGGCGGCGACGCTGAGAAAAATCAGCAGGAGGTACTTGATCTGTCGCCACCCTGGCTTGACGACCGTTTTCCCCCGGCCGATGACCGCGCCGCAGCCGTCGAGGGTCGTGCCGAGCGGGCAGATCCAGCCGCAGAAGAAGCGGCCGGCGATAGCGGTGAGCAGGAGGACGAGGAGGGCCGGCCAAAGGAGGCTGAGGTGCGGCGCGCCGGGAGCAAGTAGGTCGGCGATGAGCGCCAGCGGGTCAATCCGGAAGAGGAGGGAGACCGGCCAGGAAAGGCGGTCTTCCCCCCGGTACTCGGTGGCGACAAAGAGGATCAGGAAGCCGAGCAGGCAGAGGAGTTGTACGCTACGACGCAGGCGGCGCCAACGATTGACGCTGCTCACACCATCCGGACTTTCTGCAGATCGAAGGTGCCGAGGCCGCGTTTGGCGCCGGCGACGACCGAGGTGATATCGCGCGGCTGCAGGCCGAAGAGGGTGGCGCTGTAGGCATCGGCGGCGACGATATCGGGTGAGGCGATAATGGTATCGAGGACTTTGACATCCTCCAGCCTTCCCCCCTGCGGGCCGTTGGCGACCAGGATGCGGGTGGCATCGACGATGGTGAGATCGGAGCGGATGATGGTGTTGATGTCGGCCAACGCTTCGGCGATGTTGCGGTGCATGGTGCCGCGGTTGCCGCCGATCACCCCCATGATGTTCTTCATGCCGACGGTGATGGTGGAGATGCTGTGGTGTTTGGCGATCGGCAGGTTGATAAAGCGGTCGGCGTTCAGGGCGGGCTGGTAAAAGGACCAGCGCTGCTGATCGATGCCGCCTTTGATATCGACATCGATAAAGGCGCGGCGGTCGATCTGTTCCATGCTGACTTTTGATGATTTGAGTCCTTCGACCGCGGCGGAAATACCGCTCTCCACATAGCAGCGGCGCGGATCGTTGCAGGTGCGGTCAAAGACCAGAACCTTTTTGGCGCCGGCTTCGAGGCAGAGCTCGACAACGGTGCGGACCACCAGGGGGTGGGTATTGGCGGCGAGTTCGACGGTACGGTCCCAGCCGATATTCGGCTTGACCACCACCACTTCGCCGGCCTTGACAAAGGCGCCCATGCCGCCGAGGGCGGTGACCGCGGCGCGGACGGTGGCAGGGATATCCTTCCCCTTGCGCACTGCCAACGGCGGGGTCAGGGGCGCGGGGGCGGCCAGGGCGGCGAGATCGAGCCAGGGGGTGCCGCCGATAGCGGCCGTGGCGATGGCCAGTTGCAGGCTGGAACGGATAAATTCACGACGATCCATACGACCTCTCCCCTGACGGTGCTCAGATCAGCTTGTTCTCTTTGAGAAAGGCGCGCGCCACTTCGGCGGCGGTCTTCCCCGCCTTGACCCGCCCTTCGAGTTTGGCCATCGTCGCGTCATCAATGCTATCACCGAGCTTGTTGATGAGGCGGGCGAGGGCGGGAAATTTTTTCAGGGTGTCCTTGCGGGCGACCGGGGCGGCCTGGCCGAGTTTGACGTCGCTGAAACCGAAGGGGGCGAGCCAGACCAGATTGAGATTCTGATTGTAGTCGTCACGTACCGCTTCGTAGAGCGCCGGACTTTCCGCAATTGCCGGTTTTTTAAGGATTTCGCTGCGCGCTTGAGCGGTGTAGGCGACGATGATGTCGAGGTCGGCTTTGCCAAGGGCGTCGTGCGCTGCCTGTGCATCGCTAAAACGGTCAACCTTGGTGGTGGTGCCGGTTCGTTCTGAAATCAGAGTCGCCAGGGCGTTGGCAAGAATCTCCTGCTGCACCGAGCCGGCAGCGGCAATGTGCAGGGTCTTGCCGACGCAGGCGAGGGCGGGGGCAACAGCGAACAGACTCAACAGAGCAAAGCCGCAAAGCAGGGCGAGGGTGCGACTGAAACGGATAATTTTCATGGTTAAGCTCCTTTACTACTGTTCTCCCTCCTTTTCAAGGGGAGGGCCGGGGTGGGGATGGGTAGAATTTAGTGGTTTGAATGAGTTGTTCAGACGAATCCCATCCCCATCCTAACCTTCCCCTTGAAGGGGAAGGAATTTTAAATCTCAGTGTGAGTGTTTGTACTGCGTCGGGAGGGGCTCGGGAGTCCGCACCTTTCCCAGGGTCGCATCGGCAGCATGGTCGTAAATCGTGGCGCGGATCGCCGCAGTCTCGCTCGTCCCCCACCAGTTGTGCGGGAAGGTGACATCGCCGGCTTGGTCGAGGCCGAGTTTGACGTTGTACTGGCGGCTGACGATGTTGTTGTCGCGAAAGAGGGTCCGGTCGTCGCTGCGGGTGACGACAAAGATGCCGATTTCGTTATCGACGATCTCGTTCTGATAAACACTCCCCGATCCCCGCCGCTCTTCATAGCGGATGCCGTGGGTGTTGTGGTGAATGCGGTTGCGGGCGACCTCGATATTGACCGTTGAAAAGCGTACGCCGTCGACATTGTAGCGGAACTCCGAATCGAGGACCGAGGCTTTGCAAAAGTGGATCTGCACGCCGCTGTAGGCATATTCGGCAATGATGTGACGGAGTTCCGCCTTGCGCGCATAGTCGAGATAGATGAACTTCCAGTCCGCCGGACGGGGATCGTCGGCAGCGCTGCTGAAGAGGATCGGCTCGGCGGCTGTCCCTTGCGCCAGCAGCGTCCCCTCCACATAGAGTTCGGCGTCGCCGATGCCATCGCCATCATCATCGATCCGCTCAAAGAGGATGCGGCTGCCGGGGCGGATGGTCAATGCCCCGGTCTTTTTAACCGTCACCGTGCCGCGAATGCGTACTTCCCCGCTCCAGGTGACGGCGTCGCTGATCACGGTATCGCCGAGTTGCAGGGGGGCAGGCAGCGGCGAAGGGGCGAGGCGACAGGCGCCGGTCAGGACCAGGAGGACGCCAACAAGCGCCAGTTTCATCCACTTCATCCGCTTCATCCGCTTCTGTCCCGTCGCCCGCCGCTCATCGTTATTAACGCTGTCGGTTTACTGAATATGCGCCGGATCGCTCCCGGCCGGGCCGAGGTCGATCGGGCCGAAGTTGGCTTCAAAGCGCCGGACATTTTCTTCTAAAGCGATGAGGAGGCGCTTGGCATGACGTGGTGAGGTAATGATGCGCGAGCGGACTTTGCCTTGCGGTGACTGCGGCTGGATATAAACAAAGTCAAAGGTGAATTCGCTGTCGCTATGATTGATAATCCCGAGGTTGGCGTAGGTTCCTTGGGCGGTGGCTTCATCGATTTGAATTTCCAGTTTTTGTTCCTTCTTTTCCATGCGTCTGCTCCTTGAAGGTTATTGAAGATCCACCGGTTCAACGACGATGCGAACCGGGGTATTGGGGGTTGTGCCATTAATCTGCAGGCCATGGTCGGCGCTGGCTTCGTACATGCCAAAGAGTTCACCCGGTGCCGGCGAGTCGCCGTATTTTTCGCGGGCGCCGATATAATAGATTCCCGCCGTCGGAAAGGCAATACGGAAGGCCCCGTCCGCACCGGTCGGCGCGGAAATGGCCTCGGGGCGCTTGTGGCCGATGACCTTGTCGCGATAAGCAAAGAGATGGAGACCGGCTTGCGGCTGCCCCGCCGGGTCGACGATGATTCCTTGCAGCTGCAGCCCCGGATTGCGGCTGAAGGGGACGGCTGTCTCTGTCTCCCGGATCTTGCGCACCGCCGTCATCGTCACCTGTGTCGTCTTGCCAGCAGCCAGGAGGAGGGGATTGCCGGGGTAAAGAGCGTGTTCATCGTTGTCCCGCATCGGTCCGACCCGGCTGCCATCGGCATGGCGGCGGGCGACGAGGTGGTAATCGGCTGCCGGCAGGCCGTCAAAGAAGAAGCTGCCGTCGCCGCCGGTCGGCAGGGACATGCGGTAACCCTGCCCTTTGAGATCGTCCGCGGTATCGAGGTAGAGGGTGACGATCGCTCCGGCCAGGGGCTGGCCGTCGAGAAGGACTGTGCCACTGAGGGCGGCAGCGTAGGGATCGTCGTAGGGCGCCAAGGCGGCCGCAACGACCGGCACTGTCTGCAGGCCGGCCCACAGGGGTTGCTCGCCGTGTACCTCGACCGGGTTGCGGCCGGAGAAGGCGAAGAGGCCGGCTTCGGGGTGGCGGGCAAAGAGGGCGTAGCGGCCTTCCGGCAGAACGAGGCGGTAGAGGCCGTCGCTGTCGCTGATCGCCTGTGCCAGCACCGGCGCAGCGGGATCGACGGCTTTATGCGCGGTGACGATCATCCCGGCCTGCGCTGCCTCGCCGCGGACGACCCGGCCTTCAATCGTCGCTGCCGTCACCGGCGCAGCGCTCAGCAGCAGGGCAGCCAGGAGGAACAGAAACCTTTTCATTTTTTCTTCTCCGGCCCGATCGGCGCAACCGCGGCGCTCAGCCAGGGGTGATAGCGGATCTCGTCGAGGAGATAACTGTCCGGTCCGAAGCCGTCGTAGGTGACCCTGGCTTTGTCCTTGCGGTCATAGTAGAAGGGATGGTTCCCCTTGGGGTTGGCGATCAGGGCTTTGGTGTCATTCCCCCACCAGTTGCCACTGACATCGACGAAGTCCTTGAAGGTCGTCGGCGCTTTGGAAAGGAGGGGATTCTTGCTGTTACGCGATTCTGCTTCCTTCTGCACGATCGTCCTCGAGCCGGAGCGCTTCTCCCAGTCGGCACTTTGGTAGATGCCGAGTTCCACGCCCATCTTGTTGTTGGTGAAGTTGTTATTCTTCACCACGGGATAGGAAGAGAAATCGCAGTACAGGGCCTTGTCGTTGGCGTCGATGAGATTATATTCGATGACCGGATTCGATTTGCGATAGTTGTAGATGGCGAGTTTATTGCCGCGCAGCAGGTTGCGGCTGACTTTCGGTGAGCCGAACTGGTCGTTGCGGATGGCGGTGCCGTTATTGAGAAAGGTACTGTTTTCGATGGCAGGATAAGAAAAGGAGAAATTGACAACGGCGATCTCGTTCCCCTCAAAGGTGCTGTCGAGGATCTGCGGGGTGTTCTGGGTCTGGTTGCAGTAGATCCCCACCTTGTTGTTCAAAAAGCGGTTTTGCGACAACTTCCCCGGATAGGTCTGCATCAGGCCGATCGCCTGTTCGTTCTTTTCAAAGGTATTCTTTTCAATGGCGCCGCTGCTGCCGTGCGACGCGATGATGGCGGACTTGCTCTGGCTGATAAAGCGGTTGCGCTGGATGGTCACCACCGATTTCATCTCGTTGGCAACGCCGACACCATTCTTTTCAAAGAGAGAGTCTTCGAGGAGGAGTTTCCCTTCCCGCACCAGCTTCACGCCGGTGTCGCAGTTGCGGAATTCGCTGTGGCGGATATCGATCTGGCCGGCCATGAGGCTGATGCCGTTCTCGGCGTCGCTGAAGCGGGCATGGCTGACGCGATGCGGCGCTGCGCCGGTTTCGTTGAGCATGATCCCCTTCCACCCCTTGGCGCCGGAAAGGACGATGGGAGCCGCGGCGCTGCCGTTGACTTTGATCGTGCCGGAAACGGCAATGCCGGCTTCTGGACTGCTCGCCCGCACGATCGTCCCCGGCGCCAGGGTCAAGGTTGCACCCTTCTCAACCGAGATCATCTCCTTGAGGGTGACAGTCCCCGACCAGGTGGTGTTGCTCTTGATCGGGGCCGCCAACGCCGGTGCGGCGAGAAAAAGGGTCAAGACGAAACTAAAGAGCTTTTTTTTCAACATGGATAATCACCTCACGAACCTGGTTTTGCGGGTCGAGTTTAAGTGCCGCCCCTTCCTTGCCGTTGAATTTTCCATAGAGTTCGCCGGCTACCGCCGGGCCGCCGAAGTTCTCTCTGGCCAAAAGGTAGAAGGGGCCATCGCCGGTCAGGGGGAGCTCGAAGCGTCCGTCCGGTCCGGTCGGGGCCGAGAAGAAGTCGGGCGTCCCGGTCATGGCGGCATCGCGATAAGCAAAGACGTAAACCCGAGGGGCCGGTTTTTTCCCCGGCGCCAGGACAACCCCCTTGATGCCGCGCAGGGGGGGGAGGTCCTCTTCGAGCATCGCCAGACGGGTGATGGTTTCGAGCTGGATCTCCCGGGTCTGACCGGCGGCAATGCGTACCGGATTGCCGTAGTAAAAGTTGAAATAATCGCCGGGTTCGATCGGGCCGAAGGAGCCGCCTTTGGCGCGCTTGCGGGCGAGGAGCCAGTACTCCCCCGGCGGCAGGCGCAGGCGGAAGTTCCCCTTCTCCACCGGCTGGATGAAGTAGCCCGGCCCCTTGAAGCCGTCGCCGGCATCTTTGTAGACGTAGAGATAGGCGCGTTCGAGGGGGGCGCCCTGAAAGGTGATGCTCCCTTTGATGCCGCTCGTTGGCGTCGTTTCCGGTGCAGCTTCTTTGGGAATACGGATGAGGTTGAAGCCGACATTGGTATAAGCGTTCGGCCGCACCGTCACCGGCGCGCCGCTGTAGTAGCAGAAGAGTTTGCCGGCTTCCGGCTTGCCATCGTAGTTGCGGGCGGTGAGGTAGTAGCTGCCGGGGGGGAGATCGAGGCTGTAGGTGCCGTCGAGGCCGGTCGGCGCCGAGGTGGCAACGACCTTTTCCTGGCCGATGTCGGCGATGGAGCGATAAGCGCGAATCGTCACCCCGGCGTCGACTTCACCGCGCCAGGCCGCCCGGCCCTTGACGCCGCTGGCGGCGGACGCCGTGGCGACGCTGGCAAGGAGGAGGAGAATGATCAGGAAGGTGCGGCTCATAAAGACTCCTTGGCGCGGCGGAGGGGCGCGCTTTGCCAGGGCGTAAAGTTGACCCGGTCGAGGGGCCATTCTTTGCCGCCATCGACAAAGGTCGGAGCATCGCGGCCGTCATGAATAAAGGAGGGGTTGCCGCTCGTCCCGATCCGGTTCAGTTCGCGATTCCCTTCCTCCCCCCACCAGTTGTGGCGGGCATCGATCGTGCCGTTCAGCTCGGCATCCGGGCGGCGCCGCGCTTCGGCATCGGCGGCGTGGCCGCTGCTCTGGCCGAAGGCGCCGCGGCTTTCGGCTTCGCTTTCCCGTACTGTACTGCCGTTGCTCTTTTCCCAGTTCGAAGATTGAAATTCGAGGAAAACGGCGCGGCGGTTGCCGACAAAATCATTGTAATGGATGCGCGGATAAGAAGAGTAAGCGATGCTCAGGGCTTCGTGATTCCTCTCGAAACGGTTGCCGTCAATCGCGGCATCGGCGCGGCGGTAAAGGCGCACCCCGGTCTGATTGTCACGCAAAAAATTCTCGGTCAGCAGGGGGCGGGCCGCCCGGTCGACGAGGATGGCAATCTTGTTCTTGCTAAAAATATTCCCCTGGATGCGCGGATCACTCCCGGCGTTGCTGATCATCAGGGCGGTGTCATTCTCCGACAAGGTGTTGCCAGTAAAGCCGGCCGGACGGGACCGATAGATGTAGACGCCGTATTTGCCGTTTTTGCTGATGCTGCAGCCGCTGACGTGCGGCGACGATTCATCCTTGATGAAGAGTCCGACTTTGCGGTTGCCGCTGATCCGGCAATCCTTGAGCGTCGCCGTACTCTGCTGTTTGAGCTCGATGCCGACCTCATTATTCTGCAGGGTCGTCCCTTCGATCCGCGGCGCGCCGCCGCCGATAAAGAGGCCGGTCTTCGCCCCTGCGATGCTGCAGTTGCGGATGATCGTGGAGTTGTCGCATCCCTTGAGGAGAATTCCCCCCCAGCCGCTCCCCCGGAAATCGGCATCCTCGGCGATCAGGCGCCCGGCGATTTCGAGATGACCGCTGTGAAAGATGATCTTGCTCCCCGGCCGGATAGTCAGGGTCGCCCCGCTCTCGACGCGCACTTCTTCCCTGATTTCCCGTTCCCCCTGCCAGGTGGTGTCCCGCGTGATGGTGAGGCCCAGAGCCGGAGCGGCGCCAAGGAGAAGAATCGCGAGGATGAAGATCTTCTTCACCAGACCTCCCGCACGATGATTCTGTCGAGATCGAGGACTTCGCCCTTTTTGATCGCGACCATGTGGTTGGGGCGGGCATCGTAGGTGCCGACCCACTCCCCCGGTTCCAGCGGGCCGCCAAAGGTGCTGCGGGCGCCGATGTAGTAGGTGCCGCCGTCGCCGAGGCGCAGTTCGAAGCGGCCGTCAGCGCCGGTGGCGGCCGAGATGTAGACCGGCTTGCCGACCATACGGCTGTCAAGATAAGCAAAGGCATAAACGCCGCGCACGGCTTTGCCGTCCTGGTCGACCATGCGGCCATGCAACGTGGTGTCGGTCAGAGCAAACTTCCCCTGCTGCAAACGCTCCTTGCGGCTTTCTTCTTTGACAATGCTGACGTGGAAATCGCCGAGATCGGTGGTTTCGCCATGATTGAGGGTGACGGGATTTTTCTGCCAGCTTCCGTTGAGATCGCCAACCGCGAGATCGCCGGAGCGGGCGCCGTCGCCGCGTTTGCGGGCGGCAAGGTAGAACTTCCCCGCCGGCAGGGGGATGGAAAAGGTGCCGTCGCTGGCGCTGCGTACGGCTTCGCCGTAGGAGGGGCCGATCAGCCCGGCCGATTTTTCGCTGTAGACGTAAACAAAAGCATTGGCGACCGGCTTCCGGTCATGAACGATCCGTCCCTTGACGCCGGTGTCGGCTTCGGCAACCAGGGCGCCGTCCCGTCCCATTTCGCGCAGATTAAAGGGGGCAAGCTCTTTGCTCCCCCCCTGCAGGTCGAGGGGATTGAGGGGCGCCGCCGCCATCAGCATCCGCGTCGGCCCGCCGCCGCTCTCCACCTTCTTCTTGGCAATCAGGTAGTAACGGCCGCTCGGCAGAGCGATGCGATAGCGGCCGGCCGTATCGCTGCTGGTGGTGGCAAAGGGGAGGGTGGCACGATCCTGTTCTTCTTTAAGATAGATCTCGATCTGGGTACCGCTCAAGGGCTGGTCCTGAAAGAGGACCGTGCCGGACAGGCCGCTCTCCTGACCTTTGTTGCAGGCGCTGACGCCGGCGAGGAGGATAAAGGCAAGGAGCAGGAGCGATAAGCGGCGCAGATCGATTCGTTTCATGGTTGTTCCGTTGTCGGCAAAGTGAAGATCAGCAGCAGGGCCAGGGCGTAGATGGCCTCGCCGCAGAGCAGGGTGATGGTGAAGCCGAAATTCATCGCCAGGATCACCGCCACGATCGCGCCAAGGACGCTGGTGGCATTGTTGATCCCCCAACTCCAGGGGACGAGATGGGCGTCATCGTGAAGGAGGCGCAGACCGAGCGGCATCGGCATCCCCATCAGCAGCCCGAGGGGGGCGAGAAGGAGGGCGGTCAGGGCGCAGCGCCAGAACTCGCTGATAGTCAGGAGGCCGGCGAGGATCGGCCCGAGTCCGAAGATGTAGAGGTTGGAGAGCAAAAGGAGTGCCAAGAGGGCGATCAGCAGAGCCCGCCGTTCTCCGCCGCGCTGAACTTTATCAGCAAGGAGGCTGCCGAGGCCGGAGAAGATCAGGAGGGAGAAGAGGACGATGGCCAGGGCATAGATCGGCGGCCCGAGAAAGAGGACAAAGCGCCGCATCAGGCCGATCTCGATGAGCATGAAACCGAGGCCGAGGCAGGCGAAGTAGGCGATGCGGCGCAAGCTCCCCGGGCGGCGCAGGGCCGCACCTTTGAGCAGGAAGAGGGGGCCGAGGATGAAGAGGGCGACAAAGCCGGTGACAACGACCAGCAGGTTGCGCAGGGTCATAACCGCCCGGTCTTCAAACTGACTTTTCTCCGGAAAGGTAAAAAGGCGCAGAAAATCGCCGGTCTTGAACATATAGTAAAAGAAGGGGCGGTCGTCGGTCGTGGCGGTGATGTCGTAAGGGAAGGCGGCGTGGAAGGCGGCGCTCCCCTTGGCGTTGATCAGCTTGGCAAAGGGGTTGTCGCTGCCGGGCTGATCGGGGAGGAAGACGATCTCGAATTCGAGGTCAGCGGCGCGCTGCCGCAACGACTGTAACTCCGCTGTGGTAAAGGGGGAGCGCTTGAGCATGAAGTTCGCCAGCCCCCGCTCCTTGATCACCGCGATATGTGCGGCCGGGTCGCTGATCCCCTCGGCGTTGAGGAGGGCGACGCCGAGAGAGACAATCCGCAGCATTTCCCGCTCGAAGATAAAGCGGGAGATTGTCAGGATTCCGTCATCGCTGAGGTGCTGCCAGTAATCGCGGAAGCCTTCGAGGGTGTAGAGGGTATTCTCTGACAGGGTAAAGGCGCCGGCGGCCGGAGCCATGCGCCCGAAGACCGCCGAGGCCTGAATGATATCGTAGCGGTCGGGAGAGCGGCGGATAAAGCTGCGCCCTTCGTCGACAGCGACAGTGATGCCGGGGCGGCGGTAAAGCTCGCCGGTGAAGGCGCCGAATCGGTCATTGACCGCTTCGACGATGAGGTTGTTGAGTTCGACGGCGGTAATCGGCGTCGCTTCCATCGCCAGAGCGGTGAGGACATCCTTGCCGCCGCCGGGGCCGATGATCAGCGCACTCGGCTGCGTCTTCAGGCTGTAGGGGAGGGAAAGGACGTTGGCGCGGAAGAAGTCGAGGGTCTTCTCCCCTTCCCAGCGATACAGGGTGGTGTAGCCGGTATCGTCGACGACCATGCCGAGCTGTTCCGGCACCGGCCCCTGGTAGGTGCGCGACAAGCCCCAGGATTGATCCATCTCCTGACTCTGGGTCGGGTAGACCGCCACCCGCGAAAAGGAGTTCCATTTGCTCCAGAGGAGGCTCGGCTCATAGCGGCCGCGGACAAAGCGGATCTCCGCATAGTCGTAGACCAGATTCGCGGCGCCGGCCAGGGACAGGCCGAAAAGGAGGGCAACGAGGAGGTAGCGGTGACGGCGCGGACTCTGTTTCGGGAGAAAGAGGAGGGCCGCAAGGAGGCCGATGCAGGAGATCGCCAGCAGGGTGGTGATGCCGCCGAGGATCTTGAGGAGGAAGATGACAAGGAGGCAGCCGACGCCGGCGCCGGCAAGATCCCAGAAGTAGAGACGGTTGATATCCCCGAGCCAGCGGGACAGGACCAGGGTGATGGTGATGCCGCTGAAGAAGAAGGGGAGGGAGGTGAGGAGATAAAGGATGGCCAGGACCGGCAGGAGGCCCAAGGGGAGGCCGCGATCGTAAAAGCCCTGCTGAAAGGGCTGGTAAAAGGGCTGGTGAAAGAAGGAAAGAATCTTGAAGCCGAACTGCGGCTCCAGCCGGAAGAGGACGAAGAGGGCGAAGAAGAGGGCGACCGCAAGACCGAAGAGGAGGGCAAAGCGGGCGCAGATCGCTTCAGTCCGCTCCACCGGGAACCAGGTCGGCTTGAGGTAGACGGTGAGGGCAGCGACGCCCATGCCGAAGAGGGCGAGGGAGATCGCCATCGACGCGAAGTGATACCACATCAGGACCGAGAAGATGCGGGTCAGTGCCAGTTCGTAGAGGAGGGTGGCCATGCACAGGGCAAAGAGTCCGCCGCTGATCCGCGCCGGCGCGCGTAAACTCTGGGTCATGGTTCGATCACTTCTTGAAGGGTGAGATAGTGCAGCTGCTGATCGCGGCTGCCGAGAGCGATGCCGTCGGCAAAGGCGATTGGCCCGCCCTGGAGGGCCCCGGCAAAGTCGCGGCGGGCGAGGCTGTTGCCGCTGATCGCGCCGACCAGCCAAAGGGAGCCGTTGTTGTCGCCGACAATCAGGCGTTTATGAAGGGCAAGGGGGGTGGCGTAGATCGGGCCGAAACCGTCTTTACGCCAGAGGATGGCGCCGCTGGCGGGATCGATCTTCCACAGGGCGCCGGCAGCAGTGGCGACAAAGAGTCCCTCTTCGGTGCGGACCGGCGCAGCGTAATAGCAGGGTTCGTTCAGGGCCAACTGCCAGAGCCGGGTACCGTCGACACTCACGGCACTGAGGTTGCCAGCGCGGTCGAGAATGATGATCCCCTTGTCATCCTTGACCGGCGGAGTCAAGAGCGGCGCCGGGCCTGGGCGTTCCCAGAGGAGGCGCCCCTGCCGGTCGAGACACCACAGGGTGCCGTCGCCGCCGGACAGGAAGATCCGGCCCTGTTCGAGAAGCGGCGCAGCCCGCAGCGGCGCCCGGGCGGAAAAGGACCAGAGCTTTTGCCCGCTCTGCGGATCAAGGGCGTAAAGGGTGCCGTTCCAGGCCGGCACGAGGAGTTGGCCGTCGCTTAGCAGGAGGCCGCCCTGACGGTGGTCATCGGCAAGGGAGTCAGGATAGGTGAAGGACCAGAGGTGTTCGCCGGTCTGCGCCGCAAGGGCAAAGACTTCACGCCCCCAGTTCTGGCCGTAGATGCGCTCGCCCGCCACCAGGAGGGGGGCGTCAATGACCTCCGTCCCGGTCATGCTCCACAGGGTCTTTCCCTCCCGGCTGATGCGGCGGACAGATCCGTCCCAGCTGGCGATGAGGAGATCGGCGCCGATGACTTGCGGCGCCGCATCGACAAAGCCGGCGGTCGCCACGCTCCAGTGTTGACGCAGCTGCACAGGGTCGGCCGGACCGCAGCCTTCAAGCCAGGCCGTGGCAATACCGACGGAGGCGCGCCCGAGGGTGTCATCCTTGGCCTGATCGTAAATAGTGGCGGCCACCTCGTCGGGGAGCGCTGTCCCCCACCAGTTGCTGCCGATCTGCAGGTCACGGTGAAAGAAGTCGCCGAGGCGGAGATTGTCGGTATTGGCGTAGATATTGTTCTGTTCGATGCTCGGGGAACGATCGGTCTCGAAGAGGAAGATGCCGGCGCCGTTGTCGCGGATGATATTGGCGGTGATCTCGATGGTGGCGTTGCGGAAGTTGATCCCCTTGCCTTCGTTGGCTTCGATGAGATTGCGGCGGAAGATGAAGTTCCCCTGACCGAGGCGTGAACCGTCAATATTGTGGTGGATGTGGCTGTCCTCGACGATCGCTCTGGTAAAGTGGGCGTGCAGGGCGTGGGCGGAATCGCGGATTTCGCAGTAGCGCAGCTGCGCCTCTTTCGAGAAGTCGACGCGGATCTCCAGCCAGTCCCCCGGTTGCGGCTCCCTGGCGGCGCTGCGAAAGCGGATCGGCTGCGCTTGGGTGCCGAGGGCGCGCAAGCTCCCTTCGACGATCAGCGTCCCATCGCCGAGGCCGTCCTTGTCGTCGTCGCGCCGGACAAAAGCAATGTCGCTGCCCGGGGCGATGGTCAGAGTCGCCCCTTTGAAGACCTTGACCTGGCCGTCGATGACGATCCGGCCGCTCCAGGTGGTGTCCTCCAGAATCTCGGCATTATGCAGGGTCAGCGGCGCCACCGGCAGATCCGGGCGGACGCAGCCGGCACAAAGGAGAACGAGAAGGCAAAGAAGCCGGCGCCCTACCACATCTCCTCCACCTGGATGATAATCTGCTCTTTCTGTTCACCGGTCGCGATCTTGAGGGAATGATCCGGGGTGCCGTCATAAGTGCCGTAGAGTTCGCCGGGGGCGGGGGCGCCGCCGAGTTGCTGGCGGGCGGCGAGATAATAGGTGCCGCCGTGCGGGAAGGAGAGGACAAAGACCCCCTGTTCGTTCGTCGGCTGTGACACATAGCCCGGCCGGTTGAACATCTGGGGGTCACTGTACAGGACCGCCCGCACCCCGGCGACCGGCTGTCCGGCTTGATCGAGAATCTGGCCGCGTAGCGAGGTCTGCCCGAAGAGGGAGCTGCTGAGCAGGTCGATCTTTTCCGGGACTTCGAGGACCGGAATCGAGAGGAGGGCAACTCTGCCGCTTGTGACCCGCACCGGATTCGTCGGCGCATAGCCGATATAATCACCGGAGCGCAGCGGCCCCATCGCCATCCCTCCGCCCTGGCGCATGCGCGCCAGCAGATAAAAGGTGCCAGCCGGCAGGGGGAGCTCATAGCGTCCCTCGGCATCGCTCGGGGAGGAGACGGTGTAGCCCATCCCCTTGAGGTTACTGCTCAGATCGGTATAGGCGTAAACCACCGCGCCGGCCAGCGGGATGCCGTCATGGAGAATGAACCCACTCACCCCTTCTTCGATGCCGGCGGCTGCTATTTGCGGCGCATCCGGCAGGGGGACGAGGCCGATCTTGAGGTCGGCAAGTCCTTGCGGTGGTATCGTCACCGGATTGCGACCGTAGAAGGAGAAGAGTCCCTTGCCTTTAGCGAGGAGGTAATACTCTCCGGCCGGCAGAGGAAGGGCAAAGGTGCCGTCCTCGGTTGTCGAAGTTGTGCGGTAAGGCGCTTTGCCGGTCAGGGCGGCAATGTTTGCCGGCCAGGCGGAGATTTCAATGCCGCTTTCTCCCTGGCTGTGCAGCGAGACCTTCCCGGAAAGTCGGGGCAGGGGCTCATTGTGCGTTGCTGCCAGGGAACAGGCAGAGAGGAGGGCGCAGAGCAGGCAGGGAAGAAGGTTTTTCGTCATGAGAACTGATTCTCCACCTTGGTCAATCAACCTTAAAAAAGGGCATTTAGCCGCTGATAAGTTCTGATAAAATCGGATGAATAATTTACAGCGCAGGTGCAGCCGTAATAAGCAGGATTTGTTCCAATAAAAAAGAGGGCTGTGCACGGCACAGCCCTCTTTTTACTCTGTAAAGCGAAGGGATTATTTAACGAGTTCGGTCAGCATGTTCGGTTTCTGCAGGGCCGGCTCGATGATTTCGATCGTCTGGCCGGTCTTGACCCCGGAGATCCTGGCTTCGATACCGCTCGGGAAGACCGCGACAACATCATACTTCTTGGCGGCATTCAGGCCGAAGTGAGCAATTTTCGGCTCCTGCGCACAGAAACCGGTGGAAGAACGGGTCTCGCGCAGAGCGAGGAGGGTGTTTTTCCCGTTTTCGAAGATTTTGACCTTGGTGCCGTAGGCGTCACGATTGGAGACGGTGCCGGTCAGTTTCACCTTCAGCCAGTTCTTGTCGTCCTGGGTATTTTTGTAAAGTTTGTTCGGTGCGCCCCAATTGATGACGTAAAGATCGAGGTCGCCATCGTTGTCGATATCGGCAAAGGCGGTCCCTTTGGTGCGGACGGTTTCACATTTTAACACCGGCTGCTTGTCGACCTGGTTGGTGAAGTTGCCTTTGCCGTCATTGATATAAAGCTGGTTGGCGAGTTTGCAATCCCCTTCATAAAGATCGAGGTCGCCGTCGTGGTCGATGTCGCCAAAGGTCGGACCTTTGCCCCAGCCCTCGTGGGAGCCCTTGATCTGGCTGCTCGATTGGGTGAAGTTGCCTTTACCGTCATTGACGTAGAGGTTGTTGGGACCGACATAGTTGGAAACGAAGAGGTCGAGATCGCCGTCGTTGTCGATGTCGGCAAAGGAGGCACCCAGGCCCCAGTTCGCATCTTCGACGCCCCGGGCTTTGGCTTGTTCGGTAAAAGTGCCGTTTTTGTTGTTGATGTAGAGTTTGTTCGGCTCGCCGACCGGATAGCGGCCGTTGACGACATAAAGATCCGGGAAGTTGTCGCCGTTGACATCGGCCCAGACCCCCATCCAGCTCCAGGAACGGTCGCCGATGCCGGCCATGTCAGTGACATCGGTGAAGGTGCCGTTGCCGTTGTTGCGGTACAGCACATTCTTCTCGCCGACGCCGTAGTTGGCGCAGTAGATGTCGAGCCAGCCGTCATTGTCGTAATCGACAAAGGAGGCGCCATAGGTAAAGGATTTCAGGCCGACGCCGGCTTTTTCAGTGACATCGGTGAAGGTGTTGTCGCCATTGTTGCGGAAGAGGCGGTTCGATTCGACTTCGTACTGACCGCCGTTCGCCATGTAAAGGTCGGCGTAGCCGTCATTGTCGAAGTCGCCGAAGACGCTCCCCATCGAGAAGCCGGGATGGTCGATCCCTTTGCCGGCTTTGGCGGTGATATCTTCAAACTTACCATTCCCTTTATTGAGGTAGAGCTTGTTGGCGCCGCCTTTGTTGGAGACATATAGGTCGATAAGGCCGTCGTTATTGATGTCAGCAAAAGCGACTCCTTTGCCGAGTCCGTCGTCCGCCACACCCGCTGCGGTTGAGATGTCGATAAAGTCTTTGGCGGTCGCCAGGGTTGCCCCGAGGCTCAGTGCCGTCGCCAGTACACAAGCGCACCATAGTTTTTTGCCCATAAGATGTCTCCTTTTCACCGGTAATTACGTCTTTTGCATGTTTGATATCGAAGGAAAACGCTGAAAAAAAATCATTTTC
Organism: Desulfuromonadales bacterium; assembly: GCA_014859605.1. Taxonomy (GTDB): domain Bacteria; phylum Desulfobacterota; class Desulfuromonadia; order Desulfuromonadales; family UBA2197; genus UBA2197. The sequence continues at coordinate 18,864 of JACUTW010000043.1, forward strand.
TGTGGATTTATAGCAATTTCTGGCCTGTCGTCAAGTTGACCCGGCAGAATTTTCCGGCGGGCCTGTTTGATTTCTGCAAAAAATAAGCCGTATTAACATTGACAGGAAGTTGTCTGTCGAGACTCGCTCTTGTCGAAAGTTTATCTGGATTTGACGGTAAAATCTATTTTATGTTGACAGTGGCAAAAAAAACAGGCTGAAGCCGCCGAGGATGACGGCAATCCCCAGGGCCGACACGATAAAAAAGATCATGACCCGTAGCTTGAAGAGTCCGGTGAGTGCAATGATCGCCGGTAAGCTGGTCACCGGTCCGGCAAGGAGCAGGGTCAAGGCGGCGCTGTGATCCATTCCTTTTTGCAACAAGCCGGCCAGTATCGGGATCGCCGGAATCTGGCTCAGGGGGAGGGGGATGCCGACCAGGGCAGCCAGAGAGACGGAGGTAAAGGATTTTTGCCCGACCAGGCCGACAATCCAGTGCATCGGCAGGGTGGTGACGATGATCGCTTCAAGGACAATGGCGAGGAGGAGGTATTTGCCGGTAAAGAGTCCGGCATCAAGGGTGCGGTCGAGGATAAAACGCCAGCGCTGGTCGCGTGGCAGGATCGTCATGGTCTTGACCGGGATGTTATGCTCCCGACCGATTTCATAGGCGCTGGCCAAGGTGCCGTCATCACGATAGCTGGGGGCGAAACGCAGCAGGTTGCCGGTCAGAAGTCCCTGCCGCTGCAAAAGCAGGGTCAGGCTGCCGACGCCGAGACCGAGGAGGGTAGCGCCGCCGAGTTTGAGCCAGGCCCAATCGGGGCCGAGTCCCTGCCAGGTGAGGAGAAAGGCATCCGGTGACATGGTCGGCGAGGTCGCCAGCAGGGCTAAAATCGGGGCGAGGGGGGTCCCCATCATCGCCAGGGAAATGACGATGGGGAGGATGCCGCAAGCGCAGAGGGGCGAGACCAGACCGACCAGCACCGCCAGGACCACGCCGGTCATGCCGTGGCGGTTGACCGAGTTGCGGATGCGCATGTCGAGGCGATAGCCCTTGATGATGCCGACAAGCAAGATGGAAAGGAGAAAAAACCACCACATCTGGGTGATTTCATCGACGATCACCGCCAGCATCTGTTGTAGAAGCCCGCTCGTCATCGTTTCAGCCCCGGCCGTCAATAAGATCGGCGGGTAAAGTCGTCGCGAAGTTCATCAATTCGTCATCCGGCAGGGTCCAGAGATTTTGCAGTAATTCCTCGAGAAAGAGCTCTTTGGCCGTCAGTCGCTGCTGTCGTTCTGGCTTGGAGAGGTGCGCTTCTTCCTTTTGAAAAGCAAGGTCGAGGGTGCGATAGGTGTTGGCGAGCTGCAGGGCTGATGGGCTTAGTTCGGCAAAGAGACCGAGTCCGTCAGCATCCTGCAACCACAGGGCGTGCCGTTGCCGGGCGACGATCTGCAGCGTTCCGGCGGCTCTGCTGCAGCCGGTCATAACGCTGATGCCGTCAGCGGCACATGTATCGATGAAGTAGGTGGCGCGCGCTTCGCGGCCGGCGAGTTTCTCCTTGGCCGCAAAGCCGAGCCGGCCGCCGAGGGTGCTCATCGGGCAGCGGTGGCCATGGATCTCGTAGATTTCGGCAAAGAGCTGCGGTGGAGGAAGGCCCATGGGGATCGATTCCAACCGGAAAAGTGCTGAGCTCTTTTCCGGAGGTGAGGCGTTCAATCAGAATTCGTAATGGTGCGGGCAGTCGGTTTCGCGGATCTCGTAGTATTTGGCGGTCATGTCCGGGGTGAGGAACTGCCGGACTTCCTTGAGGGCGCGGCGGAAGTGCTCCATCGTCACCAGGGGGGCATCGGTCTTGATGGCATTGATGGTGGCGCGCTTGCAAAGGCTTTCGATATCCCAGCCGACATAACCTTCGCTCGCTTCAGCCAGCCAGTCCCGGTCGATATCACTTGCCAGGTTCGGCATCTGATTCAGATAGATATCGAGCATGCCGCGCCGATCGACAGCGGTCGGGGGATGGACAAAGACCTTGCGGTTGTAGCGCTTCTTCTCTTTGATCAGCGCCTGATCGACGGTGTCGATGCGGTAGCAGGAGCCGAGGAGCATGACACCTTCGACTTTGTTGATGCGGTCGACCTGTTCGATAAAGAGGCGGGTCAGATCTTTGTCAGCAAAGGTCGGCGGTACCGCCCGCAGATTGCCGGGGCTCCACTCGTAGTCACAGCCGGCGCGGGGGGCGAGCCATTCGCAGTCGGAGATAAAGAGGACGCAGGGCGCTTCCTGGATGGCGGCGTCGAAAGCCTCGACCATCTCCGCCCCTTTGCCGAGCATTTCCTGACCGGAGATATAAACGAAGGTGACGCCGGCATCCTTGGCGCAGGCTTCGGCGAGCATGGTTATGCCGGTTCCCAAAGGCCCCCAGAGCATGACGCCGGCAGGGATGCCGAGGTTGTGGCGGAGAATCTCTTCGCGCTTTTTGAGGGGGAGACAGACCATCTCGCGCAGGGTCTCTTTGACGTCGGCGTAGCCGCCGATATCATCCCAACTGAGCTGCGGTTCACGAAGATCGTAAAAGATGCGACTTAATTTTTTATGCATCAGCGCGGGATCCAATCATACGCAGGAAGATAAGGAGCCTGTGAGCTTTAGCAACCCCCGTGCCATGCGCGCAAGGAGAGCGTTAAAGGTCGTTGAGCAGGCGGTAAATTGCCTGCTGCAAGTCCCAGACAGCGTCCGAGGCTTCGTCCTGATCGCGTTCTTCGAGGAGGAGGCGGGCGCGGTCGAGCTGGCTGTGGGCTTTGAGCAGGACCGGTGTCAGCTGGGTTTCGAGGCGGATGCGAGGGATTTCCCCGACTTGGTCGAGGAGTTCGTAGAGCTGGGTTGCGGCACCACCGACGATCCTGCTCTCTGCGGAGAGATCTTCGCTGCCGGCGGCGAGGAGGGTTTGGCAGGCTTCAAGGTCGGCAACAATCTGCCGATAACGATCAGAAATAGACATGATTTCTCCTGAAAAGACCGTTCCACTCGGGCCGGGGACGGTCTTTTTTCCATTTTTAGATGGCGGCAGTATAAAGAAAAGGCATCCTTTCGTCCAGCGGGGAAACGGCCTTTAAGGTTTGTCCCGGTAAATAGTGCCGGCAAAAAAATCGCTCGGAAAGGATACGGGGCGTTGCTTCCTGGATAAGCGATTGCAATTGGCGGAATGACAAGGTAATTTGTGCGGCGTCAGCTCGACAATCGAATCTATATTGATGGCAAGGGAGAGCAGCGATGCGGCAAGTGCGGATCATCGGGACAGAGGAATCTTTTCCCCTCGGCAAGATCGTTTGTGTTGCGCGCAATTACGCCGAGCATATTCGGGAACTCGGTAACGAAGTCCCGGATCGTCCGGTCTTCTTCATGAAGCCGGCGAGCAGCGTCATCGGCGCCGGGGAAACGATCGTTATTCCGGCGTATTCTCAGGACTGTCAGCACGAAGTCGAGCTCGCCGTCCTTATCGGCCGCAGCATCAAGGGGGTTGCCGCCGCCGAGGCGCTGCGTGCAGTGGCCGGCTATGGCGTTGCCATCGATCTGACCCTGCGCGATGTCCAGAATGAATTGAAGAGCAAGGGCCTCCCCTGGGAGATTGCCAAGGCCTTCGACACCGCCTGTCCCCTCTCCGACTTTGTCGCCGCCGCGACGGTCCGTGATCCCCAGAATCTTTCGATCTCGCTGCAGGTCAATGATGTCGTCCGCCAGGATGCTTCGACGGCGCTGATGCTCCGCCCCCTCCCCGAGTTGATTGCGGCAATTTCCGCCATCTTCACCTTGGAGCCCGGCGATATTATCCTCACTGGCACCCCGGCCGGAGTCAGCCGCCTCCACTCCGGGGATCGGGTTATTGCCACGATCAGTGAAGTCGGCAGCCTGACTGTTACCGTCGCCTGAGGGCGACAAGGATTCTATCATGTCACTTTTGTATGCCCTCGATCTCATCGGCACCGCTGCCTTTGCCGCCTCCGGCGCCTGGGCGGGAATCCGCCGGCAGATGGATCTCCTTGGCGTCATCGTCCTCGGATTGGTGACCGCCACCGGCGGCGGCACCCTGCGCGATATCCTCCTCGGCGATCTCCCCCCCTTCTCCCTCAAAGACGAAACCTATCTGTACACCTCGATCGTTGTCGCTCTCGCTGTCTTTGTCGGGCACCGTCATTTTGAACGCCTGCATCATCCGCTCCTTTATTTCGATGCCATCGGTCTCGGTACCTTTGTCGTCATCGGTACCGGCAAGGCGCTGGCAATGCAGGCCGGTCCCCTCACCGCTATCCTCATGGGGGTGGCGACGGCTACTGCCGGCGGCATGGTGCGCGACGTCCTTTCCGGGCAGGTCCCTCTGGTTCTGCAACGGGAAGTTTATGCCTCCGCCTGTATCGCCGGCGGTGCCATTCTTGTCGTGCTGCATCACACCGCTGTTCCGCCGACGATCGCTATCATCGTCGCCGCCACGGCCACCATCGCCATCCGTTTGCTGGCGATCTGGCGCAACTGGCAGCTCCCGCGGGTGAATGATCGCGCCCTTGATGAGAAGTAGTCCGGCGACGCTGTCTGGCGGAACAGGTTTTTTCCTGCCGATATGTTCAGGTCTTGAGTCGGCTGCTTTTAAATTTAAATATTTTTATTGAGAGAGAAACGATATGGCCTATCCGCACCTTCCCGAGGTTGATCTCCATACCCATACGATTGCTTCGGGGCATGCCTTCAGTACCATTTCCGAGATTGCGGTCGCGGCTGCGGCCAAAGGTTTGCGGGGCGTCGGCATGACCGATCACGGTCCGGCCCTCCCCGGCGGGCCGCACGCCTACCACTTTCATGCCCTGCGCTTTGTCCCTCCCACTCTGCACGGGGTGCGCATCCTGCGCGGTATCGAGGCCAACATTATCGGCCCCGGTGAACTCGACCTCCCGGAGCACAGCCTCAAGCGCCTCGATTTAGTCATGGCCGGATTTCACGAAGATTGCGGCTTTCGCAGTCACGATCAGGCGGAGAATACCGAGGCGCTGCTGCATCTCATGGCGAAACATCGCGTGCATGTTCTCACCCACCTCGGCAATCCGGTCTTCCCCATCGACGGCCTGGCTGTTGCCCGGCGGGCTGCTGAACTTGATGTCGCCATCGAGATCAATAACGCTTCCTTCTCCATCAGTCGCAAGGGGAGTGCCGAGAACTGCCGGCAGATGGCGCGGCTTTGTGCCCAGTTTGGGACACCGGTGGCGATCAACAGCGATGCCCACATTGCCGCAACCGTCGGATTCATCGAACACGCATTGCAGGCCGCTGATGAGAGCGGCGTGCGTTGGGAGCAGATCGTCAACCGGACGCTGGAGAGTACTCTCGACTTTCTCTCCCTTGCTTCTGAAAGTTAAGTTGTGACATAGTGTCGCCACCATCCGCCTGACGGCTGGAATTTATTCAAGAGGAGAATATCTAAGATCATGAATTTTAAAAAGATTTTTACCTGTATTGCGATCCTTGGCCTTTGCGCCGCCAGCGCTGGTGCCGCCTCTGTTGATCTGAGCCTTAACGATGACAGTGTTCAAGTTCAGGCTTTTTTGCCGATAACGCAAGATGCCTATGGCACGACTCAGGTCGGCATCCGCGGCCTCTACAATGATGATTATGACACCAAGCTGGTTTCCGG
>JACUTW010000044.1 GCA_014859605.1 Desulfuromonadales bacterium
GCAACCTATCAATTTTACTTAGAATTTAATCTGTAAAGGCAGGGTGAATTTTTACGAAGGGATATGGACGGCGTTCCGCGTGTAATTACAATAATGCCGACATTCGCCAGCCATGGAGGACAATCCTAGCGCGCCAACAAATTCCCGACATAAAGATAGGCGTCCAAGGCGTCGATACGACTGTCTCCATCGAAATCAACGACAGGGATGGGCAGGTTATCGTTTGCGGGCAGGATAACGACAAGAGCGGGGACCACGACGACCAGGAACTGAATTAAATCGCCTTCTCCCAGCAGGAGGGCCTTGGCCGGCCAGATCCCTTTGCGAGTGATGAGTTCGACCTCCCAACCCTGTTCTTTGGCATCCCAGATCGAGCCGAGCGTGCAGCCTTGAACCCCGACAGTGGGCATCTTCTGGCTGAGGGATTTTGGAAGATAAAGGCTCACCCGGCTTGTGCCGTCAACGCTGCCCCGGAGGTGACGGTCAACCCCGAGAAGCGCTGCGGGTCATAGTTCAGTTGCAGGTCGAGAGCCTGCACGTTGTTGAGATCGACGGCGTTGACCTGCCACTGTCCGTTGCCGACTTGAGATAGCACGATCTCCCCGGCGCCGGCAGCTATGACGGAGGCCCAAAGGCAGAAAGTGAAAAGAAGGGCGACAACCATCATCTGTTGTCGCCCTTGCTGTCTTTGAGTGACCCATCTGGAGCTGTCCTTTTAGTAGGTTATTGTTTAATTTCCCCTAAATGCGCACAAAAAACCAACCGGTTTTGTCAAGAGGCTTGAAGTCCCATTTTGCATAAAACTTGATAAGCCTGTCGTGAGCCGGCATCAAAGAAATATAGTGAATCGGCACTCTTTCATCAATTTCTTGCGCGACCTTCACCGCAAAGTCAACCAAAAATTCGGAGATTTTCACGTTGCCAAGGCCGGGAAATATCTGTTTGCGGTAAGACTTGGAAGTGAAGAGATAATCGATGACAATGCAAGGCTGCTTGTTCAGAGTCGCTATCGACAAGGCGACAAAACCGTAGCGGATCGAGTCATGATCACACAACTGATAGATCTGCGTTTTTCGGGAAGAGGCCTGCTTGGCGACTTGCGTCACATACTGACGTTCGTCGTCGTTGTCAAATTCCAAACCGCGCAAGAATGCCGCTGGCAGCAATGCCCCTAGCGTCGGTTTAACCAGCTCAGATGGGTAATTTTTCACCCTCAACGACACGTAATTTTACGGCTTTTGCCGCGCGCGTCAGGGCTTTTTTTGCAGGCTTGGCATTGGAGAGCAATTGCTTAGCCTCTCCGGTGAGTCTTTGCGGTGGGCGCGCCCCAACAACGAATTTCTTCTGACTCGGTTCTTTACGCATCATCCGGCTCCCTTTCTTGATCTATCCGGATAATCATAATTGAAATGTGCGAATCCGGCAAGTTGAACAATTCGAAAGCGCAATCAAATAGGACCCCGTAAATCAAAAGGGAGCCTGATTAGCGCTCATCGTACCGGCACCAAAAAGACCCATCCCCCACCTAACCTCCCCCTTGAAAGGGGAGGAATTCAACCTTTTGGAAAAGCCGGGGGGTTACCTCTTGAAAATTATCGTTCAGACAAGCAGAGAGGCCAGCAAGGGATGGGACGGAATACGATACGGATTCACCACAGTAACACCGCGCCAGGTAAAACCATCCTGCATGTCTTCGCTCAGCAGTACCCGGCAATGGTTTTCGGCGGTAACGGCATCATGGCGAGCGCTCGTAAAGTTCATCGCGGGTCCAGTTCCTGACTCCGGTCGGTTCCTGTCTGGCCAGTCGCTCAAACAGCATACGGGCTGCAACGTGAGCATGATCGGAGCTCCTGACCGGCGCAATCGTCGCCACAGGTTTGCCCCGCGAAATGACAAGAAATTCTTCACCCTGAGACACCTGTTTCAGAACGTTTGAAAAATAACGGTTTGCGTCAACGGCTCGAACGGTTTTCATAAAACCTCCTGGCTATTCCCCGGCAAGCTTGATGGCGGCATCGATGGTCTCCTTGCCGAGCCAGATGCCGTGCCGACGCATATTCTCAAGAGCGCTGCGGATGGAAAGGGAAGCGCCTTCCTGCTTGGCGCGGAGCAGAATGCCGATTGATCCAGTCACGGCAAGGGCATTGAGGCGGGCAATGCGCCTGCCAACGGCTTCGTCGATGCAGACAGTAGCAATTCCGAGGTCAAGGGCCGTCTGGATGACCGACGCTTCGCCAGTGTCAAGGGAATTGTGCAGGAAGGTTCCGATAGTGGCGGGGGTAGATTGCTTTTCAAGGAAGGTTGCCGTATGAAACTCTGGCACGGCAAAACCGGACTGACCACCGGCTAAAATTTCTTCACCAACTTCGAATGGCACAACGATTCGGGAATAGAGACCACGCAGGATAGCAAGATCGCCGGTTGCAGCAACAAGCGCAATCAGAGGACCGGTGTTGATGACCATCTCTTTCGGGTCAGGCATTGCGGACATCCGACAACAGCTCTTCTTCCGTCAGGTGGATAGCGGGTGTGCCTACCCGATGCAGGGCCAGCAGGAATTCAACTCTATTTATCCCCAGCATTTGAGCAGCCTGGCCCGATGATAACCGTTTCAACTCGTATAGTTTGGCAGCCATAGCCAGCTTTGCCTCGTTTTCGAACTCCTGCCTGGTCTCGGCAAGTGCATCAGGGAGAGTTTCCGGATATTCCACCTGCATCTGCATGGGCATGATTTTTCTCCACTCAAGTTGTCTGGGGCTAAAAATCTTCATTTCTCGAAACTATACTGAACATTGAACGGCTATTCAAGTTGTCATCCAACAGCCCAGGCACCTGCGGAGCCAGTCCCAAAAAACCTAATCTTTCGTCATCTTGCTGATAAAGACCTCGCGCGGCTTGCTGTTCCCCATCGACGGGCCGACAATCCCTTCCTGCTCCATCCGTTCGATCATCTTCATTGCCCGGTTGTAGCCGACGCCGAGACGACGCTGCAACATCGAGCCCGAGGCCTGCCGGGTATCGGCGACCACCGCGATGGCTTCATCCCACTTTTCGTCGTAACCGTCGCTCTCTCCGTCACTGTTGCCATCACTGGCGGGCGGCGCTTCGAGGATCGACTTGTCGTAAATCGGTTCCCCCTGCTTCTTGAGGAATTCGACGACGCGCTGCACTTCGATTTCAGAGACAAAGGCACCGTGCACCCGCTGCAGAGCACCGGTCCCCGGCGGCAGATAAAGCATGTCGCCCATGCCGAGGAGATTCTCCGCCCCCATCTGATCGAGGATGGTGCGGGAATCGATGCGGGAAAAGACTTTGAAGGAGATGCGAGTCGGGAAGTTCGCCTTGATCAGACCGGTGATGACGTCGACACTCGGCCGCTGGGTGGCGAGGATAAGGTGGATACCGGCGGCGCGCGCCATCTGCGCGAGACGGGCGATCGACTCCTCGATGTCGCGGCCGGCGACCATCATCAAGTCGGCGAGCTCGTCGACGATAACGACAATACAAGGGAGGTGGCCGTGTTCGAGGACTTCTCCTTCGAGGGGGGAAACAATCGGCAACTCTTCGTCGGGATCGTAAGCCGGGTCGACGAGGTCAATGATCACCTCACCGCGAGCGCGGGCGGCAGCGGCATCATCCGCTTCCTTGGCGATCTTCTTGTTGTAGCCGGCTATATCCCGCACCTTCTTGTCGGAGAGGAGGCGGTAGCGCCGCTCCATCTCCCGCACCGCCCAGGCCAGCGCGAGGACCGCCTTCTTCGGATTGGTGACGACCGGCAGCAGGAGGTGGGGAATTCCTTCGTAGATGGAAAGTTCGAGCATCTTCGGATCGACCATGATGATACGCACATCCTCCGGCTTGGCGCGGTACAGGAGGGAGAGGATCATGGTGTTGATCGAGACCGATTTACCGCTGCCGGTCGAACCGGCAACGAGGACATGCGGCATGCGCGACAGATCGGCGACGACGGTGCCGCCGAAGATATCCTTGCCCAGCGCCATCGGCAGACGGCCGCCGTTCTTCTGAAACTCGTCGGAAGAGAAGATATCCTTGAGCCAGACTGTCTCCCGCTCGCGGTTGGGGATCTCGATGCCGACCACCCCGCGTCCCGGAATCGGGGCGACAATACGGATCGACAGGGCGCGCAGCGCCATGGAGAGATCGTCGGAAAGGTTGGAGATGCGGTTAACCTTGACCCCCGGCGCCGGCGCGAATTCGTACATGGTCACGACTGGGCCGGGCTTGACCTCAGTGACTTCGCCGGCGATATTGAAGTCGGCAAACTTGGTTTCAAGGATACGGGCGTTGGCAAGAAGCGCTTCGCGGTCGACCGGCTTGCTCGCCTCCCCTTCATGATCAAGGAGGGAGAGCGGGGGCAGATGATAAGTGCCGCAGGCTTCCAGGAAGGTAAAGGCTTCCTGCACCGGCGCCTCAGCCGCTGCCTGCTTGCGCTTGGCGGCTTTGGTCGGCGGCTCGACGTAAGCCGCACGGGGCGGCGTAATCCGCGGCCCCGTCTGTAACGTTTCATGATGCTCCCGGGCCGAGAGTTCTTTGCTTGCCTTGGCCTGTTCACGCCGCCGCGCCCACAGAAACTTGATCTCTTGCAGCCGTCCCTGCACAAAGAGGACAAAGGAGACCCGGGCCGACAGAATGCAACCGATGATAAAGAGGGGAAAGAGGATCAGGAAAGCTCCCCCCTTGCCAAGACTCGACTCGAAAAGATCGGCGAGCCCGCGCCCGACCAGACCGCCGGCCTCGCCGATGCTTTGCCCGAAAATCTCGACCCGTGACAGGAACAGGGCCAAAAGGCCATCCAGGCCAAGGAGGAGCAGAAAATAAGCACCGAAACGCCACAAAGGAAAACGCACATCCCGGAAGCGGAGGAAGCGCCAGGCAACGGTAAAGAAGCCGACCGGGATCAACAATGCCGCAAAGCCAAAGGATTGATAAAGAATATCGCTGAGGTAAGCGCCAAATTGTCCGCCGAGGTTTTCTACGGCCAGTGTCTCTATGTTATTATTGATTCGCGGATCGCCACTGTGATAGCTGAGCAGGGTCAACGCCAGATAGAGACCGAACGCGCCGAGAAGAACTCCGGCGATCTCCTTGTGCAGGGGATCCTGCAGAAGGGAGGAGGTGGGGGGGGTCTTTGCTTTTTCACTCATGCCGGTCAGCTCGCAGGATGTTCATGTTTAAAGATGGCAGGGACTGGAGTCCTGAAAAAAATTCTGCAGTGCGTTCTCTACCAAAAACAGGGGGAAAAGGCAATTATCCCGAACCGGCGATCCCGTGTTCTGCGGAGTTGCGACGATACCGGAGATGGACGAAGTCGGCAAAATCTTCTTCTTGCACCACCTGCCAGACCAGAGGGTCAATGTCCGGAAAAAAGACATCCCCCTCGGCATTTGCCTTCATCCGCGAAAGATAAATAGCATCGGCCCGTTCCAGGGCGCGGGCGTAAATCTGAGCCCCGCCGCAATAGTAGATCGGCGCTAAAAAGCTAAGGGCCAAAGCGACAGCGGCGTCGAAAGTAGGGGGCAGAATGATTCCCGGAGTTTCTGACAAGGTTGAACTGATGACGATATTGCGGCGACCGGCCAGAGGGTGGCCGATCGAGTGATAAGTCCGGCGCCCCATGATCACTGTCCCGCCGAGCGTCAGCGCCCGGAAAAGGCGCAAATCCTCCGGACAGTGCCAGGGGATGCGGCCCTTCGCGCCGATGACGCCGTTGCTGGCCACTGCGGCAACAATAATTTCTTCCGGTTTTTCAATAGCCATAGTCATGATAACTCGCGAAAAAGTTCACAAGGAGGGCTGCCCGGGGCTCTTTCCCCGCGGACAGAGTGCCGCGCTTCCCCTTCATTGTCAACCTCCTTTACGCTGAATTCATTTGACAATTTAGCAACATCTGCTAACGTTAAAACACTGTTGCCATCTACTCTGAACAAATCACAGGAGAGTCCCTATGCCGCAAGAACTCAACATGCAGAATGCCCTGAAGCTTGCCATTCAGACCGAAAAGAATGTCATGGATCTGTACAAACACGCTGCAAGCATTATCACCAACCCCCGCGGCAAAAAAGTCTTTGAACAGCTGGCGGCAGAAGAAGCCGAACACGTCGGTCACCTTTTCAAGGTCTACAGTGGTAAGGAATACGGTTCCCTGGCTGAGTACCTGGCCAGCCCGCCACATGTCGATCTTACGACTATTCGTCAGCTCGATCAGGCGCTGAGCACCAATGCCCACGAGCGCAAGGCGATGGAACTCGCCCTCAATCACGAAGAAGAGCTTGCCAAGAGCTTGCATCAAACCGCTAAAAACATTGTCGATCCGGCCGTCCGGGGAGTCTTTGAGCGTCTCGCCAAAGAGACCGAAAATCATTTTGCCCTGATCGAATCCGAGTATGCCCATCTGATGAAGATGGTACACGAAACCGATATCGATACCTTCGTCCGGGAATAGTCGACAACTCAGCACAACGCATCAGCTAAAGGGAGGAGCGCCTCAGTCGCGCTCCTCCCTTTCTTACTTTGGGAGGGGAAAAGATGAAACGAATTAAAGACTGGCCGGAAGCGGAACGTCCGCGGGAAAAGCTCTTAACCGCGGGGGCGGAATCCCTCAGCGACGCCGAGCTTTTGGCCCTCATCCTGCGCACCGGCGATGCCTCCAGCCATTGCAACGCCCTCGATCATGCCCGCCATCTCCTGTCCCGCTTCGGCGGTCTGCGCGCCCTCGCCCAGGCGACCATCGCCGAACTCTGTGAAATCAAGGGGATCGGCCCGGCCAAGGCCGCCGAACTCCAGGCGGTCTTTCATCTCGGTCGGCGCTTTCGCGACACCACCCTGACACCGGGAATGCCCTTCTCAACAGCGCGCGAAGTCTTCAATCACTACCACGAACTTTTGCGCGACCTCAAAAAAGAGCGCTTCATCGCCATCCTTCTCGACAACAAAAACCGTCTCATCCGCGACGTGCAGATCTCGGAAGGGAGTCTCACCGCCAGCATCGTCCACCCCCGCGAAGTCTTTGTCCCGGTGGTGCGCGAATCAGCGGCCGCCGTCCTCTTTGTCCACAATCACCCCTCCGGCGATCCCGAACCGAGTCGCGAAGATCTCGACATCACCACCCGCCTGCGCCAGGCCGGCGAACTGATGGGGGTGCGTGTCCTTGATCACATCATCATCGGCAGCAATCGCTACGTCAGCCTTGCGGATCGGGGATTGCTGGGGTGAACAAAACCCATTTTAACAGGGATGAAGGGGATACAGGTGATAACGGCAAATCAAGGGCTAAATCTTTAAGCATTTATCCATTTCATCCCTTGTATCCCTGTAAAGAAGCTTTTATTCTTCCCTTTTTCCACTGAACCCCGCCAGATACTCCGCCCACTCGATCGGCAGCAGTGACTGTTTTTTACTGTTGCAACTCTTGCAAGCCGGAACACAGTTGCCGCGCGTACTGGTACCGCCGCGCACCAGCGGGACGACATGATCGAGGGTCAGCTCTTTGGGCGGCACCTGCGCACCGCAGTAGTAACAGATCCCCTTGGCAATCCGGTTCTTCCACCACTGGCTCTGCCGCAACTCCCGCGCTTTGGCCCGCTCGCGGCGTAGATATTCTTCATCGGCAAAAAAATCCATCCTTCATCCTTCTACGAAAAAGGGGCGCAGCATGCTGCGCCCCTACATTTTTATCAGATCTCGACAAAACTCTTGAGCCGTTTGCTGCGGCTCGGATGGCGTAGCTTGCGCAGCGCCTTGGCTTCGATCTGGCGGATACGCTCGCGGGTGACGGCAAAGTCCTGGCCAACCTCTTCGAGGGTGTGGTCCGACTTCTCGCCGATGCCGAAACGCATGCGCAGGACCTTCTCTTCCCGCGGCGTCAGGGTGGAGAGGACCCGCGAGGTCTGCTCCGACAAATTCGACTTGATCACCGCTTCAAGGGGAGAGACGACCCCCTTGTCTTCGATGAAATCGCCGAGGGAGGAATCTTCCTCTTCGCCGATCGGCGTTTCGAGGGAGATCGGCTCTTTGGCAATCTTGAGGACGCGACGCACCTTCTCCAGGGGGAGCTCCATCCGTTCGGCAATCTCTTCCGGCGTCGGCTCGCGGCCGATCTCCTGTACCAGTTGACGGCTGGTGCGGATGAGCTTGTTGATCGTTTCGATCATGTGCACCGGGATGCGGATCGTCCGCGCCTGATCGGCGATGGCGCGGGTGATCGCCTGACGAATCCACCAGGTGGCATAAGTGGAGAACTTGTAACCGCGCTGATATTCGAATTTATCGACGGCCTTCATCAAGCCGATGTTCCCTTCCTGAATCAGGTCGAGGAACTGCAGGCCGCGGTTGGTGTACTTCTTGGCGATGGAGACGACCAGACGCAGATTGGCTTCGACCAGTTCGGTCTTGGCCTTCTTGGCTTTCCACTCCCCTTTGTGCAGCTCCTTGAGGGATTCGAGGAGATCTTCCGGGTCGAAGCCGGTCTCTTCCTCGACCTTCTTGAACTTGCGCTCCGCCCCTTTCAGCCTCTTCTCGACGGCGAGATAGACCTCGATCGGTACACCGGTTTCGCTCGACAGCTTGAGCGCATCCCCTTCACTTTTGCGCAAGCGCAGGAGCTGTTTCTTGATCTCCTTCTCCGGTTGTTTGAGCTCAGCTTCACAGGCTTTGACTTCGCTCTTCCCCTTCTTCACCTGCTCGGCGAGATCCTTGAGGCGATCGACGATCTTCGCCACCTGAAAATCCTTGAGACGGATCTTACGCATCATTTCGCCCATGCGGGCGATGAGCTCTTTGCACTCCTTCTCGTTCGCCTTCTTTTCCTCTTTGGAAACCTCGGCAGCATCGCGGTCGCGCAGCAGAGTCAGCCGCGCATCGAGCTCGCGGATCTGCTCGATCAGCTCGACAATCCGCAGGCGGTGCCGCTCTTCGGCATCAGCGCCTTCTTCCTCTTCGTAATCTTTGGTGATCTCGGCAACGGTCGTCAGCCCCTTGTTGAGGCGATCACCGAGGGCGATAATATCCTTGAAGGCAATCGGGGTGCGGATAATGACATTCGCCACCATCACCTCCCCTTCCTCAATGCGCTTGGCAATCTCCACCTCCCCTTCGCGGGTGAGGAGCGAAACCTGCCCCATCTCGCGTAGATACATGCGGACCGGATCGCTGGTGCGGCCGAGGGTGCCGGCTTCAAACTCCGACTCTTCCTCTTCCTCCTCTTCGCTGGCCTCCTCGCCGATCACCGGATCTTTCAGCGAGATCTTCTGATCGCCTTCGACCACCTCGATATCCATGTCGCCGAACATGCTCATGACATCGTCGATCTGATCGGAGGAGACCATGTCAGCGGGGAGGAGATCGTTGACATCCTCGTAGGTGAGATAGCCCTTCTCCTTGCCGAGGTCGATCAACTGCTGCATTTCGTCCATGTTGCCGTTTTTTTTCTTCGACATTCTTAAGTCGCTCCTTTTCCTGCAATCAGATCACAGGGGGTATCTATCAAAAAATCTTTCCACTCTTTAATTGCCGGTTCAACTGAATCTGTTCTTGCTGAAAAGCAGCGGTTCCGGCCAGATCACCGGCCAGCTCCGCCTGGCGCACGCATTCGGTCAACTCCCGACTGCGCCGTTGCAGGGCGTCTTTGCGCAGGGTCATACGACAATCGTCATAGGTCTGCCCGGCCAGATCGTCAACGACACCGCGATCTTCTTTGAGCAAAATTCCTGACAGGATCGACTGCGGCCCGACCTCCAGCGCGTCGAAGAGGCGCGTCGAATCAATATGTTCACCCTTGACGCTAAAAGCAAGGGCGGCCTGGACGATTTCTCGCCGCTGCGGATCAGGAAAGAGGGTTTCGATGCCGTCCTGCTCCAGTTGGGCCTTATCGAGCCGCCCCTGCAAAAAGAGATGCAGGATGAGATCCTGGGCCTTTTCGACCCGCTCACTCCCCGGCAACCGTTCCCGACTGCGCGGTAAAGGCGGTAGTTGCGGCGGACGAGCCGGGTGCGGCGACGGACTGCCGGCAGCGACCGGGCGACTGCGCAGCAACAGTTGCTCATCAATCCCGGTCCTTTTCGCCAGGGCTTTCAGATAAAGATTCCGCTCCATCTCCGAAGGGAGAAGCTTGATCAGCGGCAAAACCTTCTCTGCCCCCCGCGCCCGGCCTTCGATACTTTCACCACTCGTCTTGAGGGTGGCATCGATAAAGAGTTCCAACGCCGGCTGGGCGGCGGCAAGACGCTCGCGCATCGCCTCCGCCCCCTGCTTGCGCAGATAAGAGTCGGGATCGTCGCCAGCGTCGAGGGTGACGATGAGCGGGCTGACCCCTTCGGCGAGGAAGATCTCCATCGCCCGCTGATTCGCTTTCTGGCCGGCACTGTCCTGATCGAAAAGGAGAAAGACCCGCGAAGCAAAGCGCTTGATCAAGCGCGCCTGCTCCGTCGTCAGCGCCGTGCCGCAAGGGGCGACGGTATGGGTCAAACCGGCGCGATGCAGGGCGAGGAGATCAAAGTAACCTTCGACGATGATCGCTTCGGAACTGCGCCGCATCGCCTCTTTCGCCTGAAAGAGGCCGTACAGGATCTGCCCCTTGTGATACAGGAGCGATTCCGGCGAATTCAGATACTTCGGCTGCGCATCGCCGATGGCGCGGCCGCCAAAAGCGACGATGCGGCCGCGCTCATCCTGGATCGGGAAGATCAGGCGGTTGCGCAGCAGATCGTAACGTCCCGGCCTTGAAGTGCCGCTGCGCACCAGACCGAGCTCTTCAGCGTCACGCATCTCGACCCCGGCCGCTTCCAGCTCTATACAAAGGAAGTCAGACTGCTCCGGGGCATAACCGAGATGAAAGAGCTTGGCGGTTTCGCTGGCGTAGCCGCGCTCCTTGAGATAATCCCGCCCCCGTCCTCCCGCCTCCTCCTTGAGCAGGACACGTTCGTACGCTGTTGCCGCCGTTTCCATCACCCGCAGGAATCGGGTCATCTGTTCGCGGCGCTGACTCTGTTCCGCCGTCGGGGCTTCTTCCTCGACAACGATCCCCACCCGGCTGCCGAGACGGCGCACCGCATCCGGAAAGGAGAGTCCCTCCATCTTCATCACAAAGGAGACCGAGTTGCCACCGACGCCGCAGCCGAAGCAGTGAAAGATCTGCCGCGCCGGATTGACGTTGAAAGAAGGGGTCTTCTCTCCGTGAAAAGGGCAAAGACCCTGATAGTTGCCGCCGGAGCGCTTGAGCGGCAGATACGAGGAGATCAGCTCGACAATATCGACCCGTTCGCGAATCCGCTCGATTGTTTCATCGGCAATCAGTCCTGCCATCAGCCCTTCAACTCCACAACCGTCACATTATCGCCGCCATGCCCGGCCTCGGCCGGATGAAAGCCGCGAATCCCCTGGTGCCCGGCCAGAAACTCCCGCACTGCCCGGCGCAGGATCCCTTCGCCGGCACCATGGACAATTTCCATTTCGCTCAGACCATTGAGGAGCGCATCATCGAGGGCACGATCGAGAAGGATCAAGGCTTCCTCCATCCGCTTTCCGACAAGGAGAAGTTTAGTCTGGATCGGGCGATCTTCAACCGTCTTTTTCATCCGCGTTGCCCCCTTGCGGGCAAAACGGCGCGGCGCACAGGGCGCCAGGCGGGTCAGCGGCAGACGCAGCTTTTTGCCGCCGCAGTCGAGTTCGACCTCATCGCCAAGGATGCGCGTCACCTCCCCTTCACTCTTGAGATCGACGATGCGCAGAATCTCACCGAGCTTGACCTCGGTCGGTGGCGAGGGAAGAACGAGCGGCACAGAGCGTCCCTGCGTCACCTCGTCGCGCACTGCGTGCAGGGCGCTGGTCAGCTCCGCCCGGGAGCGGGCATCGTGTGTCCCTGCTTCCGCCTGGCTGAGAATATTCTTTAACCGGGCTTCGGTGTCGCGCAGCAAACGATCGGCACGGCGGGTCGCCTTCTCCAGCAACTCCTGACGCTGCTCTTCACTCTCGCGCAGCAGGCGTTTGCGTTTGTCGCGATCGCGCTCAGCCTCTGCTCGCAGCCGCTGCACCCCTTCCCGTTCGGCGTAAGCCTGCTGTTTGAGGAGATTCAACTCCTCCATCACCTGCAAGCCGGCGCGCTCGTCCGCACCGAGATAAGCTTCCGCCCGCACCAGCACATCCTCCGGCAAACCGAGACGGCGGGCAATGGTCATGGCGTTACTGGCGCCGGGAATGCCGTAGTGGAGGCGATAGGCCGGCGCCAGCGTCTGGTGATTAAATTCAACCGCAGCGTTACTCACCCCGGGGTGAAGCTGGGCGTAGCTCTTGACCAGATTGAGATGGGTGGTGACCATGACCCGCGCCCCGCGCTCGCGCAGAGTATCAAGAATAGCCAGCGCCAGCGCTCCCCCTTCACTCGGATCGGTACCGGTGCCGACCTCGTCGAGGAGAACGAGAGAATCACCATCCGCCGCCGCCAGAATCTCGCGCAGGCGCACCAGATGCCCGGAGAAGGTCGAGAGGCTCTGCTCCAAACTCTGCTCATCGCCGATATCGGCAAAGAGGCGGGCAAAGAGATGGACCCGGCTCGCCGCTGAACAGGGGATCGGCAGCCCCGCCTTGATCATGGTCAACAGCAGTCCCGCCGTCTTCAGCGCCACGGTCTTGCCGCCGGTATTGGGGCCGCTGACCACCAGGGTGTCACTGGCCTCGCCAAGGAGGAGATCGATCGCTACCACCGTCATATGACAAGGCGCGCCGGCCGGATCGATGAGCAACAGCGGATGGCGGGCGCTGCGCAGCTCAAGCAGCGGCGTCGTGACCAGCTGCGGGGCACAGGCATCGGTCAGTCGCGCATAACGGGCAATGGCGGCGCGGAGATCGAGACGGGTAAGGATGCGCTGATTCTCGAGCAGGGCCGGACGGTAGTGCCGGGCCGCCGCGGAAAGGCGACGCAGGATGCGCTCCTCCTCCCGCTTCTCTTCCCGTTGCAGATGCTGCAATTCGTTGTTGGCGTCGAGGACCGTCGCCGGCTCGACATACAGGGTCTGGCCGCTCGCTGATTCGTCGTGAACAAACCCCTTGATGCGACTGCGATGATCAGCCCGCACCGGCAGGACATAACGGCCGTTGCGCTCGGTGACGAGATTGTCCTGAAAGACACCGGCGTACTTTTCGGCAAGGAGCAGCCCTTCAAGGGTCTTACGAATCCGTCCCCGCAGTTGTAGCATCTGCCGGCGGATGGCGGCCAAATCGGCAGAAGCGCGGTCGAGAATTTCGCCACGCGGGCCGATCGTCCCCCGTAATTCGTCGGCCAGGTCACGCAGCGGCGTGATCCCCGCGGCCAACACCTGTAAATTCTCCAACTCTGCCCGTCCGGCCAGGGCGCGGCGGCATTCCTGCGCTGTCTCCAGACTGACAAGAAGGTCGAGCAGAGCCAGCGGCGCCAGCCAACTCCCCTCCGCCTGCAACTGTCCGAGGAGCGGCAGAAGATCACGATTGCCGGCCAGCGGCAATGTTCCCCCCATTGATTGGTAGGTCACCATCTCCGCCGCTTCCGCCAGCGCCAGTTTGACCGCAGCTTCTTCCGTGAGAGGGGCAAGGGTCAGAACCAACTCCCGCCCCGGATCGGAGGCGGTGTAGCGGGACAGCAGGGTTATAACTTTGTCGAATTCGAGAACCCGCAGCAGGTCGGGGCTCATGGCGAAAGAGTCCTCATCGGGGCCACGTCACCGGCGTGTCCTGAAGGATGACCGCACCGAGACGGACAAAAGGCGGCGACAGAGTTGCTGTCTGTACCACCTCTTTACGCGCCACCAGCGGCCACAGGGTGAGGAGATAAATGACGACCGCGAGGATCACCACCCCTTCGATCAGCCCGAAGAGGGCGCCGCTAAAACGATTCAGCACCGCCAGAATTGGCTGCTTCGCCAACTTGCCAAGGTAAAAACCGAGGATAAAGAAGGCAAGGACGCCGGCAAAGAAGAGCATGGCGCCGACGATCACGACACTGACCCGCAACGGCCAACCCGAGAGGCGCGCGAGCTCCGGGCCGAGTAGATCACTGAAGCTCCAGGACAGGAATATCCCCAAAACTATCCCGGCGAGGGAACAGAGCTGACGAATCAGCCCCTTCCACAGTCCTTTGACCAAAAAAAGGACGAGGATCAGGAGAATGGTGAGATCAAGACCGTTCATCCCCGGGCGGTCCTTCCCTTAACCGGCAAGACGCGCCTTGACCAGTTCGCTGACCAGTCGACCATCCGCCCGACCCGTCATCTTCGGGGTGAGAACCTTCATCACCTTCCCCATATCCTTGGGGGAGGTGGCGCCGACCTCGGCCACCACTTCCTCGATGATCGCCTTGATTTCAGCTTCATCGAGCTGTTGCGGCAGGAAGGTAAGGATGACCTGCAGCTCCTTCTCTTCCTTCTCCGCCAACTCCAAACGATTCCCTTCGCGGAAAGCAACCGCCGACTCCTTGCGCTGCTTGGCCAGGGTCGACATGACGCCGATCACCCCTTGATCGTCAAGCTGGGTGATGAGTTCGATCTCTTTATTCTTGATGGCGGTCTTGACCATGCGGATGGCGTTGAGGGTCAGACTGTCTTTGGCGCGCATCGCATCTTTCATCGCTGCATCGAGCTGTTCTTTGATGGTCATGGGTATCTCCCTGAAATGATTTCTTGTATTTCCGTAGGTTGTGTTGAGCGGCTCCATTGCGAAACGCAACAACCCTGAAAATGTCGCGTTACGCTTCGCTAACACGACCTACAAAGGATCGGATTACCGCCCCCGGCTCTCCTTCTCGGCAATCCCGGAGGTGCCGAAACGCCGGCTCAGTTCGTCACGGATCTCCTGCGGTTCGATGCCGTAGTGACCGAGCAGGACGAGCATGTGGAAGATGACATCAGCGGCTTCGCTGACAATCTCCTTGCGAACCCCGCCTTTACCGGCGACGGCCAGCTCCGTCGCTTCTTCGCCGATCTTGCCGAGGATCTTGTCGAGCCCCTTCTTGTAAAGGGAGGCGGTGTAGGACTTTTCGTCCGGCTGCGCTTTGCGCTCCATGATGACGCGGTAGACAGCGTCGATGATGTCGGGTTTTTCTGTCATGGTAGACCTCAAAAATGGGCGAAAAATTTTTCGCCCCTACAAACGCACTGCCACGCCGCGCTCGCGCAGATATTCCTTGCACTGTGCGATGGTGTATTCGCGAAAATGGAAGATGCTCGCCGCCAGAGCGGCGCTGGCGCCGCCGGTGGTCAGCCCCTGATGGATATGTTCAAGATTGCCGACGCCACCAGAAGCGATAACCGGGATTGACACTGCATCGCTCACCGCTCGGGTCAGACCGAGGTCGTAGCCATCCTTGGTGCCGTCCTTGTCCATCGAGGTGAGGAGGATCTCGCCGGCTCCGTACTGCTCCATGCGGGTCGCCCACTCGATGACATCGATCCCGGTGGCGTTGCGGCCGCCGTGGGTGTAGACCTCCCAGCGTGCCGGCTCAGAGCCGGGGACGCGGCGGGCGTCAATGGCGACGACGGTACATTGCGAACCGAAGCGCTCGGCTGCTTCGCGGACAAAATCGGGACGCTGCACTGCCGCAGTATTGATCGAAACCTTATCCGCCCCGGCATTAAGCATACGGCGGATATCGGCGATCTCGCGGATGCCGCCGCCGACTGTCAAGGGCATAAAGACGCGCTCGGCAGTGCGGCGTACCACATCGACGATCGTTTCGCGATTTTCGTGCGAGGCAGTAATGTCGAGAAAAGTCAGCTCGTCCGCCCCCTGGGCGTCATAAGCTTCCGCCGCCTCGACCGGATCACCGGCATCGCGGAGTTCGAGGAACTGCACCCCTTTGACGACCCGACCGTCCTTGACGTCGAGACAGGGAATAATCCGTTTGGTCAGCATGGGTTATCCGTTTTTCTTTTCATAAAATATGGTTCCGACCCGCTCGATATGCTCCCGAAGGCTCTCGTTATCAATTTGCTGGTAAATCGAAACATCAAACATCCAGGGAAGGAGAAGATCATCCAGTTCACCAAGAATTTTCAGCAGGAGATTCAAGTTAAGATCATGACCATGTAGCGTCAGATCAATATCCGAGCCGTTCTTGTAATTCCCCTTGGCTCGTGAACCATACAGCACCGCCCTCTCTACCTGCGGGTGGAGAGCAAAGACTCCCCGGATTTTTTCAACAGCATCCGGAGTCAACCCAAAGGGGTGCTCGTTGATCATGGCTGTAAACTCAGGGTCGCCAGCCGTTGCTGCAGACGGACAAATTCAGGGTAATACAACGTCACGATCTTACTGGAAATCTCATCGGCAATATCTTCGTTGTAGGTGTGGCTGGTGAGAACCCGGCTTTTGATCATCTCCATCCAGGTTTCACCGTCTTCAATCAACCCTCGTTTAAACGCCAGGCGAAAGGCGTCACGGCTGCCCATGACACTCATCTCTCCCTGCGCTTCAAAAAGGTCCTTAATGGTGTTCCATGCCAGTTCGTATGTATACTCAAAACACTGAATCAACCCCTGCTGCTCAAGCTCATTCAACTCGCCTTTTTTAATAAATTTTGTGAGTTGGCGGAGCGCTTTGGAGTAATTGTCAAAGCGTTGTTTCCAGCGGATATCGTCGGACATGGCTATCTCCGTTCATCGCGGGCTGGAGCCCGCTCCTACCGACCCCGTTTGGTCAACGCCACGGCCTCGCCAAGATCGATAGCGCCGGTGTAGACCGCCTTGCCGGTGATAGCGCCGACTACCCCGGAGGATTCGATCGCCATCAGCTTCTCGATATCGGCCAACGTGGAGAGGCCGCCGGAGGCGATGACCGGGATCGAGATCGCTTCGGCGAGCTGGCGGGTGGCGTCGATATTGACCCCCTGCATCATGCCGTCGCGACTGATATCGGTATAGATGATGGCGCTGACGCCAAAGCCTTCAAACTTTTTTGCCAATTCAATGGCGGTGATATCGGTGACTTCCGCCCACCCCTGCACCGCCACCATGCCGTTCTTGGCATCGATGCCGACGACGATCCGGCCGGGGAATTTGCGACAGGCTTCTTCGACCAGGGCCGGATTACGCTGCGCCGCGGTGCCGATGATGACGCGGGAAAGGCCGAGGCTCAGGTAGGCTTCGATCGTGGCGAGATCACGGATGCCGCCGCCGAGCTGGGCGGGGATGGTGATCGCCGCCAGAATCGCTTCGATGGCGCTGCGATTCTTCGGCTCACCGGCAAAAGCACCGTCGAGATCGACAATATGGAGGAGCTCAGCCCCCTGATCCTGCCAGGCACGGGCCTGGGCGCCGGGGTTGTCGGAGAAGACCGTATCTTTCTCCATCAGCCCCTGTTCGAGGCGAACACATTTTCCTTCTTTCAAATCAATGGCGGGAATAACGATCATTGCAATATCCTTACATCTTTCCGAAATTTTCCAGCATCTTCAGGCCGAGTATCTGGCTCTTCTCGGGATGAAACTGGGTCGCCACGATATTGTCGCGCCAGATCGAGGAACAGTAGTTGATCCCGTAATCGGTCTCGGTCGCCACGACACTCTGATCATCCGGGACGACATAATAGGAATGGACAAAGTAAACAAAGCTGCCATCAGCGATGCCGTGGTACAGGGGCGAAGGGCGGCGAATAGCAATACGGTTCCACCCCATGTGCGGCACCTTGAGCTCCTCACCATTGGCGGTCATCCCCGCCGGAAAGCGCACCACCTTGCCGGGGATGATCCCCAAGCCCTGATGGCTGCCGAACTCTTCACTCTCGGTAAAGAGGAGTTGCAGGCCGAGACAGATACCGAGGAAAGGGCGGCCACTGGCGACATGACTCTGGATCGGCTCGACAAAGCCGCCGGCGCGCAGATTATGAATACAGTCGCGAAAAGCGCCGACCCCTGGTAGGACGAGGCGCTCAGCTTTGGCGACAACAGCCGGATCGTTCGTCACCTGCGCGCTGAGGCCGACGCGCTCAAAACCCTTCTGCACGCTGCGCAGATTGCCCATGCCGTAATCGATGATGGTAATCATCTAGTCAAGACATCCTTTGCTTGAACGCACCCCCGAAATACGGGGATCGAGCTGAGTAGCATCGTCGAGAGCCCGTCCCAGCGCCTTGAAGATCGCTTCGATGATGTGGTGCAGGTTCTCGCCGTAATGAAGATTCACATGCAGATTCGCCCCGGCGTGATTGCAAAAGGCAACACAGAACTCCTCGACCAGCTCGACGTCAAAGGTGCCAACCTTGGCTTTGGGAAGGTCGGCGTTGAAGACGAGAAAGGGCCGGCCGGAGAAATCGATATGGACCGAAACCAGCGCTTCGTGCATCGGCATGGTGCCGCTGCCGTAACGGCGGATCCCCGCCTTGTCGGCTAAGGCCATACGAAAGGCCTGGCCGAGACAGATACCGAGATCTTCGACGGTGTGGTGATCGTCGATGTGGGTGTCGCCCTCGCCGCTGACGCTCAGGTCGAAGAAGCCGTGCTTGGCCACCTGGGTGAGCATGTGATCGATAAAGGGGACAGCGGTCTTGATCTCGCTCTTGCCGCTGCCGTCGAGAACAAGACGGAGGTGGAAGTTGGTCTCGGCGGTATTGCGGTCAACAATGGCAGTACGGGACATACGGACCTCCTTGAATTGCAGCTTTCCCCCCTTTGACAAAGGGGGGCGCAGGGGGGATTTCTTCGAACAGACAAATCCCCCTCAATCCCCCTTTTCCCAAGGGGGAGGTTCAATCAATCTTGCAGCCGGATACTGACGGATCGGGCGTGCGCTTCCAATCCTTCGAGTTCGGCTATACGGACAATGTCACTGCCGAGAC
Source organism: Desulfuromonadales bacterium (assembly GCA_014859605.1). Classification (GTDB taxonomy): domain Bacteria; phylum Desulfobacterota; class Desulfuromonadia; order Desulfuromonadales; family UBA2197; genus UBA2197. The sequence continues at coordinate 18,814 of JACUTW010000044.1, forward strand.
GCTTCAATCCCGCTGCCGAGAAGGCAACGATGCTCGACTTCTTGACATAATCGTCGACCGAAAGGGGCGAGAAGAAACGCGCCGTGCCGCCGGTCGGCAGGGTGTGGTTCGGCCCGGCCAAATAATCGCCGGCCGCTTCCGGAGTGTGATGCCCCATGAAGATGGCACCGGCATGACGGATCTGCGGCAGAATGGCAAAGGGGTCGTTGACCGCGAGTTCGAGGTGCTCGGGAGCAAGCCGATTGGAGAAGGCGATCACTTCATCGAGATCGCGGGCGACGATGATGGCGCCGTACGCCTCGATCGCACTGCGGGCAATCGCTTCCCGGCTAAGTTGCCGCAGCTGCGCTTCCACCTGCGCCTGCACCGCTGCCGCCATGGCCGCGTCGGTCGTCACCAGCACTGAAGAGGCGAGCTCGTCGTGCTCGGCCTGGGAAAGGAGATCCGCAGCCAGATGCGCCGGGTTGCCGCTGCCGTCGTTGATAATGAGAATCTCGCTCGGCCCGGCGATCATATCGATATCGACGCGGCCAAAGACCTGCTTCTTGGCGGTGGCAACATAGATATTACCAGGCCCGGTGATCTTGTCGACGCGCGGTATCGAAACTGTGCCGTAAGCTAGAGCGGCAACCGCCTGGGCGCCGCCGACGCGAAAGACGCGGTCGACGCCGGCAAGCTTCGCCGCCGCCAGCACATGGGGATTAATCTCGCCACCGGGAGTCGGCACCACCATGATGATCTCACTCACCCCCGCGACTTTGGCAGGAAGAGCATTCATCAGGACCGAGGAAGGATAGGAAGCCTTACCGCCGGGGACATAGATGCCGACGCGGTCAAGTGGGCGGACCATCTGGCCGAGCAGGACATCGGCCTCGTCAGTTGAGAGCCAGGTCTCCTGCTTCTGCTTGGCATGAAAGCGGGTAATCCGCTCCGCCGCCAGCTCCAGGGCCTGCCGGGATGCAGGCGTGATCGACGCCAGAGCAGCGCTGAGCTCATCCTGACTGATCTCGATATTTGCCGCATTGAGTGCAAAGCGATCAAAACGGGCCGTATAGTCGAAGAGCGCCGCATCACCGCGCTGCCGCACATCGGCAATGATCGCCGCCACCGTCGCTTCAACACCGGCCGGCGGGGTTTCACCGCGCTCTTCAATACGTTGGAAGGCTGCAGCAAAACCCGGTTCGTCGAAATGAAGAATCTGCATCATAAAGACCTCTTTTTCCCTTGTAGGGGCGGCGATTGCTCCGCCCTGGGCGCGGAAAGCAGCGCCCCTACCCTTCCGCCACAACCTTTTCGAGTCCATCGATAATTTGACGAATCCGCTGATGCTTGGTCTTGAGGCTGGCGCGATTGACGATGAGGTGGCTGGTGATCTCGACGATCGTCTCGACTTCGACCAGGCCGTTCTCGCGCAGGGTGGCGCCGGTCGAAACGAGATCGACGATGCGCTCGGCAAGACCGACCAGCGGCGCCAGCTCGATCGAACCGTAAAGCTTGACCAGTTCGACCTGAATCCCTTTCGCCGCGAAGTAGCGGGCGGTGATATGCGGATACTTGGTGGCAACGCGAATATTCGACCAGCCACTCGGATCGTCGGACTCAAGCAACTCACGTGGTTCAGCAACCACCAGACGGCAATAGCCGAACTTGAGATCAACCGGCTCGTAAAGGTCCTTCTCCTGTTCAAGGAGGGTATCCTTACCAACGACGCCGAGATCAGCACAGCCGTACTCGACATAAGTCGGCACATCGGTGGCTCGGACTGCCATGAAGCGGTAGCGATCCTTGGTATTCTCGAAGACGAGTTTGCGGCTGGCGCCGTCTTCCATCTCCGGGCAGGTGATGCCGATGCGGCCGAGAAGGGCCATCGAATCCTGCATGATCCGCCCTTTGGGAAGGGCAAAGGTAATCCAGTCGCTCATATTAAACCCTGTCAAATGCGGTGACGGGTGACGCGTGACAATACCGCACCCAGTCACCTGTTACGCGTTACGCGTCACTAAACCCTGTCAAATGCGGTGACGGGTGACGCGTGACAACACCGCACCTGTCACCTGTTACGCGTTACGCGTCACTGATTTTCCTTGACGCGCGTGATATCGGCGCCGAGGAGGCGCAGCTTCTCTTCAATGCGCTCGTAACCGCGATCAAGATGATAGATGCGCGAAACTTCACTGGTATTGTCGGCCGCCAAAGCGGCAAGGATCAGCGAGGCGCTGGCACGCAGATCGGTCGCCATGGTCGGCGCCCCGGAGAGCTGCTTGACGCCCCGCACCGTGGCGGTGTTGCCGGAGATTTCGATATCGGCGCCAAAACGCAACAGTTCGGAGACGTGCATGAATCGGTTTTCAAAGATATTCTCGCCGATGACACTTGTCCCCTCGGCAATCGTCATCAGCGCCATGAATTGGGCCTGCATGTCGGTCGGAAAGCCGGGATAAGGGCGGGTCTTGATATTCACCGGACGGATCGACTCCGGGCCACGCACATGCACCAGACCGTCACGGGAGAAGACTTCGACCCCGGCATCCTGGAGCTTGAAGACCAGGGCATCGAGATGATCAAGGCGCATGTCGCGCAGGCGGATATCGCCCTGGGTCATCGCTGCCGCGATCATAAAGGTGCCGGCTTCGATCCGGTCGGGCATGACGCTGTGGGTAAAGGGTTGCAATTCAGCGACGCCGGTAATACGGATGGTATCGGTCCCCGCCCCTTCGATCTGCGCCCCCATCTTGATCAGGACATCGGCGAGTTCGGCAATCTCCGGCTCGCGGGCAGCGTTTTCGATAACCGTCACCCCTTCGGCCAGAGTCGCGGTCATCATCAGATGCTCGGTGCCGCCGACGGTCGGCAGATCAAAGTAGATCCGAGCGCCGCGCAGACGCGGGCAGGTCGCTTCGACATAACCGTGCGAGAGGTGGATCTCCGCCCCCATCGCTTCGAGCCCCTTGAGATGGAGATTGATCGGTCGCGCGCCGATGGCACAGCCACCGGGAAGAGAGACGCGGGCACGACCGAAACGGGCGAGGAGTGGCCCGAGGACCAGAACCGAAGCGCGCATGGTCTTGACCAGGTCGTAGGTCGCTTCGACCTGATCAACCCCGGTGGTGTCGACAATCACCTTATGTCCCTGCCCCTCGACGCGGGCGCCGAGAGCATCGAGAACTTTAATGGTGGTATTGATATCACGCAAAAAGGGGACGTTATCAATTTCATGCCGCCCCGCCGCCAAAAGGGTGGCAAAGAAGATCGGCAGCGCTGCATTCTTCGAACCGCTGATCGCTACTTCGCCACTAAGACGACGACCGCCGTGTATGATCAATTTATCCAAGCAAGAACCTCGTAAGTTTTTATGGATTACCACCCCCAACCCCCTCCTTGGAAAAAGGAGGGGGCTTTTAGGGCTTCTCCCCTCCTGGTTCAGGAGGGGCCGGGGGTGGTCAGGTTTTCCGTCCCCCCACCACCCGTTCAATCCCGGCAAGGTCGCGGCTGGTGAATATCTCTGCATAACCAGAGGCGACAAAGAGTTCTGCCACTGCTGCGGCCTGCCCGGCGCCAACCTCGACAAGGAGGGTGCCGGAATCTCTTAACGCTCCCCGGGCCGCCGGGATCAGGGCACGGTAACAGTCGAGGCCATCGGTGCCGGCGAAGAGGGCGAGTGCGGGTTCAAAGTCCCTGACCTCCGGCATCAGTGTCGGCTGCTCGCCGACCGCGATGTAAGGCGGATTCGAGACGATGACATCGTATTGGCGGCTATCCTCCAGGGCAAAGAGATCGCCCGACCGCAACGCGACTTTATCGGCAAGCCCGAGCCGTTGAGCATTTTCCGTCGCAATCGCCAGCGCCGCCGGACTGAGATCGATCCCTTCGACCAAGGCATCGAACCGTTCATGCGCAATCGCCAAAGCAATGGCACCGCTGCCGACGCCGATATCGAGAAGCGTCCCGTCGGGTGGCAGTACCTTGAGGGCGGCTTCGACCAGGGTCTCAGTATCACCGCGCGGGATAAGGACGTCCGGCGTGACCTTGAAGGTCAAAGACCAGAATTCGCAGCGACCGAGGATATAAGCGATCGGCTCGCGCCGCGCCCGGCGTTCGATCAAAGCCCGAAAGGCCGTCAGTTCGTCACTGTTGACCAGTCGGTCAAAGTTAAGATACAGACCGATCCGATTGAGCTGGAGAATCTCGGCAAGGAGCAATTCAGCGTCAAGACGGCCGCTTTCAATTCCTTTGCCGGCAAAGTAACTGGCCGTCCACCTGAGAAGATCAAGGACCGTCCAGGCCTCCCTCAAGCCAGCGACTCCTGACCGCTGAGGAGCTGACTTTGATAATAGGTGGCGAGAGCGTCGAGGATTTCGTCGAGATCCCCCTGCATGATCGCGTCCAGCTTATAAAGAGTGAGGCCGATGCGATGATCGGTGCAGCGCCCCTGCGGGAAGTTATAGGTACGAATCCGCTCGCTGCGGTCACCACTGCCGATCTGACTCTTGCGGTCGGCGGAAATCTGCGCATGCTGCTCTGCCACCATCGAATCGAGAATGCGGCTTTTCAGCAAGGTCATCGCCGTCGCTTTATTCTTGTGCTGGGACTTCCCTTCCTGACAAGCAACAACAACTCCGGTCGGGAGGTGGGTGATGCGTACCGCCGATTCGGTCTTGTTGACATGCTGCCCTCCGGAGCCCTGAGCGCGGTAAACATCGATACGGAGATCACCGGGATCGATATCGAGTTCAACATCCTCCGCTTCAGGGAGGACGGCCACCGTGCAAGCCGAGGTATGAATACGCCCCTGCGACTCGGTCTCGGGAACCCGCTGCACCCGGTGGGTGCCGCTTTCATATTTGAGGCGCGAGTAAACACGCTCGCCACTGATCAGAGCGATCGCCTCCTTGACGCCCCCGGCATCGGCTTCCGAGAGGCTGAGAAGTTCAACTTTCCACCTCTTGTTTTCAGCATAGCGGCAATACATGCGAAAAAGAGAACCGGCAAAGAGGGCGGCTTCTTCGCCGCCGGTACCGGCGCGAATTTCCAGGATGACATTGCGCGCGTCGTTGGGATCTTTCGGCAACAACAGGAAGCGCAACTCTTCGATCAAGTCGCGTTGCTGATTCTCCAGCTCCGGTAGTTCCTGCTTGGCGAGCTCGCGCATTTCGGCATCGCTTTCGCGCAGCAATTCGCGCAGACCGGCAATCTCTTCGCCGACTGCTTTGTAACGAGCAAAGGTCGCAACGATTTCAGATAGATCGGCGTGCTCGCGGTTCAGAGCGCGAAAACGCCCCTGATCGGCAATCGTCGTCGGATCATAGAGAAGCCCTTCGACCTCACGAAAACGATCGACGACTTCTTCGAGTTTATTAAACATTCTTAAATTCCTGACGCACCGCAGCAGCCTGACCGCAAGTCATCTTCCCTTCGGGACAAGCGCCGACCA
>JACUTW010000124.1 GCA_014859605.1 Desulfuromonadales bacterium
GTGGCGCGCATGGCCGGTCTTGTGGCCCAGGGCGATCTTTTGGTTGAGCTCAAGGCGCGCTCCGAGGAAGATGAACTCATCCAATCGTTGTCCAACATGGTCAACAAGCTGCGCCAGGTGATTCATCAGGTGCGCGATGCCGTCGAGAATGTCTCTTCCGGGGCGCAGACGATGAGCGGCGCCAGTGAAGAGATGTCGCAAGGGGCAACAGAACAAGCCGCTTCGGCGGAGCAGGCGTCCTCTTCGATCGAAGAGATGGCGGCCAATATCCGTCAAAACGTCGATAATGCCCTGCAGACCGAAAAGATTGCGATCCAGGCCGCGCACAATGCCGGCGAGGGCGGGGCAGCGGTCAAGGCGACCCTGGCGGCGATGAAAGAGATTGCCACCAAGATCACCATTATCGAAGAAATCTCCCGCCAGACCAACCTCCTTGCCCTCAACGCCGCCATCGAAGCCGCCCGGGCCGGCGAGCACGGCCGGGGTTTCGCGGTGGTTGCCGCCGAGGTGCGCAAACTTGCCGAACGCAGTCAGTCGGCCGCGGCCGAGATCAACAAGCTTTCGGTGAGCAGTGTTGCCGTTGCCGCCAAGGCCGGTGAGATGCTCAATGAAATTGTCCCCGGTATCCAGCGCACCGCCGAATTGGTGCAGGAGATTGCTGCGGCGAGTAAAGAGCAGGATGCCGGCGCCACCCAGATCAGCGCCGCGATCATGCAGCTCGACAAAGTCATTCAGCAGAACGCTTCCGCCACCGAAGAGATGGCAAGCACTGCCGAAGAACTCTCCAGTCAAAGCGACCAGTTGCAAGCCCAGGTCGACTTCTTCAAGATCAAAGAGGGCAGGAACGAGACCTTGCGCCTCAATAATCCGCAGGGTAACGAAGATGCTGCGGTGGAACCACTCAATGCTAATTGGTCATAGATATTGATTGCTAATGGGCATCGATCTTGTCACGAAAGGTCGATGCCCATTTGATTTCGTAACCAGTTGCAAAATGCCATCAGTCGCAAGGCTATCGCGAGGGAGATATTCGGGGCGGCATCAGTGTCTCTGCCGATCTCGCGCCGTTGTATGCCTTGAAGGCTAGAGAGTGGCAAGGGGTGCTCATTATTCACGCCCTCCTTTGGTTGGCGGCATCGGCTTCGGCACGCACCTGGTGGGCCGTAAATCGGCAAGTCTTTATCGAAAGACCCTGGAACTCGAAGGTGAAGTTGCCGAACGCAAAAAGATGGAAGAGCTCCTGCGTGATGCCAAATCTGCCGCTGAAGGCGCCAGCATTGCCAAGAGCCAGTTTCTCGCCAACATGAGCCACGAAATCCGTACGCCGATGAACGGTGTCCTTGGCATGGCTCAGTTGCTGGAGTTGACCAGTCTGACCCCGGAGCAGCGCGAGTATACCGGGGCAATCAAACTCTCCGGCAATAACCTGATGTCGCTGATCAATGACATCCTTGATCTCTCCAGAATTGAAGCCGGCAAGGTCGAGATTGTTGCCAGTCCCTTCAGTCTGCAGCAGTGCATCCGTGATAGCCTTTTGATGCAACGCTCCGTTATTTTCGAAAAAGGCCTCAAACTGCATGTCGCTATGGCCGAGGATCTTCCCCCTGTCGTTCTCGGGGATCAACTGCGGATCAAGCAGATTCTTCTCAATCTCCTCGGCAACGCCGTCAAGTTCACCTCCGAGGGGAGTATTCAGCTCTCGGCGCAATTAGTCGAACAGCACGGCAGATCGATTCTGGTTCAGCTTGCGGTCCGTGACAGCGGTATCGGCATCGCCCCCGAGGCATTTGAAAATATCTTCCAGCCCTTTATTCAGGAAGACTGCTCGACCACCCGCCGTTTCGGCGGCACCGGCCTCGGTCTGACTATCAGCCGGCGCCTGGCAGGGCTGATGGGGGGCCCAATCTCGGTCGATAGTACGCCGGGCGTGGGGAGCTGCTTTACCTTGACCCTCCCCTTCAGCATTGACACAACAACCCTGCAGGCCCCCCCGGACGCCAGCGCGATGTCAGAGTTTAGCTGGGAGGGGCCGTCGCTGCGGATCCTTTATGCTGAAGATGATGCGATCAACATCACCTTCGCCACCGCCCTGCTCAGTAAACTCGGTCATGACTTGGTCGTCGTCAACAATGGCCGGGAATGTCTCGCCGCCTTGCAAGACAGCCGCTTTGATCTGGTGCTGATGGATATTCAGATGCCGGTGATGAACGGCAGAGAGACTTTGCGGGAAATCCGCCAGCAAGAACGGGAAAGCGGCTGGCGCCAGCCGGTGATCGCGGTCACGGCACATGCGATGCGCGGCGATCAGGCGGGTTTTCTTTCGGAAGGGTTTGATGGCTATGTTGCCAAGCCGCTGATGACCAATGACTTACAGGCTGAGATGAAGAGGGTTGTGAAAATTGAAACGGAGATAGGCCATGGATAAACGTTTCAAGATTCTGGTGGTGGATGACGATGCAATCAATGTTCAGCTCATTCTGGCGACCCTCAAGAATGAGTATGACGTTTTCACTGCCCTGAACGGCTATGCGGCTATCGCCCTGCTGGCCGACCACCCCATCGATCTGATCCTTCTCGACGTGATGATGCCGGATCTCGACGGGTTTGAAGTCTGCAGTATTATTAAAGCCGAGGAACGTTATGCCGATATCCCGGTGATCTTTCTGACCGCCCTCGATACTCAGGACGGGGCGCTGCGCGGGCTCGACACCGGCGGCATCGATTATCTGACCAAGCCGGTGAATTTTGACCTGCTCAAGCTGCGGGTGCGCAATCATCTGGCTTTGAAGGAGCGCAACGCACTGGTCAAAGAACAGCGGGCTCTGCTGGCGCGCCAGAAAAAGGAATACCAGACCCTCTTTCACGAGATGCTCGATGCTTTTGCTTTACATGAGATGATCTGGGACGAAGAGGGGAAAGCCTGCGATTATCGCTATCTGGCCGTCAACCCCGCCTTCGAGCGGATCACCGGCCTGAAGGAAGACGCGGTGATTGGCCGCACCGTCCTCGAACTGCTGCCGGAAATCGAACCGGAGTGGATCGAGACGTACGGCAAAGTGGCCCGCACCGGCGAAACGGTTTTGCTGGAAAACTACTCCGCCGCTCTGAATAAGTATTTTGAGGTCAAGGCTTTTCGCCCGGCGCCCAACCAGTTTGCCTGTATGTTCGTCGATATCACCGAGCGCAAAAAGATCGAGGAGGCCCAGCTCTTCCTGTTGCAAGCGGCTTACCTCGGGACCGGCGAAGATTTTTTTCAATCTCTGGCGCGCTATCTTGCTCAGACGTTTGATATGGATTTTGTTTGCATCGATCGTTTGCTGGGTGACAACCTTGTGGCCCGAACTCTGGCGATCTACTCGGATGGAGAATTTGTCGACAACCTGGACTATTCTCTGCACGATACCCCCTGCGGCGAAGTGCTCAGCAAAGGGCTCTGCATCTATTCGCGCGATGTTCGTCAGCGCTTTCCCACCGACCAGATTTTGCAGGAGCTCGCAGCTGAGAGTTATATCGGCATCACCTTGTGGGATTCGGCCGGAAAGCCGGTCGGTCTGCTTGCGATGATCGGCCGCAAGCCCATGGAGGATCAGCATCTCGCCGAATCGATCCTGAAGCTGGTCTCGCTGCGAGCCGCCGCCGAACTGGAGCGCAAGCTCGCTGATGAGGAGAAGGAGGTCCTGCAAAAGCAATTTCAGCAGGCACAAAAGCTGGAGAGTCTTGGTGTCCTGGTCGGCGGCGTTGCTCACGACTTCAACAACCTGCTGGCGATGATCATGGGGAGTTGTTTCCTTGGGCAAAGTGATCCGGCCGCAGCTGGAGAACATTTCTCACGAATAGAAACAGCGGCACAACGCGGTGCCGAACTCTGCCGACAAATGCTCGCTTATGCGGGGAAGGCGCAATTTTCTCTTGAGCAGGTCAATATGGAGGTTCTGATCGCTGACCTGATGCAGCTAGTGAAGGCCTTGCTACACAAAAATGTGACGATGACCCTGGATACCGGTTCGGATCTCCCCGGTGTGGTCGGCGACAACAGCCGGATCAGTCAGGTCGTCATGAATCTGGTCATTAATGCGGCGGAAGCGATCGGCGATGTGCCGGGTGAAATCCGGCTCCGGCTGAAAAAGATCAGCTTTAGTTCTGCTGCTCCGCAAAAAGATCATCTCGGTCAAAAGATCCC
>JACUTW010000125.1 GCA_014859605.1 Desulfuromonadales bacterium
GGGTAACTGACGGGTTGGATTCGATCATGCTGACAATAGCTTTTTCAGCCACAGATAAATCCTTATCGATAGTTTTATCGATAGTTTTATCGATAGTCTTACCGCTAGTCCTATCGCTAGGTTCCTGGTTAGCCCCCTGCTCTGGTAGGGGCACCCCTTGTGGGTGCCCGATGTAAACCAGATCGGATGAAAAGCCGGCGGGTTGCGTCCCGCCAGACGCCTTCCTTTTTGTCCAGGCGGCAACAAAAAGGAAGCAAAAAACGCCTCTCTCCTGCGGAGGGCATCTCTGACTCCCATCTTCTTCTCATCAACTCACAATCGACGCATTGACCGGCGCGGCATTCTCGGCACGGAGGGCGGGGCCCGATTCTTATGCGGGCCCCCAAGGCGACGGGAAAGCTAACGCTGCCGCTCTTTTGCAAGCTCAATAAATGATTGCATGCTTAACAAATTCCCCTGCTGTGCAGCCTTGTAACTGTCATGAAGATTTTTCGGGAGGACCAACGTCAGCATGTGGTGGGCCATTTCGCTGGTCTGGTTTTCACTGATACCCGGTTCAAGGGTGAAGAGATGCTTTCTCTCAATTCTTTTTGCTTCCGACAACACCTGACGCCAGCGATCCTTGCAGGTTGATTTCACACCCAGCATAGTCAGGCGGATCGCCGGGAAGTTGGGGTTAGGGTACTAGCTGATCTCCGAATTCTCCAGTTTATTTCGACCTTTTTTGCCGGTAGGCTGAAATCATTCGGTCAATTTCGTTCATGCAGTCGGCACAGTAAACATCCCAATCGGAATCTGAATCGATGCGAAAACCGTCGCAATCCTCATCAATGGTTCCCGGCGTTAATCCATATGCGGCATCTTGGTCCTTCAACTCTATGCCACAAAGAGTGCAACTTATTTCTTCCATTTCCTGCATCATCCTCCTCTCCGATTATCCTCGAACATCTCCACCGGCATCGAATACCGCAAACGCCAGACCATCTTGATCGGCCGATCACACTCGTAACTGACCATATCCACCGGTCCCAGATAAGTAAAGGGCACCGTGACATTGTTTCGCTTCTTCTGATCGCGGGCAAAGATCAAAATCGTGTAACCCCGCTGCTGATGGTGAATCAGGTTCTGCCCGTCCATGTGATGCTGCGCGGTATTCGCCTGGGACTCCCAATGCATGAGCTCGCGGCTGATGGGGTAATCGGCATACATGGTGCTCGGCGAGAATTCCTTCTCGGTCTTCTGAAAAGTGACGAGCAGCACATAAGTCTTGAATTCGGGAAAATGAAACACGCCGACCCCAGTCTGCCCGGACGTCACAAGGTTGGCCTTGCCGAAGACCGCCTGAATCTCTTTACCGCCGTAACAAGCATGCAACTCCAGCGGGCAGACAAAGGGGAGCGACGGGATCAGGCCGCTGACCTCGGTCGTATCCTCTGCCCAGGCAAGAATTTCGTCGAGGTCGGCCAGGATCGACGGATTGCGGGCCAGACGACGAAAAGCATCATCGAGGGAGGAGATACCAAGATTGCTCCCTTTGTCTCCCCAAATCCGATAGTAAATCGACATGGCGGAGTCCCCGGCTACCGCCAGCGCCTCGTCAATAGCACCGTGGGCAACCATGGCAAGGACCGCGCGCAACACGGCAATTTCCCGCGGGCCGTTGATGAAGGCGGCGCGCACCAGAGCTTTGCTCAGCCGCGCCAGATCCGGATCAGTGGGGATGGGGCCTAACTGTGCCTTGGCTTTCCATTCGGACCACGTCTCCTTCACCAAGAGTTGTTCCGGATCGTAATCGTGGTAACGGATGAAATTGCCGAAGGTCAACTCCTGCCCGCTTTCAATGATGAAGGTCTGCAACCGGTCCGGCACCTGCACATTCAACCTGCCGAGATTCTCGCGGATGTTCTCCAGTACGTACTGCCGGGAGAGGCGGTCGAGCTGAATGGAGCAGCCAGCCGGGAGGTGGGGGAAATCCTGCTCCACTTCTTTGTCGATGGAGAAGCGATGGCGGGGGAGGAGCGCTTTCAGCTTGGTATCGACCCGGTAGCGGCGATGGGTCTGACCGACAAAGTCGAGGACGGTGAGGCAGTCTTTCCCCGGTGCATGGCGCAGGCCACGCCCGAGCTGCTGGAGGAAGACGGTCAAGCTCTCGGTGGGGCGGAGGAAGAGAACGGCGTTGACTTCCGGGACATCGACCCCTTCACTGAGCTTATCGACGGTAAAGAGGAAGGTGAGACGACCGTCTTTGAGCTCGGCCAACAGCTCTTGACAACGATCATTCTCAACGCCGGAGACCAAGGCGCCAGCGGGGACGCCGAGAGCACTGAAGGTCTCCGCCATGAACTGAGCATGTTTGATGGTGACGCAGAAACCGATCCCCTTGAGACTGCTGAAATCGGGCTCATAGCGGTGGAGGGCAGTAATGATGACATCGACGCGCTGCCGGGCTTTCACCTGATCGAGTACATAGACGTTTTCCAGGGCTGCGGCATCATACTTGCCGCTCTTCCAAAACTGTTCGCCGTTGATGGCGATCGGGTCAGCGACGCCGAAATAGTGGAAAGGGCATAGGAGCTTTTCCTCCAGCGCTTCGGGGAGGCGAATCTCGGCGGCGAAACGGTTACCAAAATCGGCGGCGACGTTGTCACCATCCATCCGCTCTGGGGTGGCGGTGAGGCCAAGGAGAATCTGCGGGGTAAAGTGGTCGAAGAGCGGCCGATAAATGTTGGCGGTGCCGTGGTGGGCTTCGTCAACGACAATGTAATCGTAAAATCCGCTCCCGACCTGCTCCCAGAGGCGGCGACTGCTGAGCATGCCGACGGAACAGAAGAGGTGCTCCATGCGTGTCGCTTGAAATTGCCCGACCTGCAGTTCACCGAAGTTCTGGTCACGAAGGACATTGGCAAAGGTGGCTTGAGCTTGCAGGAGGATCTCTTGACGATGGGCGACAAAAAGGAGCTTGGCCTGCTTCTGCTTCGAATCAAAGAAGCGTTTAAAGTCGAAAGCAGCGACGACGGTCTTACCGGTGCCGGTCGCGGCAATGACGAGATTGCGCCAGCGATCATGGCTACTCCGCTCTCGTTCCAGCGCCTCCAAGATGCGTTCCTGAAAGGGATGAGGCCGCAGATCAAAGAAGACAGCCGGGCCGCTGCGGCGATCTTTGCCATGGGCAAGCGCCGCCCGGAACATCTCCGGTTGCAGCGGGTCAAATCGGAGGAATTCGTGGCTGTTCCAGTAGGTCTCGAATTCGACAGAGAACTTTTCAAGGATGTGCGCCATATCCTGCGCCGTCACCTTGAGGTTCCATTCCAAGCCGCTGGTGATGGCGGCATGGGACATATTCGCCGAGCCGATGTAGGCGGTGGCAAAACCACTCTTGCGCTTGAAGTGATAGGCCTTGGCGTGGAGCCGGGTGCGCTCAGTGTCGTAAGAGACACGCACCTCGACGTTAGGGAGACTGGCCAGCCACTCCACCGCTGGGGCATCAGAAGCGCCCATGTAGGAAGTGGTGATCAGCCGCACCGGCACCTGTCGATCGCGCAAATCCTCAAAGGCCGGCAGCAGCAAGCGCAGGCCCGACCATTTAATGAAGGAAACGAGGATATCGACGCCATCGGCAGAGCGCATCTCTTCGAGGAGCTCATGTCCCAGCTGCGGTTCGTGGGGGGAACCGGTAAAGAGGCTACTTTCTGTCAGCGAGGTGTGGGGGCGAGGGATGCCTGAATTTCCGTAGTGCAGCGGGGTGATTTCGAGAAGAATTGGCTTTTTATCCGCTATGAGGCGATGTTTTTCGAGATGCCCCCTCCCCGGTTCACGGGCGACTTGCCCAAGGATGAAATTGCAGAGGGCGAGACGTTTCTCCGAGTCGGATTCTTCACGCAGAGCCTGTTCCAGAACCTTGGCAACGAAGGCAGCATAGCGGGCCGGTTGCTCTTCCGGGTCGATCTTGCCGAAGACGGTTCGTAGTTCCGGGCGAGCCGCCAAAGCATCGCGCAGATACTCGTCGAGGAGAGCATCATAAATTCCGTACTCGCTATTTTTCATGATCGTCCAAAACACTGCGGGGATTTATGGCTGCAAATAAACAAAACGCCGCCAACCGGCATCTAAAGCTGATCAAGGC